>SLSJ01000230.1 GCA_007130525.1 Ectothiorhodospiraceae bacterium | reverse complement strand
CTCAAGAACGCCAAACAGACCTTCCTCTCCAACCTGCAGGCGTTCATGGATGAGCATCACAGCAACGAAGAGGAGCGTTTCATCAACGAGGGCGGCGATACCGCCATCGGCGGCCAGATCGACTACGACAAGGGCGCCGTGGAGATCGAGGTGAAAGGCGAGAAGGTCACGCTCAATCACGGAGACGTGGTCATCGCCGCCATCACCAGTTGCACCAACACCTCCAATCCCGCGGTGCTGGTGGCAGCGGCGCTGGTGGCGAAGAAAGCCCGTGAGCGCGGCCTCCAGGTCAAGCCGTGGGTGAAGACGTCGTTTGCCCCCGGCTCCCAGGTGGTTCCCGCCTACCTGGAGAAGGCCGGTCTTCTGAAGCACCTGGATGCCCTCGGCTTCAATGTCGCCGGCTTCGGCTGCACCACGTGCATCGGCAATTCCGGACCGCTGCCGGAGGCCGTCAGCGACGGCATCAAGGACGGCAACCTGATGGTGGCCTCGGTCCTCTCCGGGAATCGAAATTTCGAAGGTCGGGTGCACCCCGACGTCCGCACCAACTGGCTGGCCTCGCCACCGCTGGTGGTGGCCTATGCGCTGGCCGGAACCATGCAGACCGACCTCACGTCCGAACCGCTCGGCATCGACAGTGACGGCAACGACGTGTACCTGAAGGACATATGGCCGAGCCAGACCGAAATCGCGGAGGTGGTGGGCGCGAACATCAGCCGCACCATGTTCCAGGAGCGGTACGCGGACGTCTTTGCGGGCGATCGGAACTGGCAGGGCATCGAGATCTCGGAAAGCGAGAACTACGACTGGGCGCCGTCCACCTATATCGCCAACCCACCCTACTTCGAAGGCATGGGCATGGAAGAACCCGGGGTTTCCGACATTCGCGATGCCCGCTGCCTGGTCTTCGTGGGCGACTCCATCACCACTGACCACATCTCTCCCGCGGGCGCCATCAAGCCGGACAGCCCGGCTGGTCGCTACCTGCAGGATCAGGGCGTGGAACCGCGAGAGTTCAACTCCTACGGTTCCCGCCGTGGAAACCACGAGGTGATGATGCGCGGCACCTTCGCCAATGTCCGCCTGCGCAACAAGATGGCGCCCGGGACCGAGGGCGGCTGGACCACCCACGTGCCCAGCGGCGAGGTCATGAGCATCTTCGATGCCGCCGAGAAATACCGGGAGAACGGCACGCCACTGGTGGTACTGGCGGGCAAGGAGTATGGCACCGGTTCCAGCCGTGATTGGGCTGCGAAGGGCACAAACCTGCTGGGCATCCGGGCGGTCATCGCCGAGAGCTTCGAACGCATCCACCGTTCCAACCTGGTGGGCTTCGGCGTGCTCCCTCTACAGTTCAGGAACGGCGAGAGTGCGGAGAGCCTCGGCCTCACCGGACACGAATCGTTCACCTTCAGTACCCTGGAAGGCCAACCGAAAACCGTGGAGGTCACTGCCACCACCGACGATGGCAAGTCGCGCACATTCGAGGCCGTCGTGCGCATCGATACACCCAAGGAATGGGAATACTTCCACAACGGCGGCATTCTGCATTACGTGCTGCGCAACCTGGCGGCGCAATCCCAGGCCGCCTGATCGGGGCGACTCCCGCCTCACACAGAACAGGCCGCCCCTGCAGCAGGGGCGACCTCTTTCTTGCGCGGAACAGAGACCGGGTCAGAAGTCCACGGTCATGGAAAGGAACAGCCGGCGTGGCTCGTAGATGTGGTTGTAGACGTTGCTGAAGGCGATGGTATCCGGATCATTGCGTAGCGGATACGGCTTGTAATTGTTGAAATCCTTGTCGAAGAGATTGAGCACCTCACCCGTCATCCGGACATTCTCGGAAAAGCGGTAGTTCGCGCCGAGACTGAACACGGTGAAGCTCCGAAAGTCGCCCAGCGCTTCCGCGGCACCCTGCGCGCCGCCGCCCAGATGCGGCTCATGGAAACTGTCCGGACGAAACCGGCTGCTCCGGTATTCCATGGTCATGAACGTTTCCAGTGCGGGTGTTGCATGCCAGCCAAGCCTCGCGTTGACACTGTGCTCGGGAACGCTGAACAGCGGGTCTCCACGGTTGATGCCCTCCACCCCGCTGCGCCTGTCTTCACTGTCGATGTAGGTGTAGTTTCCGGAGATGTTCCAGGCCTCGAGAAACTGGTAGCTGACACCGAATTCCACACCCTGGATCACGGCCTCGCCCACGTTCGCGAACTCCTGGGTGGTACCATCCGCCGCCGTGGGACGCTCTATGCGATTGCTCAGGTCGATATGGAAGAGGGTGACCTGGCCGAAAAAGTTGCGGCGGTTGTCATAGATTGCGGAGATCTCGTAGTTGGTGCTGGTTTCCGCCCGCAGATCGGGGTTGCCGAAGAGCGCCGTCTGTCCCTGGTCCCCGAAACCGATTACACCGTCCTCCAGCTGCTCGAGAAACGGTGCGCGAAATCCCCGGGCAACGCCACCTTTCAGGGTTATGCGATCCGTCGTGTTCCAGACGAGGTAGCCGCGCGGAGCAAGTTCGCTTCCGGCGGTGTCATTGTCCTCGTATCGCAGCCCGGATGTGAGCGTCAGGCCGGGAGTCATACGCCACTCGTCTTCGACGAACAATGCGTACTGGCTGTTGCGGAAAGTGCGGTTCGGGATTCCGTCCGTCAGTTCCGCGTCCATAT
>SLSJ01000232.1 GCA_007130525.1 Ectothiorhodospiraceae bacterium | reverse complement strand
TACATCGGCGTTACCACCACCTTTCCCCGCCAGTACCCGGAGCTCGAGCGGATCATGCAGCGCGAGCCGCTCGATTTCATCGGCATCGATTACGCCATCGACAACCTCACCATGGAGGAACACATCCTGCCGCTTGCGCGGGAACGCGGGATCGGCGTATTGGTGTACGCGCCGTTCGGGCGCACACGACTGTGGGACCGTGTTCGCGGGCACGAGGCGCCGGACTGGGCGGCGGAGTTCGGCGCGCATTCCTGGGCGCAGTTCTTCCTCAAGTTCGTGCTCGCGCACCCGGCCGTCACTGTCGCAACGCCCGCCACCAGCCGTGCCCGCCACATGGCGGACAACATGGGCGCCGCCGTGGGTGGGCTTCCCGACGAGGAAATGCGCAAGCGCATGATCACGCACATTGAAAGGCTGTAACCGGGCGTCGGGGCAGCAGACTCAGCTTGCGACCTCTGCCACCTCCGGGATGCTCGTCCGAATTCCGCTACGCCGGCTGACTCATGGACGGCTGGACCAACCAGTGCTATTCGTTAAGTAGCAAAGCTGTTCCCATGACCTGCCGCAGGATCCGGATCGGACCCCCGTCGCAGGGTCAGCCATCAAGGGTGGGGCGGTGATGATGTGCCAACGCCCGGATCGGGCTCTCCGTACCACCGCTCGGCGCGTTTCCTGCGCGGCGACGACGGTTTCCGCGGGCCCTTTCTCGCACGCCGGTCCCGGTTCCCGTTGGACACCTTTCTTCCTTGTTCTTTGCGCCCTGGCGCTGCTGACGGCCTGCGCCCGGACCCCGGTACACGTATATGAACTGCCCGAACGGGAGGCGGATCTTTATCCCACGGCCGATGTCCGCCAAGGCGTTACTGTCGCCGTGGACGAGATCAGGGATCGCCGCCGGTCGGAACGGTATTTCGGGGTGGACCTTCCCGGCCATTACATCCTTCCGGTGCAGATCATCGTGTCCAACCGCGGCGAGGGGCGGATCTCGGTGCGTCCCGAGGATGTGCTCCTGCTGGAAGGCCGGCAGATACACGACCCCTTGCCCTTGCAGGAGGTTACGGTTTATCTGGAACAGCGCCGATTCAGGGGGCGCGCCGAGGAGGCGGAAGCGATCTGGCGCTTCTTCGAAGGGCTCTCGCTTCGGGAACACATCCTCGCCCCCGGTGAAACCTACCGTGCGGTGCTGTTTTACGAGATGGAGCCGCCACGCCGCGAAACGCGCGGCGAGCGATTCTGGCGGGAGCGGCAGGACTTTCTGCGGATGAGCCCACTGTTCGGGCAACCACGGCTTCAGCTACGGCTGGTGTTGACGGAACTCGATGAGGCCGAACGCCTCCGTTTCGGTCCGTTTGCCGTAGGCACCTGACGGACGGATGACCCGGCCCTGCGCGCTGTCATGCCGCTATTCCCCGAGGCAATTATACTGGCGCCAGGCCCGCGCGGAGACAGAACCATGCCTCCAACCGCCAGTCTGACCATCGGCGTGCTCAGCGGCGACCCCGACCTGCCCTATGCCTACAACGTCGATGGCCGATTCGGCCCTGCCGACATCGAGGCAGTCCGGCGGGCTGTGGACGCGGTTAACACGTTGGACGGCTATCACGTGCGCCTATTCAATGACCATGCCCGTCTGATCGAACGACTCCGTGACCAACCACCGGACCTGGCACTCAATTTCTGTGACACGGGCTACCGCAACCTGCAGCACAACGAACCGAACATCCCGGCGCTCCTCGAACTGCTGGAGATTCCATACTCCGGCGCCACCCCCGGCAGCATGGCGGTTTCCAGGGACAAGGCGATCGTGCGGCTGCTGGCGATGCAGCACGGCATCCCCGTGCCGAACGAGACGTTCGTGGATCTCACGGCCGACCCCCTGGTGCTGCCCGAGTTGTATCCGGCCATCATCAAGCCCAATGAAGGATACGGCAGCGTCGGCGTCACCCCGGATTCGGTGGTTTACGATGCCGTGGAAGCGCAAGCCTGCCTGCGCCGGCTTGCCGCGGCGAGCGCAACACCCCACCCGTGGGCATTGATCCAGGATTTCCTGACCGGCCCCGAATACACGCTCGGGCTGGTCGGCAACCCGGAATCCGGATTTACCGTGCTGCCGGTGCTGGAGATCGATTTCAGAAGGCTTGATCCGTCGCTGCCGCCCATCCTTCCCTACGAATCCAAGGCGGATCCGGACTCCCCGTACTGGCAGGACTTGCGTTTTCTCCGGGCCGAGCTGGAGCCCACCACCGAGGCTGCCATGATCGAACATGCCACCTGGATTTTCGAGCGGCTGGGATTACGGGACTACGCGCGCATCGACTTCCGGGCGGGCGCTGACGGTGTGCCGCGGCTGCTGGACGCCAATGCAAGCCCCACCTGGACCCACGACGGCAAGATGGCGATCATGGCCGGCTGGGCGGGACATGACTACGCCGGACTGCTGCGACTGATCCTGGAGGCGGCGAGGACACGGTACGGGCTCTAAGCCCGCATTTCTCACCGCCCTTCTACTACGCACGCCGAGCTGCTCGCCGTGTCGAGGCGTACTCCCTGCAGCCGGCTCGACGTAGTGTTCAGCTACGCCTTCGCGACGAACGGCGGCGAGAGCGGTGAGAAACGCGGGCCAACCCCGATGTAGGAGGCCAGCCCCCTGGCCGATGGGGTCCTGGCGCTCGGCGCT
>SLSJ01000281.1 GCA_007130525.1 Ectothiorhodospiraceae bacterium | reverse complement strand
CGCCGATCTGCTCGCCGTGACGGGGCGTACTCCCTGCAGCCGGCTCGACGTAGTGTCAGCTACGCCTTCGCCGTCTTCCGGTCCGTGCCCCCGTCACAGCGGCATCTCGACGCCCTCGCGACGAACGACGGTGAGATATGCGGGCTACGGCGCTCAGTCACGGCCTGCGAACCGCCCGGCCCCTGCCAGATGACGCTGCCAGTAGGGATCATCCAGGGCCGCGTAGGAGACGTGACCGCCGTTTTTCGGGGCATGCAGGAAGCGCCCGTCTCCGGCGTAGATACCGACATGGGAAACACGCTGCCCGCCAAAGCGAAAGAACACCAGGTCACCTTCGGTCAACTGTGAAGGATCGACCGGAGAGGCCTTGCGACTCTGGGCGTGGGCGGTCCGCGGCACTTCGATACCGTGACGGCCATGACTCCAGGCCACCAGCCCGCTGCAATCGAAACCACGGTCCGGATGCGAGCCACCGTATCGATACGGGGTGCCGATCTGGTGCTCGGCGGTGCGCAATATCTTCTGCCCCGGCACGGCACCGGACACCGCCGGCGACGATCGCTCCGCCGGCTGCAAGGTGTCGCGATCACTGACCGGCGCGGGCGGCGACGAGGCACAGCCCGCAAGCAGCACAATTAACAGCAACAGGCTTGCGAACGACACGATCATGCGCATGAGGCGATCTCCCTTCGACGGCCCGACATGCTCCCGTGTCGGGCCAATCACCGCATGTTCATATCCGGGCTGCTCCATGGCGGGGGGCTCCACGGCATCCATTCCCACGGATACGGCATTATTTCCCATGGATACTCGGGGAGCAACATCACTTCCGGCACCGGACGGAATACCCGGTCCAGCAGGTCCGGAGCATCGAAATGGCGCCGCCCCACGAAAGCCGTGACATGGCGTCCCATCTGGCGCATGGCACCAGAATTCGGAACCCCGGACACCCAGAACAGCATTCTCTCGTCGCGTTCGCTGCCCGTGACCAGACCGTCCTCGTCGAACAGACTCCTTCTGCCGTCGCCCACCGGGAGACTCCGCAGTTCATCATAGTCCGTCATCACGTAGCGTATCCCCCGGCCCGGCACCGCTGGCATGCGATACACGCGGCGCACGTAATGGCTGCGATCAAGCATGCGCACCACCAGTCGCTCGTCCGCCTCCAGCGGGCCGGGCGACGGCAGCACCAGGGGTGGTTCGGCGTATCCCGGGGAATCCCGCGCCTGCAGACCGGAAAGCGGATAGTACTGATGGTAGCAACCACAGTTGTGCATGCTCTCCAGCAGCATGGGCTCGCCCGAGTTGTGCAGCGTGATGCGCAGGTGCATGCCGTCCAGTCGCCCGCCGAGCAAATCCAGGACATTCAACTTCGGCCGCGACGAGAACCAGAATACGTAGTTGAGCTGTGCTACGGTCTCGCCGGCGAAACGGGTATGTGTAACCGCGGTGTATACCAGTGGCCGCGCCACGTTGACGGTGGGCAGCCCGGGCGCTTGCCACAGCGGCTCACCGATACGGTTGTACCCGGCATCCTTGTCCAGTTCGATCACCGGTGCATGGGCTGCGAGCAGCGTGTCCCGCTCGGTGTCGGTGAGCTGCAGGCGGCCCAGCGAATCGCGCGGCGCATCCCGTACCAGATCCGCCAGTTCCGGCCTGTTCACCAGCACCCCTTCCCAGGCCGGCTCGAAGCGCACACCGGCGGGCGTTGCCGGTGCACGGGCCACGAATTCGTTGCGGGTACCGTGCTGCCAGATGGCCACCCCGCCGAGTATGAAGAAGCGACTGATCGGGTATACACCGGCCCAGCGGCGCCAGGTTACGTATTCATCCGGCACGACGGCCGCGCGCCGTATCGTCTTGAGCGTGGAATCCGTCTCCAGCAGGCGCGCGGTGAGTTGTTCTCCACACCGCACGACGGCCGAACCGGCATCATCCTCCGGCAATTGCTTGACCAGGGAATCTGCCACCGGCCCCGGCAGGTTCGACAACTCCAGCCAGCGCGCCCGGCGGTCATGTTCCAGCAACGCAGCCAGGTAGTCCGCCGGCTCCAGATCGGCCGCAATGGCCTGAATGAACCGCGAGCTGCGCAACCACGGATACCCCGGGACGGGCGCACCACCGCCGTCACGCACGCGCGCCTCCACGACCACGGCATCCATGCGCTGGTACAGGTCGACACACGCTTCATCGGAGGCATCGGCGCCCTCCGGCACCTCTATTGGGGCGGGGCTGACCGCACATCCGCCCAGGAGCAGGATCAGGAGGGACAGTGTTACCGGTAACCGCACGCGATACTCCTCCTTGCCGGGAGGTGACGCTTTCCAACACTATAACGACGCAGTGCCCAACATGCTGGAGGAGAATCGGTCATGACCCGACTGCCACACCTCACCTCAACCGGCGAAGTGCACATCGTCGACGTCGGCGACAAGGCGGCCACGCGCCGGGTGGCGATCGCGGAGGGCAGCATTCTCATGCACGCCGAGACGCTCAAGGCCATTCTTGACCAGCAGATCGAGAAAGGCGATGTCCTCGCCGTGGCGAGAATCGCCGGGCTGATGGCAGCCAAGAAGACGTCGGAGATCGTTCCCTTGTGCCACCCCATAGCACTGACCCATGCCGAGGTGGTGATCGTACCGCGGAACGATAGCGAGGGACTGCACTGCCGCGCCGAGGCGGTAACCGTGGAGCGGACCGGCGTTGAAATGGAAGCGCTGCATGCCGTGCAGGCCGCACTCCTCACCGTCTATGACATGTGCAAGGCGTTGGACCGGGGCATGCAGATCACCGATGTCCGGCTTCTCCACAAGAGCGGCGGCCGCTCGGGCGAGTGGAATCGAGAGAGTTGAAAGCACTACCGAGCGCCGAGCGCCAAGGAAGTCACGCCCCGCAGCCTTGGCGCTCAGTGCTCGGCGCTTGTAGCTCGAAATCGCGGCTACGCCGCAATTTCGTTCGTCTTCGCGGCGAAGATGAAGTCGTTTTCGTGGAGCCCGCCGATCTTGTGGGTCCAGACGGCGACTTTGGCATAGCCGTAACCGAAGGTGATCTCCGGGTGATGGCCTTCGGATTCGGCCAGTTCACCGACCCGGTCGGCGAAACGATTGGCCTCCACGAAGTTGCCGAACCTGAAGCTGCGTTCCAGGCGTCTCCCCTCGTTGGTGAGTTCCCAGCCCGGGATCTGGTCGAGCATCGTTTCGGCCGTGTGGCGATCCATGGGATCGATACCGCCTCTGCATGGAGTGCAGGTCTTGCTGGTCAGTTCCATCGGACGACCTCCCGATCACTTGACGGATACACGGAATTGACTGCGGTCGAGTTAGGATGAATTCAAGGATCGCGAGGCACTGAAAAGCGGAGACTCAGCATGAACGAACAAATCCGGCACGGCGCCGGGACGACCGTGGCGCTGTTCGTGACCTGCCTGGTGGATCTGTTCCGGCCCTCGGTGGGTTTCGCCGCGGTGCACCTGCTGGAACGGGCCGGTTTCCGCGTCGAGGTGCCCGAGGCACAGACCTGCTGCGGCCAGCCCGCCTACAATAGCGGCGATAGCATCACCGCCGCCGGCCTTGCCGCACAGGTGATCCGGACATTCTCCGAATACGACTACGTGGTTGCGCCCTCCGGCTCCTGCGCCGCCACCATAATTGCTCACTATCCGGATCTGCTGCGCCATGATCCGGCGCTGCAGGCGGCGGCGCGCGACCTCGCCGACCGCACCTGGGAACTGATGCGATTCCTCGCCGAGGTGGCCGACCTCGAAGCTCGGGACACGACCTTCGAAGGCAGTGTCGCCTACCATGACTCCTGCTCCGGCCTGCGGGAACTCGGCATCCGCGAGCAACCGCGAAAACTGCTTTCCGGCGTGCACGGCCTTCGCCTCCATGAGATGGAAGACCGCGATGTCTGCTGCGGTTTCGGCGGCACCTTCTGCGTCAAGTATCCGGAAATCTCCGAGCGCATGGTCGATGACAAGCTCGACGCCATCCGCGATACCGGGGCCTCCACGCTGCTCTCCGGCGATCTCGGTTGTCTGCTGAACATGGCCGGACGCATGCATCGACGGGGTATGCAGGTACGCGCCTACCACGTTGCCGAAGTCCTTGCCGGCATGAGCGACGAGCCGGCCATCGGCGAAGGTCGCAAGCGGTGAGATCCGACGCCCACGAATTCAAGACACGCGCCCGCGACGCCCTGCGGGATCCGCAACTGCGCGAGGCGCTTGGCCGTGCCCGGGACGGTTTCGTCGGCAAGCGCCAGAAGTCCATCGACCGCTTTCCGGACTTCGACGCACTGCGGGAGCGAGGCAGGCGCATCAAGAATCATACCCTGGCCCACCTGGACGTGTACCTGGAACGCTTCGAACGCCAGGTAGTGGCTGCCGGCGGCACCGTGCACTGGGCCCTGGACGAGGACCAGGCACGGCAGACAGTGGTCTCCATTTGCCGGCAGGCCGGCGCTTGCCGAGTCACCAAGGCCAAGACCATGGTCGGTGAGGAGGTCGGCATCAACGCGGCCATCGAGGCCGCGGGCATGGAGGCGATTGAAACCGATCTGGGCGAATACATTATCCAGCTGGCCAAGGAGCCACCCAGCCACATCATCGCACCTGCGGTCCACAAGACCCGGCAGCAGATCTCGGACCTGTTCCGGGACCACCACCACGGCGGCGATGCGGCCAGGGCGTTACGAGAGGTGCCGGAGCTGGTCGACGAGGCGCGGGCGGTACTACGGCAGAAATTCCTGTCCGCGGATGTCGGCATTACCGGAGCCAACTTCCTGGTGGCGGAGACGGGATCCATCGTCCTGGTCACCAACGAGGGCAACGCCGACCTTACCCATACCCTTCCCCGCGTCCATATCGCCATCGCCGGCATCGAGAAACTGGTGCCGGACCTGGATGACGCCACGGACCTGCTGCGCCTGCTCGGCCGCAGCGCCACCGGTCAGGACCTCTCCGCGTATACCACGCTGGTCACGGGCCCCCGACGCAGCGACGATCCCGACGGCCCGGAGCAGTTTCACGTGGTACTGCTGGACAATGGACGCAGCCGCATGCTCGGCAATCGTTTCCGCGACATGCTGCGTTGCATACGCTGCGGCGCCTGCATGAACCACTGCCCCGTCTATGCCGCGGTGGGCGGACACGCCTACGGCTGGGTCTACCCGGGCCCCATGGGCTCGGTGCTGACACCGCTGTTCGTAGGCCTGGAGCGAACCCGCGATCTGCCCAACGCCTGCACCCTTAACGGCCGCTGCCTGAGCGTCTGCCCGGTCAAGATCCCGCTCCCGGACCTGCTCCGCGAACTCCGCGGCGAGCAGAACGCGCAGAGGCTCACTCCGGCAACCACGCGCTACGGGCTTCGGCTCTGGGGGATGTTTGCACGGCGGCCTCGGCTCTACCACGGCGTCGCGCGCGCGCTGGTCGGACTGCTGGGACTGCTCGGGCGACGCCGCGGCCGTTTCCGCCGTCTGCCGCTGGCGGGTGCATGGACCTCGGTTCGTGACCTGCCGGCGCCCCAGGGCCAGACGTTCCAGTCCGCCTGGAGGGCATACCAGCGGAGGAATGAGCGATGAACCATGCACGCGAGGAGATTCTGCGCCGCGTGCGGCGGGCGTTGAAGCGTGACGCCGACAGCGTTGTGGATCCCGACACCGCGCGCGACACGGCCTACGCGTCCGAGCGGGCACCAAGGCCGACATGGGATGAGAAACGCCTGCAGCGCTTCACGGAACGCTTCGAGGCGGCGGCCGGCACCTGGTGCCGGGTGTCCGGTCCCGGTGACATCAGTGGCGCCGCGGTCGATTTCCTGCACGGGGCCGGCCTCGGCCAGAAGTTGCAACTGGCCGCGCATCCCATGCTGGATACACTGCGGTGGCCCGATCAATTCAAGGTGGCGTGCGTGCAACGGGCGGATCCCGGGCTTTCAGTGGGCCTGTCGATTGCCGAGGCCGCCATCGCGGAAACCGGCACGCTGGTGTTCTGGTCCGGACCCCGGGCGCCGGCCACCCTCGCGTTCCTGTCGGAGGTTCATATCGCTGTGCTGCCGTTGGAATGGCTGGTGGATCACATGGAAGATGTCTGGACGCTGCTGCGGAAGCGGGACGGTTTCCCGCCACGCGCCCTCAACCTGGTCACCGGTCCGTCGCGCACCGCGGACGTGGAACAGACCATGCAACTCGGTGCCCACGGCCCCCGCCGGCTCCACCTCATTCTGGTCGGCTGAGCCCGGCGCTCCGGGACATTCGCGCCGAGGCCGGCGCTCCTACGCCGTCCGTCCCTGAACACCGGACACCGCGCCCCCGGGCGCGCATGGCGCTTGCAGCTATTTCACCTTCCAACCCAACTGCCTCGATATCCGGCGGCCTGCTTCCAGCAGATGCGGAATCCAGGTATCGCGGTGGCGACTCGCAGGGGAACAGACACCAAGCACCGCGAGCACTCGTCCTCCGCCCTGGCGCACGGGTGTGGCTATGCAGACCACACCGACCTCGTTTTCTTCGCTGTCCATTGCATAACCGGTGCGCTGTACCCGCTCGACCTCCCGGTGCAGCCGGGGCAGATCACGAATCGCGTGTGGCGTGCCGCCGGCCAGCCGAATACAGTGCGCGTATTCGCTACAGGCCTCCAGACCTGCGTCCGCAAGCAGGACCTTTCCGGCGGCTGTGAGATGCAGCGCGCCACGGGTGCCGGGGGCCACCTCCACCCGCAGAGAATGATTGCCCGGGACGCGTTCCACGCAGACGGCTTCGTCCTGTTCGCGGACAGCCAGCACGACTGTCTCCCCAAGCCGGTTGCGCAACTTCTCCATCACCGGCAGCGACTCGCGCCGGACATCCAGCTGCGGGCCGATGCCCGCCGCCAGTTCGAGCACACGCCCACCCAGCCGGTAGCGTCCGGTACCGGTGCGCTGAACGTATCCCGGACCCTGGAGACTGGCCAGGATGCGGTGGACGGTGGAGGGGTGAAGCCCCGTCGCCTCGGCCAGCCGCGACAGGCTGACCGGCTGTTCATTATTGGCCAGCACCTCCAGCAACTGATCCATGCGCCGAAGCACCTGGATGCCACCGCCCCGTGATGCCGATTCGTTCATGGGCCCATTATTTCATGGATGCCGACAAAGGGGCGCACAGCATGCAAGGATCCCCGCCAACCGCTCCCCGGGCGATGAGTTGATCGCGCCTTACGCGTTGAACGTTGACCCCGGAACCGCGCGGCGCCGCGGGCTCAGGCAGCAGGCGCCCGCCGCCCATGGTTGGTCAGCATGAAGCCGATCGAACCCGCGACAACCAGCAGCCAGGCCAGATACCAGGCATCGCTGTAGATCATGGCCATGCCTAGGGCGCCTGCCGCCGCGACATAGTAGGTCATGGGCAGCAGGGCCTTGCGGATCAGGACCCCTTCGCGGCCCAGAAGCCCGACCGTTGCGCAGGCCGCCACCACGTTATGCACGCAGATCATGTTGCCGGCGGCGCCACCAACCGCCTGCAAGGCGACCACGACGGCGGCGCCGTTTGCATCCAGGCCGATGGAGTCGGCGGTGGCAAACTGAAACAACGAGAACATCATGTTGCTTACCGTGTTGGAACCGGCGATGAACGCTCCGAGGGCTCCGATCAGCGGCGACAGCAATGGCCAGAACTCGCCGGTCACCCGCGCCAGCGCGAGGGCCATGATCTCCGGCATGCTGTAGGTGGTCACCGACCCGGCGAGCACCGCGGCATCGGTATTGAGGAATACCTGCACCATGGGAACGGCGAAGATCAAGGCCGCACCGGCGCCGACTATCATCTTCGCGGACGCTTTCCAGGCCTCCCCGTAGGAACCGGGACGCCGCCACATGCCGTGCAGGAAGTAGGTGGCCACCGAGCCCAGCAGCAGCATGAACCCGGGAAGGTAGAGGGGTTGCGACACGGCGTCGATTCCGGTTCCGAACAGGTCGCTCAGTTCAATGGTGACCACATCGGCCCGCAGGGCGCCCGCAATGCCGTCCACGGTGCGGGTGAGTACCAGCAGCACCGCCACGATCACGTAGGGCATCCAGGCGCTCAACAGCCCGGAAGGACGCTCCTCCGGTGGCGGTTCGTTCACGGGTTCCAGACTGCCGGTCCACTCCGGATCCCACTCGGACGCGTCGGCAAACTGGAACCGCTCACGGGGAATCAGGAAGCCCGCGCGGGCCGCCGGCACCACGATGGCGAGCCCCACCAGGCCGCCGATCAGGCTGGGAAACTCCGGTCCGAGCATGTTCGCGACAACGTTGTAAGGTACGACGAAGGCCACGGCTGCGAAAATAGCGAATTTCCAGATGCCCAGCCCTTCGCGGAAGGAGCGTCGGTCACCGAAGAACCGGGTCAGCATGCCCGCCATGATCAGCGGGACCAGCACGCCTACCAGGCCGTGGAGCAGCGCGACATTGACGCCGATCTGAACCACATAGTCGGACATGGGCAGCGTGCCAATGGACTCCTCCACCACGCTTTGTCCGCGCAGCCCGGAATCCACGCCCACCAGGATGGGCGTGCCGACGGCACCGAAGGACACCGGGGTGCTCTGGATGACGAGCGCGCACAACACCGCCGCCATTGCCGGAAAGCCGATAGCGAGCAACAGCGGCGCCGCGATGGCCGCGGGGGTGCCGAATCCCGATGCCCCCTCGATCATGGACCCGAACAGCCAGGCGATGATGATGGCCTGCACCCGCCTGTCCGGGGATATGTCGGTAAAGCCCTGACGAATGGTGGCAATGGCGCCGCTTTCACGCAGGGTATACAGCAGCAGGATGGCGCCGAAGACGATGAAGAGGATGTTCGCCGCGGTGACGATGCCATTCAACGAGGCCGCCATGGCGGTGCTGAAATCGGTACCCCACAGGAACAGCGCGATCAGCAGCGTCACCAGGTAGGCAAGCGGCATCGCGTGCCTGGCGGGCCAGCGCAGTACTACCAGGAAGAGGAACACGGTGAGCACCGGCGTCAGCGCCAGCAGGAACAGGATACTGAGGTTCATGGTGGACTCTCCCTGTTACGGCTGCTGCTTTCCCCGGTTTTTCCGCACGTTATCGAATCACTCTGCGGGCGGACAGTATCGGGCCCCTGTTTACCGGAGCCCGTCGGTATCCGCATCTAGCCCGCCTATCTCACCGCCCTTCTACTACGCACGCCGATCTGCTCGCTGTATCGGGGCGTACTCCCTCCAGCCGGCTCGACGTAGTATCAGCTACGCCTTCGCCGTCTTCCGGTCCGTGCCCCCCCGTCACAGCGGCATCTCGACGCCCCCGCGACGAACGGCGGTGAGATACGCGGGCTAGTGCCATGGTGGACGCCTTTTTCCAAACTCGGCGGCGGCTATCACCGCGCGCACCGGCGGCAATGTGCCTGATCGTTGACAACGGTTTCTGACAGATTGTGGCAAATGTCCTACCCTATGGGCTGCGTTTCCGTCCCCGGCGCTGCCCGCGGCGGAACGTCCGCGCCGAAGCGGGGGTGCTCCGGGGAGGCAACTGCTCCCTGACGGGCTGAGACAGACCCTTCGAACCTGATCCGGTTAATACCGGTGTAGGGAAGCTTCGATGACATCCTCATCGTCGCCGCTCTCCGCTTCGTGTTTGTCACCTGATTCCTTTCGAGGTGTGAACGCGATGAGCACACAGACCAAGGCATTTACCAGCAACCAGGCGACCGAACTGGGCCGCGAAGTCACCACGCCGCTGCCCGGGTCGCGGCGCGTCTACGTAATTGGAAGCCGCCCGGACATCCGCGTGCCCATGCGCGAGATCCATCAGTCCCCCACCATCGGCAGTCGGGGCCGCGAGGAAAACCCTCCCATCACCGTATACGACACATCCGGCCCCTACACTGACCCGGCGCAGACCATCGATCTGCTGCAAGGCCTGCCGGAAGTGCGCAGGGTCTGGATCGAGGAACGGGGTGACACCGAAGTGCTGGGCGGTCCGAGTTCCGAGTACGGGCGGGAACGGGCCGAGGATCCGGCCACCGCCGGGCTGCGCTTTTCCCACATCCGGCCGCCGCGCCGGGCAAGGGCCGGTCGCAACGTAACCCAGATGCACTATGCCCGTCAGGGCATCATCACGCCGGAAATGGAGTTCATCGCCATCCGTGAGAACCAGCGTCTGGATGAACTGAAGGACAAGCGCCTGCTGAGGCGGCATGCGGGCGAGAGCTTCGGCGCCCAAATCCCCGAGCGAATTACGCCCGAGTTCGTGCGCGAAGAGGTCGCCCGCGGTCGCGCCATCATCCCCTGCAACATCAATCACACCGAGCTGGAGCCGATGATCATCGGCCGCAACTTCCTGGTGAAGATCAACTGCAACCTGGGCAACTCGGCGGTAACCTCCTCCATCGAGGAGGAAGTGGAGAAGATGGTCTGGGGCATCCGGTGGGGCGGCGACACGGTGATGGACCTGTCCACCGGCAAGCACATCCACGAAACGCGCGAGTGGATCCTTCGCAACAGCCCCGTTCCCATCGGCACCGTACCCATCTACCAGGCCCTGGAGAAGGTGAACGGCAAAGCCGAGGATCTCACCTGGGAGATCTTCCGCGACACCCTGATCGAACAGGCCGAACAGGGAGTGGACTACTTCACCATCCATGCCGGAGTGCGCCT
>SLSJ01000040.1 GCA_007130525.1 Ectothiorhodospiraceae bacterium | reverse complement strand
ATGCCGTAGCTGGCCTCGACAATCCGGTCGATCTCGGCCTCCGGACGGCTGACAGCGGGGCCGAGCAGTTCGGGGCGCGTGACGCGGTCCAGCGAAAACAGGCGGTGCTCGCGAGCCTGTTCGCAGTCGCCAAGCAAGTACCAGTTGCCGCGGTGGTTGATGAGCCGCAGCGGATGGACCCCGCGGCGGGTGACAGTGTCTCGGGCGCGACCGTGGTACAGGAAGGCAAGCCTGCGTCCTGTCAGCACGCCCTCCGCGATGATGCCGAAGCCGTCGGTATCCATGCTGCGGCGGCCGGTCCCGAGCATCCGGATGCGGCGGCTCACGGCATCGGCGCCCTGGCCACTCTGGCCAAGCAGCTTGCGTACGCGGCCCTTGAGCGGTCCGATGTAGGGCGCGAGAAACCCCGGCTGTACGGATTCCAGGAGGTGCTCGGTGGCCAGAAGGGCGTAGAGCTCGGACTGGTTCAACCAGAACCCGGGAAGTTCGAAGGTTTCCGCCTCCGGGTCGTACTGGTGACCGTTGGCCTCGCGGTCATAAATGATGGGCGCGCCCATGAAGTCCCGCATGTACTCGAAGTCCCGCGTGATGGTGGTGCGGGACGCAGCCAGTTCTTCCATGAACCGTCGCATGGGCACCGGCCGGCGCGATTGCTTCAGCAACCGGTCGATGCGGACAAAGCGTTCCAGTCGGTTCAAACACCTACCCTGTCTGGCCGATTTTTCATGTCAGCCTACGTTGCCTGTAGGCGTCAGCGCAATTCAGTGGCTGTGAGAAACGGCAGCCATGAAAGGCTACCGTACTGCATACGAGACGAAGGCGGCGGGACTCTATCGTGGTGTCAGGATGCCGACCGCGGTGCGGACCCAGTGGAAACCGATGCGCTCCTGTTCCAGGCGGATGCGGGTTCCCACGATGTCGTCGCGGAGGGCGGTAAAGAGGTGCTGCTCCGGCGCGGTGAGATTAGAGAGTTCGCCGAGGAAGCGGCGGTCTTCCGGTTCCTGGCCCCAGAGGGGACGGTGGGCGTCCAGGGTGGCGCGGTCCATGAGCAGGGAGCGACTGCGGGGGAAGGCGCTCCGCAGGCGGTTGAGGATGGCGAAGCCGTGGGTGTCGATATCGCCCCAATAGTGGATCTCCGTTTGTTGTAGCCAGGGGATATCCGCAAGCCGGTCCAGACCGTAACCCAGGCCGAAAATGACCAGGCTGGCGCGGTTGTCCGGGAAAGCCAGGCCGTTGATTTCGTTTTCGGTGATAAAGACGCGCCGCACGGGCAGTTGCAGCCGGGCGAACTGCTCGGGGGGCACGGACAGGTCGGTGAGGCCCTCGATAGCCAGCGCTGGGTCGAGCAGCCGGAATCGGATCAGTGGCGGTTTGGGACGCAGTCCATAGCGGCGCTCGAATGCCCGGACGCCGGTGGCTGTGGGGTCGATGGCCTCTTCCGGCAGGACGTGGTCCAGCAGTTCGCCAAGCAGGCCGCGGTGGTTTTCGATGAACTTGGTGTCCACGCCGGGGATGTCGAGCTGGCGCAGGTAGATGCCGGGGCGGGGATGCTCCCGGAACCAGGCCACGACGTCCAGAAGCCCTGGCCAGTGCCCGGCGTGCCGGAGCATGGTGAGGGGGCGGCGTTCCAGCCACGGGTGCAGCTCGGGGAAGCGCGTCAGGGTTTCGGTGGCGATCTGGCTGAAGCGCTCGGCCTCGCGTGACTTCCCCAGCAGGCGCAGGGCGTCCGCTTCGGTGGGCACGGTGATGCCGCCGGGCAGGTCATTGGCGCCATGCACCCGGTGATTGATGCGCTGCCACTCAATATTATAACCGTATCCACGCTGTTTCCGGGCTCCGGCCTGGAGCGTGCGCACCCAGTCCTGCACGTCGCTGAAGCGCTGCGCGAGATCCCGGGAGGTGGGGCGGCGCAGACGCATCCCCCGGGGAAACAGGGGCTCGCCGGTGACACGGGCTTTGAGCAGGGCGCCGTTGTCCCACAGACGCTGGAGCTGGTCTCGAAGGTCTGCTGGCGTAGTCCAGGTCATTGCAGCACGGCAATGCGGCCGCGGGCGGCCTTTTCTGCCTGGTATTCCTCGATGCTGAGATTACGCACCATGGAGTGGCGGCCGTCCTGGTTATGCACAAACCCCACGCTGGCCACGAAGGGTTCGATGATGTGGATCTTCTGTAGCGGAGTGACGATCAGCAGCTGCAGGTTGAGCCGCCTGAACAGTTCCAGGCCATAGCGGGCGGATTCGTCCGAGCCGCGGCCGAAGGCCTCGTCGATGACCACGAAGCGGAATGAGCGCGAGCGGGTTTCGCCCCATTCCAGGCCGAACTGGTAGGCCAGGCTCGCGGCCAGTACGGTATAGGCGAGTTTCTCCTTCTGCCCGCCGGATTTGCCCCCGGAGTCGGAGTAGTGTTCGTACTCGGTGTCGTCCTCCCGCCAGCGCTCCGAAGCGGAAAAAACGAACCAGTTGCGCACGTCGGTGACCTTGCGGGTCCAGCGCCGGTCCAGCTCGGTAGTGCCTTCCCTGCCCCGGAACCGTTCGATGATGTGCTTGACCTGGAGGAACTTCTGCTCGGAGTACTGGGCGTCGTCGGAGCCGGTGAGCACGCCTTCGGTACAGGCGCGGAGCTCCTGCTGGAAATCGCGGATCTCGGGGTCCGGCGTGGTCTCGGCCATCAGGGTGATGTAGCGGCCGGGGTTGTAGTCGATGGCGTGCAGGGAGCGGTTGATGATCTCGATGCGTTCCTTGATGGCCTGCCGTTCCCGGTGGAGCTGCCCCTGGAAGCTCGCCACTTCCCGGATGGTGTTCTCGTTGAGCAGCTCCTTGAACCGGGCCTCGAAGCGGGGCAGGTCGTCGGCCTGGAGCTGCTCCAGCATGGTGCGGTAGTCCTCGGCGGATTCCACGCTGACGTCCACTTCCCGGGTCTCCAGGGGCCAGGCGTGCTGATAGGCTTCCATGGCCTTGATGATGCGGTCCCGCAGAGCGTTGAGCTGCTTGTGCTCGTTGTCGATGCGCTTCTGCAGCCACTCGCGCATGTCCTGCTGCCGGTTGTCGCAGGACTCGACGGTAAGGGTGTGTTCGCCCAAGGCCTCGTCACGCATGTCTGCCAGGCGCGGAAAGTACCGCTCCCGGGCGTCTTCCGGGGTTGCGTCCAGCAGGGTCTGACAGTCGTCCCGCTGGGCCTGTGCCTGTTCACGCTTGTTCTTTGTGCTGCCCCGGTCATCGCGGGCTTCGCCCAGTACGTCGTCCAGCTGCCGCATGGCGGTTTCCAGCTCCCCGAGCTGCGCTTCCAGTGCACGCAGCACGTCGGAGGCCGCCTCCAGCTCCTTGTATTCAGCTTCCAGGCGCTGGATCTCGGCGGCCAGGGGGCGCCAGTCCAGGTTGCGGTAGTCGGTGAAGATTTCCAGTTGGCTCAGGGCATTCAGGCGCTGGTGCACGGCTTTCTGCTGCCGCTGCCAGCTGTTGATGCGTTCGGCCACGGCCTGCATGCGCCGGGTCAGGTCGACGGCCTGATGCTCCAGTGCGGCGATCTTGGCTTCGTTGCTCCAGCCCAGCACGTAGCGGGAGCGATCGTCGATGCGGTGGCGGTCATCCTTTTCGTGGCGTTCACCGCCGGCTTTGATCTGGCCGGCGCGGGTGATGGCACGCTTTTCCCGGCGGAAGCTGGCCATGTCGGTGCAGCAAGCGTAGTCAAAGCGCCGCGCCAGCTCGGATTCCAGCCAGCCGTAGACGCCGCAGTCCGGACGGATGGCCAGCTTGCGCACCAGGGATTCGGGATGCAGGCCACTGAGATCCGCGGCCGGGCGCTCGCGGACGCGGTAGTAGACCAGCCGCCCGCGCAGGTGGGTGCGGTCCACCCACTCGGCAACGCGGGCGTAGTGGGCGTCCGGCACCAGCAGCGACAGGCCGAAGCCGTGCAGCAGGCGCTCGGCGGCGCCTTCCCAGTCCCGCTCTTCGTCGCGCACCTGGATCAGTTCGCCGGCGAAGGGCACGTCGTCTTCGGCCAAGCTCAGCGCTTCGCAGAGCTGCTCGCGCACCGCCAGCATGGCGGCGGGGATGTTGGAGCGACGGCTGCGCAGAGAGGTGAGCTCGGTATCCAGGATGTCATGCTCGCCCTTGAGGCCACGCAGTTCCACGCCGGCCTCGGTGATCTGGTTCTGTAGTTCGGCCTGGCGGCTTTCGGCGGCGTCGCGCTCGGTGCCCAGGGCGCGGCGGTTTGACTGGAAGCATTCGGCGTCCGTGGCGTCGGGCAGATCCAAGGCCTGGGCAAGTCTCCGGTACTGGTCGGCCTGGCCCTGACGGACCTGTTTCTGGTGCTGGCGGTCGGCGATTTCGGCCTTGACCCGTTCGAGTCGATCACCACCGTTGTCGGCGATGGCGCGTTTGAGATCGTCGCGCCGGGCGCGTTGCTCGCCCTGCTGATCCTGCAGGGTCTCGATGCGATGGTTAAGACGGATCAGGTCCTGGTCCAGATTGTCCAGCCGGCGGTCCAGCAGCTCGGCCTTGAGGCTCGCAAACCAGGGCCGCAGGGCTTCCCGGCAGGCGCGCAGTTCTTCGGCCCGCCCGGTGCGCTCGCTGTACTGATCGGCGTCGGCCACCAGAGGTTGCAGGGCCTGGATCTGGGCCTTGGCCTTTAGCACGGCTTCGTGGGCGCGGTTGAGGTCGTCGAAGTGATTGATAAGCGCGTCGATGCGGGCCTCCACGGAGAAGGCCTCCAGCATATGGCTGCGCACGAAGTCCGTCAGGTTGCCCACGGATTTCATGGAGACGGTCTGGTTGAACAGCTCCATGGCCTGTTCGGTGTCGATGCCGAAGCGGCGGCGGAAGGCACTGCCGTACGGCGGGAAGGCGTCGAACAGCTCCACGTGGGGCGTGGCGCGCAGGCGCTTGCGCAGGTTGGCCAGGTCCGTGCCGAAGCCGGCGAAGTGTTCGGCAATGGTGAGTGGCTTGTCCGCCACCACGTAGAAGCGCGCAGGCTGGCCCTGGGTGTCCTTCATCCAGAACACCTGGGCCAGGGTCACGTCCTGATCATAGCCGGCATTATGGAAGTGGCCGAGGATGACGGCGTAGCTGTTGTGGTCCCGCAACGCGACGGCGCGCGAGGCCAGGCCGGTATCGCCGCGCTCGGACTTGTAGTAGCCCATCACGTAGGAGCGCAGGCTGCGTTCCTTTGCTTCCGCGCCGGCCGCCTTGTTGTAGGTGATGCGCTGGGCGGGTACCAGCAAGGTGGTGATGGCGTCCACCAGTGTGGACTTACCGGAGCCGATGTCGCCGGTTAGCAGGCTGTTGTCACCTGCCGGGTCCAGGGCCCAGACGCGCTCGTGGAACGTACCCCAGTTGTACACCTCGAAGCGCTCCAACCGGAAGCCCGCCTGTTGGTTGGAGGCGGCAAAATCCAACCCTTGCATCTCCACGGGCTACTCCTCCTCGCCGGCAGCGTGCCGGCGATATTCGGCGAGGCGCTGGTCGAACTCCGCCAGCCACTGGGCATCCACGAAGGACTTGAGAATGCGGCGCACCTCGAACTGACCGTCCTGGCCATGCAACCGGCGGAGATAGCCCAGTTCCACCACCCGTTTGATGTCGGTGTCGATGCGGTCCGTCAGTTTCGCCTCATTGGCGGTTTCCGGCAGGAATACCCGCAGCAGGTCCACGATCTGTTCCCTGGACAGGATCAGCCGCGGATCACCGCCGGTGGCATCATGCTCCGCCAGCTTTTTGCGCAGCAGCGCCAGCAGCAGGCTGACGGGGTAGCTGAGCTGCCGTCGGGGTACCAGGCGGGGCAGTTCCGGCTCGTCCTCCGTCGCCGAGCGGTGGCGCAGGTAGGCGTAGCCTTCGGCCTCGTCCAGTATCAGTTCCAGGCCCAGTACGCCCACATGATCACGCACCCGGGCCTGGAGGTCGAGCAGGCTCTGCCAGACCTGGGGGTTCTGGTCCTGGTACATCACGCCCTTGAACAAGGTAATGAGGATCAGGGAGAGTTGCTTGTCGGCTGCCGGTTCCGTCATCGGCCAGATAATACGTGATCTCACTTGTAATGAGGATGAAGCAGCTGAGGAATTTACCCTACCAGTGACAGGAAGCCCTGGTTTGCTAGCGGGTAAAGATCACCGTTGGAACATTGGCGCGGCGTTGGCGGCCATCGATGTCGGTCCAGGCGACGGTCTCGACGTGGTCGTCATCGATGGCCGCCCGGCTATCGTCCGCCGCCAGGCTCAGGTAGGCCACCAGTTCGGCCAGGCCATGCTCCAGGGGGTGTTCCACAAGCAGGTCGGCAAGGCTGATCTGTTCCCGCGTCTGGAGTGACTGGCGGATACGGGACTGCAGCGCAACCTTGTCGACGTAGATCTGTTCGAACAGGGCCTCGGCGTCCACGTCGCCTCCACCCTCTGTCAATGTCTGCTGCTGGATGTGAGGCTTGACCGGCGGGCTGAACAGGGGGCGTTCCATGGCCAGCTCCACGCGCGGGGCGGGTTCGTCCACGGCCATGCCGAGGCTGTCCGGGGCCTGGTCCCGCACTGCCAGGGCGTGCTGCTCTACGTCCCGGATCAGGCTCATGATGCGCCGATTCTCGAGCCAGGCCTGG
Source organism: Ectothiorhodospiraceae bacterium (assembly GCA_007130525.1). Taxonomy (GTDB): domain Bacteria; phylum Pseudomonadota; class Gammaproteobacteria; order Nitrococcales; family Aquisalimonadaceae; genus Methylonatrum. Next base: position 4,101 of record SLSJ01000040.1, on the reverse strand, counting down.
TCGTCCAGGTAACGGCGAAGCTGCTCGGACAGCCGGGCCACCGTACGTTGGGTCTGTTCACCGGCCTCCAGCCAATCGTAGTGGACACGCAGCAGGCGCCGATCCGGCTCCAGGTTTCGCACCGGTTCAAGGCTGAATATGCGCTCCAGTAACTCGGTCAGTTCCTCCTGCCGGGCAGGGGACATGAGAAAATCCCAGAAGGCGTGGAAGCTGCGGCCTTGGTCGGACTCGGCGATGGCGTCCTTTTCGCCGAAGATGTCTTCCAGCACGGCACCCTTGCTCCCCTCCCAGGTGGCAACCTGCTCCCGCACCTGGCGGTCGAGGTGGCGAAAGTTCTGCTCCACCTGCCGGAAGTCCGCCAGCAGGGTGTGGGCGGTTTCCGCCATCTGCAGAAAGCGCTCACGCAGCCGGGTGTCGTCCATGAACGCCATGCGGCCGGCGCGGATCTCGCGAATTTCGGCGTCGATGGCAGCCTTGCGCTTCTCTAGCTCCGCCACCCGCACGTCAGGGTCCGTCTCCGTACCCTGAACGATCTGCCGCAACAGGTCGAACACGGTCATGAGCCTGGATTCCGCACCCACGAACTGCTGCTGTTGCAGGGAGGTCAACCACCGCACCGCCTTTTCGGTGGCAGGAGTGAGGTCGTAATATGGTTCGTCGCTGTCTACCGGGTAATAGCGGCGCAACCAGCCTCGGTCGTCACCCGCCCAGTCCAGCAGGTATTCCCTCGCCGGCTTGGGAAACGCGTCCGGCTCAGTCTGCTCTCGCAGTTCGAAGAGGAAGTCGTCGAGGCGCGAGGCCAGCTCCGTCTCGCGGAGGCTGCGAACATTGGGAACGATAAAACACCACTGCAAGAACCCCACCACCAGTGGGGCATGGTCCGCGGCCAGCAACCGCCAGCCGGGGTGCATGCGACGCAGTGTCCTGAGGCGGGCATAGTCCATGGCTCCATTCTGCCGTAGACGGGCGCGGACACCAACGCGCTACGCCAGGAGCCTTCGGACATCCGCTACAGCGCCCAGAGATCCATGAATTCGTTCACGGGCATCTTCTCCAGCGTCTTCTGCTTGGCGCAGGCATCCTTGATGGCCTCGGCCCGGCGCGGGGCGAGGCGGGTGGCGATGGCGTTCTCGAACTTCCGCACCAGCACCGGGATGCCTTCCTTGCGGCGGCGGCGATGGCCGATGGGATATTCCACCGCTACGCGCTCGGTCTTGCTGCCGTCCTTGAAGAAGACCTGGATGGCGTTGCCGATGGAGCGCTTGTCGGGGTCCAGGTAGTCCTTCGAGAACTGCTTGTTCTCGGTGACTTCCATCTTCTTGCGCAGCTTGTCGATGCGCGGGTCGGCGGCGACTGCGTCCTCGTAGTCCTCCGCGGTCAGGCGGCCAAAGATCAGCGGCACGGCGACCATGTACTGGATGCAGTGATCGCGGTCGGCGGGGTTGTCCAGGGGGCCGGTCTTGTCGATGATGCGAACGCCCGCCTCCTGGGTCTCGATCACCACCCTGTCGATCTCGTCCAGCCGGTCCGTGACCTCCGGGTGCAGGGTCATGGCGGCCTCGACCGCTGTCTGCGCATGGAATTCGGCCGGGAAGGAGATCTTGAACAGGATGTTCTCCATCACGTAGCTGCCGTAGCCCTGGCTGAACTTGAGCTTGTTGCCCTTGAAGAGCACATCGTTGAAGCCCCAGCCCCTGGCGGAGAGCGCCGAAGGATAGCCCATCTCGCCGGTCATGGTGATCAGCGCCAGGCGCACGCCGCGCGCCGAGGCGTCGCCAGCCGCCCAGCTCTTGCGCGAGCCCGTATTGGGCGCATGACGATAGGTGCGGAGGCTCGAGCCGTCGATCCAGGCATGGGAAACGGCGTTGGTCACATCCTCGCTGTCACCGCCCAGCATGTGGGTGGCAACCGCCGTGGTGGCGATGCGGCAGAGCATGACGTGATCCAGCCCCACTCTGTTGAAGCTGTTCTCCAGCGCAATCACGCCCTGGATCTCGTGGGCCTTGATGGCGGCGGTGAGCACGTCGCGCATGGTCAGTGGCGCCTTGCCCTCGCTGATGTTGCGGCGGCTGATGTAGTCGGCGAGGGCGAGGATGCCGCCCAGGTTGTCCGAGGGATGCCCCCACTCCGCGGCCAGCCAGGTATCGTTGAAATCCAGCCAGCGGATCATGGCGCCGATGTTGAACGCGCCCTGCACGGGATCGAGCTGGTAGGAGGTGCCCGGCACCTTCACGCCGTTGGCCATCCCCGCGCCCGGCACCACGGGGCCAAGCAGCTTGGTGCAGGCCGGATACTGCAGCGCCAGCATGGCGCAGGCGAGGCTGTCCATGAGCATGTAGCGGGCGGTTTCAAAAGCCTCCTTGCTCTTGATGTCCTGATCCGCGACGTATTCGGCGATGTTCACCAGTTCCTTGTCGGGCTTCGGACGTTTGGCCGATGTGCTCGCCATATCCTCGCTCCTCTAGCGCGGCTACCGTTACCGGAGAAGTGTAGACACGGGAAGCGTGCGGCGCCCGGCGCCATCGAGTGCTGCAGGCCGCTTACCGGCTCACCCCCGGGTTTCGGCGGATCGGACTGCCGTCCCCCACGGCGCTGCTCTAAAAAGCCTTCGGAAACCAGGCCGAAGTATCTGTCCTCAAGGAAACTATCCAGGAGCGCTTCCGGGTATCGCGGCCCCGCCGCATGCGGGGAACGAAGCCGCTTTCACCGGTCAGAAACAGTCGCCCGGCACCCGCACCCAGCCTTCCATGAGGATCCGGGCGCTGCGGCTCATGGTGGCCTGCTTCACAGTCCAGACCCCGCCTTCCAGGGCGGCTTCGGCGCCCACCCGCAGGCTGCCCGAGGGATGGCCGAAGTGGACGGACCGTCGCTCGCCGCCGCCGGCGGCCTCATTCACCAGGGTGCCGGGGATGGCGGCGGCGGTGGCGATGGCCACCGCGGCAGTGCCCATCATGGCGTGATGCAGCTTACCCATGGACACGGCCCGCACCAGCATGTCGATGTCGCCCGCCTGGATGGCCTTGCCGCTCGACGCCGTGTAATCCGCCGGCGGCGCGACAAAGGCGACTTTGGGGGTGTGCTGACGGACGGCCGCGGCCTCCGGGCTGGAAGCCAGCCCCATGCGCAGCGAGCCTTGCTGGCGGATGACCTCCAGGCGCTCCAGGGCCTCGGGGTCGTTGTTGATCGCGGCCTGGAGCTCGGTACCCGTATAGCCGATGTCGGCGGCACGCACGAACACCGTGGGAATGCCGGCATTGATCAGGGTTGCCGACAGGGCACCGATGCCCGGCACGTCCAGCGCGTCCACCGGGCTGCCGGTAGGAAACAGCGCTCCCTCGCCGTCCGCCGGGTCCATGAAGACCACCGGGACTTCCGCGGCCGGGAAGGTGACGCCGTCCAGCTCGAAGTCGCCGGTTTCCTGCACCGCCCCCTGGCGCATGGGCACCCGGTTGATGAGCGTCTTGCCGATATTGGCCTGCCAGATGCGGACCTCGGCGATGCCATTTTCGGGAATGCGGGACGGATCTACCAGGCCATTGGCGATGGCGAAGGGACCAACAGCGGCGGAAAGGTTGCCGCAGTTGCCGCTCCAGTCCACCACCGGCCGGTCGATGGCCACCTGGCCGAACAGGTAGTCAACATCGTGATCAGGGCGCGAACTTCCGGACAGGATCACCGTCTTGCTGGTGCTGGATGTGGCGCCGCCCATGCCGTCGGTGTGCTTGCCGTAGGGGTCGGGGCTGCCGATCACCCGCAGCAGCAGGGCGTCGCGGGCCGGACCCGGCCGCTGGGCTGCCTCGGGCAGGTCCTGCAGGCGGAAGAACACCCCCTTGCTGGTGCCGCCGCGCATGTAGACGGCGGGAATGCGGATCTGCGGCGCGTGGCCCATCAGGCCCTCCGCTTGTCCGTTGCCGCCTCGGCAGCCAGGAAATCCTTGGCGAAGCGCTGCAGCACACCGCCGGCCTCGTAAATGCTCACATCCTCGGCGGTGTCCAGCCGGCAGAGTACCGGCACGGTTTCGCTGCCGCCTTGGCGGCGGCGGATGCGCAGGCGCAGCCGCGCCCCGGGGGCGGGATCGCCCTCGACATCGAAAATCTCGGT
>SLSJ01000037.1 GCA_007130525.1 Ectothiorhodospiraceae bacterium | reverse complement strand
GGGCGTCGAGATGCCGCTGTGACGGGGGGCACGGACCGGAAGACGGCGAAGGCGTAGCCGACACTACGTCGAGACGGCTGCAGGGAGTACGCCCCGACACAGCGAGCAGATCGGCGTGCGTAGTAGAAGGGCGGTGAGATATGCGGGCTAGCACTACAAGTCGACTCCAGATCGCGGGGCTGCTGCTGGTCGCGGTACTCGCCTTTATCCCGACCCTGCTGCTGCAGATGCCCGCCGCACACGCCTGGCAATGGTTCGCCGCCGACGTACAGGGAGAACTGCACGCGCCGGGAGGAACAATCCGGGACGGACGGGCGATGGCGCTCGTCGTCGATGGCTATCAGCTGGATAACCCCCGCTGGAACCTGGACGGGTGGGCATTGTTGCGCGGACGCATCGCATACACGATTCACGCGAACCTCGGCGACGCCCGCGCCGGCACCGAGGTCGACACCGGGCTGCTGGGAGGACCTGTCCGGTTCCGGAACCTGCGCGTGGACGGACATGCAGGCACCCTGCTCGCGCGGGTTCATGTCACACTCCCGGTGGCTGTAGGAGGCAATCTGGACGGTTTCTTCGAGCGCCTGTCCATAGACCGTGACGGCCGGCTCCGGGATGTTCGCGGCGTGGTCAACTGGAACGCCGGCACACTCTCCGCACTGGGCGAAACCCTGGCACTAGGAAGCTATGCGATAAGTCTGGTCGGCGAGGAAACACTCATCCGCGGAACACTCACCGACACCGAGGCGGTGCTCAGACTGGAGGGCAACCTGGAACTGGATCCGGCGAGCGGACAGGTCGTCGGAAACGTGTTGTTGCAGGCCCGTGAGGAAGCCTCGGACACGGTGGTCGAAGCGCTGCGCATGATTGGGCTCAGCGAACCACATGCCGAGAACAGGTTCCGGATCGAGGGAGTGATCGATGATCCGGCCAGTTTCCAGGGGACATGGCTCTAGCCCGCATATCTCACCGCCGTTCGTCGCGAGGGCGTCGAGATGCCGCTGTGACGGGGGGCACGGACCGGAAGACGGCGAAGGCGTAGCTGACGCTACGTCGAGACGGCTGCAGGGAGTACGCCCCGACACAGCGAGCAGATCGGCGTGCGTAGCAGAAGTGCGGTGAGATATGCGAGCTGGCCCGGTGTCGCTGGCACCGGGGGTCAGGAGCGAGGCGCGACGGCAGCCAGATCCTCGAGCAACGGGAACTCCGACGACTCAGGGTGCAGCGGGCGGCGCGTGGTGTCGGGCCGGGCAATACCGTATACACCCTGGAGCCCGAAATTCCTTGCTGTTTCCAGTACCGCCGCACTGTCGTCCAGCAGTACCGTGCGTGTCCGCCTGAAGCTTTCCAGCACCTCCACCGCCTCCCAGAAAGCCCGCGCCTCCTTGGCAACACCAATGTCATGGGAGGAAATCACCCGGTCCAGGTACCCCCTCAGGGGGACCCGTTCCAACTTCAGTCCAAGACTGCCATGGTGAGCGTTGGTGACAAGCACCGCTCGTTTTCCGGCTTTCTTCAGGGCGCCCAGGAAAGCCTCGGCGCCGGGCCGGAAACGAATCAGGTGGGCGTGCGCGCGCTTGAGTGCGACGATGTCGATATCCAGGCGCTCGCGCCAGTAATCCAGGCAGTACCACTGTAACGTGCCCCGAACCCGGTGCATCATCGGTTCCACCTGCGCCCGCGCGCTCTCGGTGCTGATGCCGCGGTCCTGGGCATACCGTCTGGGCACGAGCTCAAGCCAGAACGCATTATCAAAATGCAGGTCCAGCAATGTGCCATCCATATCCAGAAGCACGGTGTCGGTTCGGGTCCAGTCGATCATCGGGCAGGCATTCAGCTCCGGGAAGGCTGGTATTTGAGCACGGATGGGGAGTTCTCGCCAGCCGGCGCCGGCGTCCGTTCACGGATCATGCCGCCGCCGCGGTGCACTGTGTAGAATGAACGCGGTCCCCCGCGACGAGTCTCCTGCGATGCGCAAGAAACCCGACATTCTCGGTACCCGCGTGGTTGCCCGCTCCAGGCTGTTCCGCATCGAGGCCGTGAATCTTCGATTCTCCAATGGCGTCGAGGTGGAGTATGAGCGCCTGCGCAGTTCGGGCGCCGTGGGCGCGGTCATCGTGGTTCCCCTCATGGATGACGGCAACGTACTGCTGATCCGGGAGTACGGCGTCGGTGTCGAACGCTACGAACTGGGACTGCCCAAGGGCCGCGTCGAGGCGGGCGAGGATTTTCTGGATGCGGCCAACCGCGAACTCATGGAAGAGGTCGGCTACGGGGCCCGGAGGCTCACGCCTCTGCGTGCCATCAGCCTGGCACCCGGATACCTCGGACACCGGACCCAGGTCATCCTTGCCGAATCCCTGTACCCGGGGAACCTGGAAGGCGACGAACCCGAACCCATCGAGGTGGTGCCATGGCCGCTGGCCCGCTTCGAGGAGCTGATCATGGACAGGGATGAAATCAGCGAAGGCCGCTCCATCGCAGCGCTCTATCTGGCGCGATCCCATATTGCGCGACGCCATCAAGACGACAGCGGTGCGACGTGAGCGCGGCCGAGCGTCTCGCCGAACTCATGCCCGAGGTCGTGCGCATTGCGCGTAGCGCCGGTTCCGCGGTGATGGATGTCTACAATGCCGGGTTCACGGTCACCCGGAAAGCTGACAACTCGCCGATCACCGCCGCCGACGAAGATGCCCAGACAGTCATTGAACAGGGGCTCCTGTCCATGACCCCGCGCACCCCCGTTGTCTCCGAGGAATCGGAACTGCCTCCGTGGCGGACACGCAAACGCTGGTCCACCTACTGGCTGGTGGACCCCCTGGACGGCACCCGCGAATTCATCCGTCGCAATAACCAGTTTGCGGTCAACATCGCGCTCATCCATGACGGCAGGCCCGTGCTGGGTGTGGTGCACAGCCCGGCACGGGACACCACCTGGTATGGTGGCCGCACGCTGGGGGCTTGGCGGCGGCGTTCCGGTGGCCGGGCCGAACGGATCCACACCACGACACCGCACGGAGCGCCGCTGCGCGTGGTTCTTGGCCGGGCGGTGCCCGGACCACGTACCCGCGCGCTCCTGAAGCACTTGCCCGAACACCGCATCATCACCTGCGGAGCGTCGCTGAAGCTGTGCCTGATCGCGGACGGACGTGCCGACCTGTTCCCCCGATTCGGCCCCATTTCGGAGTGGGATCTGGCAGCACCGGAAGCGGTGCTGGAAGGCGCCGGTGGCATGGTAGCCAGCATGGATACGATGGAACGCCTGCGCTACAACACGCGGGACATACCCACAACGGCCGATATACTTGCCTTCGGTGATCCGACAGTGAAATGGAAGCGATGCATCGTCAGACCGTAACCGTGCATCCTGTCCGTGAAAGCGTCGATCATGCCGTTTCCCGCCGGTACTGACATCGCCCCCCGGGATCCTGTTATCTTCAATGGGACGCCACCCGCCCCAGGCCAAGGGAGGCAGGTTCATGAAGCGTGTATACAGTGCACACAGTCCGCTGCTGGTGGGCCATATGCGCAACCTGCTGGAGTCCGAAGGGATCCGCTGCATGGTCCGCAACGAAGGTCTGCTGGGAGGCGCCGGCGAACTGCCGCCCACCGAAACCTGGCCGGAACTGTGGGTGGAACGCGAGGTCGACCACGAGCGCGCCGAGCGCCTCGTGCGCGAGGCGCTTCACCGGAAACCCGAAGGCCGAACGTGGAGCTGCCCCGGCTGCGGAGAAACCCTGGAACCACAGTTCACGGAATGCTGGAACTGCGGTCGCGAACGCCCTCGATCCTAGCCCGCATATCTCACCGCCGTTCGTCGCGAGGGCGTCCCAACACAGCGAGCAGATCGGCGTGCGTAGTAGAAGGGCGGTGAGATATGCGGGCTAGACTCAATCATTCTACCGCCCATTGCCCGGCGGGTGGCCGGACTCGCCGCCCACATGGCGAAGAGGTAACGGGCCGGAATGGCTGCCCGCGTAAAGACTGAGATGGGGGAAGGGAATTTCGATACCTTCGCTGTCGAAAGCCTTCTTGATCTCCAAGGGCAGCGAGTTGCGCAGGGCGAGAAAGTTCTCGCGCCGCGCCCACACGGAGATCTGCAGATCCACCGAAGAGTTGCCGAAGCCCTGGAAAATGATCTGCAGTTTCGGCTCTTCCAGACATAGCGGATTACGCTCCGCCACCTGTTCGATCACCGTTTTGACCCGGTCCAGATCCTCACCGTAGGCGACACCCAGTTGCAGATCGTAACGCCGGATGGCAAATCTGGAGAAGTTGGTGACAAAGCTTTTCACCAGGGTTTCGTTGGGTACCCGCACGAACAGATTGTCCATGGTTCGCAGTTTCACCGACAACAGATCCACTGCCAGAACCTCGCCGGTGGTTTCACCCACCCGAATGAAATCACCAATCTGGAAGGGCCGCTCGGCAAGCAGGAACAGCCCACTGATCAGGTTCGACGCCGATGTCTGCGAAGCAAAACCGATAGCCACGGACAGGATGCCGGCCGCACCCAGCAGGACTCCAAGCCTGAAACCGAGCTGGTGCAACGCCGTCGCCACCACAAGTGCGGTGAGGCCGTAGAACACCATGCGGCGGACAACGGTTGTCTGGTGGACGTCAAGGTGCGGACCGAGCAGGCGAGCCAACGCCCGCGCCACGGTCCGCGCGAGCAGGAGACCGACCGTCAGGATCAGCAAGGCCCGCAGAAGACCACCCCAGTCCAGGGCGATGATCTGGTGCCAGATGGAAATGGCAAAGTCCGCCACCGAAATGTCCTCGCTAGTCTTGCCCCGCTCCCGGGCATTTGACTTTACCGGGCCTGCCGGGTGTACCGGCGTGATTCCGTGAAGGCTGATCCCCCGACGGCCTTACCACCACGCCCCGCATGTACCCCTCAGAACAGGCCGCTGAAGGCGCGGATCAGGGCGTAGCGCTGCGGCGTCTCGCGTGGGCCGGCCACACGAACCGCGTCACCGGCTTCCTCCGGAGCGCCGCTACCAAGTTGCAAAACCGCCATATCAGCGCTCTCCTCCCGGACCAGCGTCACGGGCTGTGTCCACAGCCAGCCCGGCCCGGAGGATCGGTAAAGGCTCAGGGTGGCCACCGGCAGCTTGATCCTGTCCAATCTGAGCAGATCCGGACCCTGATTGCGAATGACCAAGGGAGTGATGGCGCGATTCGGCAGATAGGGATGTTCGGACAGGTTGAGCCGACAGCGGGTCCGCGTGCCATAACAGAGGGTTCCCTCCCGCGTGTTCGGGCCAAACCAGGTATCCGAAAGCCTCAGACTCGGGAATTCGATGAGTCTGCGTTCCGGGTCTCCCACCGACAGGCTGACCCAGAGCGGGGAACTGACATAGAACCTGACCGCCTCGCCCGAGGGCACGCTGACCGGGCTGGTGGGCCTGGAAACGATGGGGCGGTCCGGCAACAGCACGCCGACCCGCAGCCGCGGGGTCTCGCTACTGACGAGAAAGCGCTCCACCTTGCCGTCATCAACGTCGGCCTGGTGTTCCTCGCGGATCACCCGCTCGGCGACGGTCGAATACGGATCGCCACCGGCATCGATGCACAGCCTCCATTCGTGGTCACCGCGGTGAACCCGGAACGACAGCGGTCCAACCCGCCAGTCCATGGTGTGATGGACGTCCAGGTTGAACTCCCCGAACCAGCACTCCGGCGACACCTCACCCCTCATCGCGACCCCCCCCCCGGACGACGGGTACTGCCATCCGCGCAGCCCGTCTCGGGCGCAACAACCCCGGAACCACATGTGCCCGCGCGCGAGCGTCACGGCACTGTAGCGGAATTGTCCGCCCGGGCGCCAGGCAGGACACTCGACGCCGCACGGGGTCAACCCTCCTCCGAACTCTTGAGCAGCCGCATGGGAGAGACACGGTAGAGCCCGCGGGTGGCGGCAGCGCCCGCCACCGTCACCACCAGCACCCCGGCCAACAGGCCGGCGACCGGCAGCAGCGGATTGATGCCGTAATCCAGGTCGAACAAGGACCTGGCCATCCAGTAACCCGCCACCGCCGCGCCAGCGCCGGCGAGCACGCCGGCGGCGCCGCCCAGCAGCAGAAACTCCGTCAGCGCGAGTCGCCGGATAAGCCCTCGACTGCCACCCAGCGCCCGTAACAAAGCACTCTCGAAGCGGCGTTCCTCCCGGGTTACCTGCAGCGCCGCCAGCAGCACCACCAACCCTGAAACCAGCGTCAGCAGTGCCATCAGTTCGACCACCCGCACACCCTGGTCCATGATGCTGCGCACGGCTTCCAGTATGGAGGTGATGTCAATCAGGGTTACGCTTGGGAACGCCCGCACGAGCCGGGGCAGCAGAACCTGCGAGTCCTCCGGCAAATAAAAACTCGTGAGATAGGTGGCTGGCGCATCCTCCAGAAAGCCCGGTGACGCCAGCACGAAGAAGTTCACGTTGAAACTGTCCCACTTCACCTCTCTCAGGCTGGTGACGGGTGCCTCGTAGTAGTCGCCCCCGAACCGGAAGCGCAGGGTGTCACCCAGGGCCACGCCGATGCGCTCCGCGAACTCGCGCTCAATGGAGAGTTGGGGATCCACGGTATCGCCGCCTTTCCAGAAGCGGCCCTCGACGACGCTGTTGTCGGCCGGCAGGCGCTCCAGCCACGACAGGTTGAATTCCCTGGAGACCGCCCGTCGGGCCCTGGGATCCTCGTATGCGCCGGCATCCACCGCATTGCCGTCGATGGCCACCAGCCGGCCACGGACCATGGGACGGACTTCGGTGTCCACGCCCGCCTCCGCGAGCATGTCGGCAACGTCGTCGACCTCGTCCGGCTGGATGTTGATCAGGAAATAGTTGGCGGCGTCATCCGGTACGCCGTCCTGCCAGGTCTGGAGCAGATCGTCGCGGACCAGGGAGAGGAGCAGCAACGCCATGAGCCCCAGACCCAGCGCCACGATCTGCACGCCGGTGGTCCACGGCCGCCTGCCGATGGCCGAAACAAGCACGCCGCTGCCGCCACCCGCACGCCAGCCGCGCCGCAGAATGCCGACGACGAGCGCCGCGCCGAGCCCCAGCAACGACAGTGTCCCCGTCACGGCCACAAACACGTAGACTGCCAGGCGCAGGTCCCCCGCCTGCCACCACATCAGCAGGAATATCGCGGCAAGGGCGACCAGGTAGACACCGACACCCTTCAGGACTCCACCCCCCAGATCCCGCCGCAGCACCCGCAGCGGCGGCACCTTGCGCAGGCGCAGCACCGTGGGGAGAGCGAATCCGAGCAGAATGACCTGCGCCACGCCGATGCCCGTGACCGCCGGCCGCCATCCGGGCGACGGCAGTGACGGCAGGAAATCCGCCAGCAGCGCCAGCATCACCAGATGCACCAGGTAGCCGAGCACGGTACCGATCAGCGCGGTGGCCAGACCCAACAGGATCATCTTGGTGGTGAACAGGAACGCGATACCGGCCTGGGTCGCTCCCAGACAACGCATGATCGCCACGCGGTCCAGGTGGCGCGCAGCGTATCGGCGGATGGTGAGCAGCATGGCGACGCCGCCCACCACCACGGTAAGCAGGGCGCTGAGGCCGAGAAAGCGCTTGGCTGTATCCATGGCTCTCTGGACCGCGGGCTGCCCCTCGCCGGGAGACTCGAGGCGGACACTCTCGGCGCGATCAGCCTGCACGGTTGACTGCCAGGCTTCCACATCCGGACTCTCCCCGGCCACCAGCAGGCGATGGGTCACGCGGCTCGCGTCCTGCACCAGTCCGGTGGCGGCGACGTCATCGAGATTGAACATGACCCGGGGCGCCAGGCTCTGGAAACCACGGCCACGATCCGGCTCCAGCAACAGGACGCGGCCCACGATGAATTGCCTCGCTCCCAGTTCCACGGTGTCGCCAACGGCGATGCCCAGTTGCATCAGCAGCCGCGGCTCTACCCAGACCTCGCCACGCGGCGGTATCGTGGTGGCCGTTTCCGGCTTGGCGTCGGGGTCGTCGCCCACCTGCAATTGTCCACGCAGCGGATAGCCCTCGCCCACCGCCTTGAGCGCGGCAAGCTGGGTTCGGTCCCCAACGAGAATGACGCTGGCGAACTCCAGGGTTCGGGAAACCGACAGGCCCTGTTCCAGGGCCCGCAACGCGTGAACCTCGTCGATGGGGCGGTCACTGACAAGGGCGCGGTCGCCGCCAAGCAGTTCCGATGCGCGACTCTCGGTGGCGCCGGCAACACGATCCGCCAGCCAGGCGACACCGGTAATGGCGGTGACCGACAGCACCAGCGCCAGCGCCAGCAGCCGTAGTTCGCCTGCCCGCCAGTCGCGGAGCAGCATGCGCAGCGCAAGGCGCAGAGTGCTCATGCCGCCACCAGCCGGCCGCCATCAAGGTGCAGCACGCGATCGCAACGACCGGCAAGTTCCGGGTCGTGGGTAACCAGCACCAGGGTGGTTTGCTGTTCCCTGTTGAGGGTGAAGAGCAGGTCGGATATGCGATGACCGGTGTCGCGATCCAGGTTGCCCGTGGGCTCGTCCGCCAACAGCAGGCGCGGCGCGGTCACGAACGCCCGTGCTATTGCGACCCGTTGCTGTTCGCCGCCGGAGAGCTGGCGGGGATAATGGCGGTCGCGGTTGGCCAGGCCCACACGCTCCAGGGCATCCCTCGCCAGCCGTTGCGCATCCCGATGCCCCGCCAGTTCCAGCGGAAGCAGTATGTTTTCGAGGGCCGTGAGACCGGAGAGCAGATGGAAGGCCTGGAAAACGAATCCCACATGCCGGCTTCGCAACCGCGCGCGCGCGTCCTCGTCCAACGCCGTGATGTCGGTGTCCCCCACCAGTACGCGCCCCTCGGTGGGCGTATCCAGACCTGCCAGCAATCCCAGCAGGGTTGACTTGCCGCAACCCGAGGCACCAAGGATCGCAACGGTTTCTCCGTTGTCTATGTGAAGATCAAGATCCTGAAACAGCCGTATCTCACCGCCGGGGCCCTGAAAGCGCATGCCAAGACGTTCCGTACGCAACACGCTGCCAATCTGCATTCTTCACCTCTGTTTCAGTCTGCGGCGCGGCCTGTTGCTCGCCATGCTGCTCCTGCCGCTGGCCGCGGCCGGACACGCGGACCAACGGGTAATCCTGGTCATGGGCGACAGCCTCTCGGCCGCCTACAACATGGAGCACGAGGACGGCTGGGTGCATCGGCTCGATCAACGCCTGCAGGAGCAAATGCCCGGCTGGACCGTCGTCAATACCAGCATCAGCGGCGACACCACCCGCGGGGGACTGAGTCGCCTGCCGCGCGCCCTGGAACGCCATCAGCCCGACCTGGTCATTATTGCCCTCGGCGGTAACGACGGCCTGCGCGGGGTCAACCCGGCGGAAATCGGCCAGAACCTCACCCGCATGGTGGAACTCGCCCAGGATGCGGACGCCACCGTGCTGCTGGCCGGAGTGCGCATCCCGCCCAACTACGGCAGCGCCTATACGGAACGCTTCGAGCAAGCCTTCACGCAAACCGCGGAGGCGACGGGCGCACGGCTGCTGCCCCGAATCCTCGACGGCGTGGATGAACGCCCCGAACTGTTCATGGACGACCGTATCCACCCCACCGAAGATGCCCAGCCAATCATCCTCGACAACGTCTGGTCCAAACTCGGACCATTACTCCGGGAGTGAAGTTTCACTCCCGGAGTAATGGTCCGGCGCCCGGCGCAAAGCTTAACGCCCGCATCGCGGGCGCGGTTTCCACTTTTCGGGCAGCCAGCAAGCGCCGCTCGGCGGCGCGCGCTCTTGGCGCTGGGCGCCGGGCGCGGGGCGCTTACAGCTACCTCTCCTCCATCACCTCCATGATCCGCGGAATCAGCCTCGCGAGTTCCAGGGTCATGATGGAGAAGTCGCTGTCAAATCGTTCCAGGTCACTTGCCGATTCGCTGTTGTCACCTTCGTCCTGGACCACGTCTCCGAAGCGCAGGCGCCTGATGCCCATGTCGGCATCCAGGACAAAGCTCAGTCTGTCCTGCCAGTGCAGGGCCAGGCGCGAGACACGCTTTCCCGCCCTGATATGGGCCTTGATCTCGCCGGAGCCGAGATCCTGGCGCTTGCAGCGGACCTCGGCACCCTCGAGCTGGGGATCCGCAAGCACGCACTCGTCACCGAGACCGAAGTCCGGAGGCAACTGTTCGCTGGACAGCCAGCGCGTCATCACCGCCTGCGGCGCGGAGTCCAACTGCGGCGGAGTGATCCGGAGACTGCCGAGGACGTCACGCAGGCGCTCGGTGAGCTCTTCGGCCCTTCTCCAGGTCGGGGCATCCACCACCAGCCACCCCGCATGCGGATCCACATAAGCATAATTGCGACGACTGCGGGTGAACGCCCTTGGCAGCATGTCGATGATGATCTCGTCCTTGAGTCGGTCCTTCTCCTTTTTCCGCACCTTGCGCATTTCCTGGTCTTCCACCTGTCCGATGCGCTCCGCCAGTGCCTCCTTGATGACGGTGGCGGGCATGATCTTGTTCTCCTCCTTGAGGCAGACCATCAGGTAGCCGTTGGCGGCGTGCACCAGCGAAGGATGGGCATCACCCAGTGGTGAAATCCATCCGGCAGACTCCGGGTCCATGGTGCCGCAGGGTCGAAAGACCTCGCGGGCAAGCCGCTGATCGAGATTTTCGGCATCAAAGGGAAACTCTGTTTCGAGCTTGTACAGGCAGAGATTCTTGAACCACATGGGGCGGAAT
>SLSJ01000287.1 GCA_007130525.1 Ectothiorhodospiraceae bacterium | reverse complement strand
TCCCGCATGCGCTGCTCGATTCGCTCCAGGTCATCCGGGGTGAAGCCCTTGTCGTACCGGATGTCGTAGTAGAAGCCGTCTTCGATGACCGGACCGATGGCCATCTGCGCCTCGGGGTAGAGCTGTTTCACGGCGTGCCCCACCATGTGCGCGCAGGAGTGCCGGATGATCTCGACACCTTCGGGATCACGCGGAGTGATGATCTGCAGTTCGGCGTCCTCGGTAATCAGGTCACAGGCATCGTGCAACTCACCGTTCACCCGCCCGGCGAGCGTCGCCTTTGCGAGTCCGGGACCGATGTCTTCCGCCACCTGGAGAATGGAGACAGGCTCATCGAATTGGCGTTTGCTGCTGTCGGGAAGGGTAATCGTGGGCATTGCTGCGGTATCTCCCAGTGGTGGCCGATACGAGAGGCCACATGCGTGTCGGTAAGGTCGATCCTCCGAAGGTGGCGGAGTATACAGTTCGCGCGGGCGGTGTCATAGGTCCGTAAGTGTCGTGTCTCACCGCCGTTCGTCGCTAGCCCGCATATCTCACCGCCCTTCTACTACGCACGCCGATCTGCTCGCTGTGCCAGGGCGTACTCCCTGCAGCCGGCTCGACGTAGTGTCGGCTACGCCTTCGCCGTCTTCCGGTCCGTGCGCCCCGACACAGCGGCATCTCGACGTCCTCGCGACGAAAGGCGGTGAGATATGCGGGCTAGGGCGTCGAGATGCCGCTGTGACGGGGGGCACGCTCAGCCAATGGTGACGCCGTCGGTGCGGTTGCGCCCCAGATTCTTGACCCGGTAAAGGCAGGCGTCCGCCCGGCGGACCAGGGCCGAGGGCTTTATATCGGAACACGATGCGGTGGCATAACCTATGCTGACCGTAAGCACCTCGCCCCCGGCCCCCTCGGGCTGAGGGATGCTCTCCGCCTCCACGGCACTTCGGATTCGCTCTGCCACCTGCCTGGCGGCGTCGTGGTCGGTTTCAGGCAGAATGACAGCGAACTCCTCGCCGCCGTAACGGCAAACCAGATCGGAAGAGCGGCTAACGCAGGTGCGCAGCACGCCGGCAATCCGCTGCAGCGCCATGTCACCAGCGAGGTGCCCGTACGCATCGTTGTAGGCCTTGAACTCGTCCACATCCAGCATCAACAGCGAAACCGGCGTCAGCGCCCGGCGCGAACGCCTGATCTCACGCTCGAGCGCGACATCGAACAGCCGCCTGTTCGCCAGCCCGGTCAAGGGGTCGCGCGCGGCCTGACGCTTCAGATCGGAAAGCTCGCGCGTGCGATCCGAGATGTCTTGGAAAACGGCCACCAGGCGCTTGCCGAATCGCTTGCCGCGGAGTGTTGTCACCGTGAGCGATACCGGGATGATCTTGCCGCTGCGGGTACGGAAGCGCTCGCCGTCACTGCGGTAGATGCCGTCGCTGCGCGATATCCGCGGACTGGAAAGTTCATCCGCCGACGCCGTTTCCCGTGGTCGGGGATGAAAAAGATCATGGGCGCGCGCACCCAGCACCTCGTGCTGCTGGTAACCCAGAATCTTGCAGGCGGCCTGGTTGATGTACCTGACCCGCCCCCGGCCATCAAGCATGTAGACGCCCTCGCCCATGCTCTCGGTGATGGCCGCTATCTGTTCGCGCAGGTCGCTGGCTCCACGACGCAAGCGCACCATCAGCAGGCTAACGCTGACAAGCCCGCCCGCGAGAAGCAGAGTCACGGTCGCGAAGACCTGCAACCGGCTCCTGGCGGCCATCAGCGTACCGGCGCTGCTCTCGGATACGGCATAGCCGATGACCTGGCCGCTGATGTCACGCAATGGCTCCATCACCACGGCCACCCGACGCCCGGACGTATCTTCCACCAACGCCTTGACGGCTGCCTGCCCGGGCATCGCCAGTTCCAGGGAATCCCGCAGGGTCCGGGATTCTTCCAGCCAGTGCGGAAGTCGCGAACCGGGGTGGGCAGGTTCCACCGACTCATACAACGAGGGGTGCAGTGCGGTGGCCCGCAACCCGCTCTCGTTATCCGAAAGGGACGTAAACGAGTCGGGAAGCGCATCGCGGTTGACCAGGAGATGATAGACCAGGACATCACCGCCGATCCGGCGCAAAAGCGTTACCAGGGCGCCTGGCATGAGCACCGCTTCGATCCCGCCGACCGGCTCGCCCTCATTCCAGACCGGCAGAACCCGACGATAGGCGAGGCCCAGGGCGTCGGCCTGGAAACCCTGGGCGCCGAGCCGCGTATGCAGGACATCCTGAAGCCTCGGCGATGTATCGTAACCGTTCGCCTCCAGGACAATGAGACGATGCCCGTAACGCAGAAGCGGGGTGCCGTCGGCGCCAAGTATCTGCAAACTCGCTCCGCAACAGGTCCGCATCCCCCGATAGGCTTCGAACCCGACATCATCGACCCACTCCGGCGGGAAACTGTTCCGGAGTTCCGCTCCCGATTCGGAAATGCGGGCCAGGCGTGCGCGCAACTCCCCGCGCCCGATGAGATCGCTGAAGGCCTGGTTGGTGACGGTTCGCAGCAATGCGTCGGTGCCCCGGAGAGCCGCCTGCAACTCCAGGAGCTCCTTCTCCAGGTGGGCTTCCACTTCCCTTTCGGACGCAAAATGGAAGGGCACCAGCACCAGAATGGCAACCAGCATCCATGCGCCAACCAACTGCACAGGCAGAGCATTCATTAGGCCGATGGTACCCCACGTCCACC
>SLSJ01000217.1 GCA_007130525.1 Ectothiorhodospiraceae bacterium | reverse complement strand
GTACTCCCTGCAGCCGGCTCGACGTAGAGTCAGCTACGCCTTCGCCGTCTTCCGGTCCGTGCCCCCCGACACAGCGGCATCTCGACGCCCTCGCGACGAACGGCGGTGAGATATGCGGGCTAGGCGGCTCCCAGACGCACAATGTCCGGGACATGGACTGTGCATGCGGGCCCGGTCAGTTGATTCGGTGTACGGTGACCCCCTCATGTCTTGGAGCAGTCGAAAGCCAGGGCTTGTGTTCGAGACAGCGGAGGGCGTGTTCCCGGCCCAGTTGCCACCGCCGTCGGATGGATGCCCGGGAAAAGTCGGCGTCCTTGTTTGCCGACTCCCATTGACTGGATCGATAAACTATCGGCACTACGTCCATGTGCGTGGTACAGCCAAGTGCAGCGAGTTCCTGGTTCTCCTGCCGCCGGCTGCTTTCTTCCGGCAATTGCGCGTAGAGTGACTGAATGGCGCGTCGCAGGGTGTGAGTACGCCGGGATGCCGCGATGTGCTGCCGTGCCCGCGTGCCGTAGACGATATCCTTGCGGCGGGCCTCCACTTCCGGCAACGAGCGGGGCTCGGGTCCGTCCGGCGCAAACAGGACAACCGCAAAGCAAAGTGTGTTCCGCCTTGGATTGTCGTCGAGAATCGCTTCAAGCGGTGTATTCGAGTAAATCCCTCCGTCCCAGTAGTAATGGTCGCCGACGCGCACTGCAGGAAATGCGGGCGGCAGAGCGGCGCTCGCCAGCACATGCTCGACTCCGATGCGCTCGTCGCGACTGTCGAAATATCTAAGCTCGCCGGTTTCCACATTGACGGCCCCGAGCGAGAGGCGTGTGGGGCCGTCATTGATGCGCTCGAAATCGATGAGCCGGAGGAGGAGCTTGCGCAGTGGTGTCACGTCATAATAGCTGGCGGATTCTGCTCCAACGCTCTGCAGCCTGGTCAGGGGTGGTGCCAGTCGTGGTGTGAAGAAGGCGTTCCGGCCTCGCAGTAGCGAAGCCAGCACGGACAGGTTGCTGTTCATCTCCTGCGCGAGCGAGGACAGGTGGTCCGTGCCCCAGGCGGCAGGGTCGGAGACGGCCTCCCAGAAAGTCTTCAGCGCCGTTACCGGGTCGGCAGTTCGATGGCCGGCCACCAGCGCGCCCTGAACGGCGCCGATCGAGGTCCCGGCGATCCAGTCGGGACTGAATCCGTGGCCGTACAGCGTCTCGAAGACACCGGCCTGGAACGCGCCGAGTGCGCCTCCGCCCTGGAGCAGAAGCGCGATCTGGCTATGGTTCGCACCTTTTTGAAACAGTCGCTCGTTCATGTCGGGCACCCTGATGGGTCCGGCTTTGCGGGTGCAAGGGCAGCTCGCTTCGGCCAATGCGCAGTTTCCAACACCAGGAAGTATGGTGCAGCAAGCAAGCGGGCTCCTTAAGTACATTCCGATAAGTACATTCCGATGCATGACCGCGCGCTCCGGGTTGTTTATCGTTTTCCATGAACTTGATCCTGTCTGAGCGGAGAAAACGCCATGGGCGAGGTGAACCCCGTGCTTTGGGAGCCCGGCGAACGGGAGCTTACGGGGAGCCGGATGGCCCGGTACCGGGACTGGCTTGCGGCGGAAGGCTATGGAGACTTTCCCGACTACCATGCCCTGCATGCCTGGTCGGTGAGCGAACTGGAGTCCTTCTGGGCGAGCATTTGGCGTTATGCCGACATCCATGCCACGCGTCCCTATGACCGGGTGCTCGGCGAGCGGGCGATGCCGGGAGCGCAGTGGTTCCCCGGTGCCCGGTTGAACTTCGCCGAGAACCTGTTGCGTCATGCCTTTGGTAAGCGACGTGATGAGCAGGCCTTGGTGTCCGTCACCGAGTGCCGTGAAGCGGTGCGGTTGAGTCACGCGGAGCTGGTCGCGCAGGTTGGCGCCCTGCAGGGTTTCCTGCGTGAACAGGGTGTGGGTGCGGGTGATCGGGTGGCTGGTCTGGTAGCAAACACACATGAGGCTCTGGTCGCCATGCTCGCCACCACCGGACTTGGCGCAGTGTGGAGTTCGGCCAGTCCGGATTTCGGTGCCGCTGGAGTTCTTGACCGCTTTGGCCAGATCGAGCCCACGGTACTGGTGGCGGTCAATGGCTACGGCTACAACGGCAAGCTGTTCCCGCGCATGGACGTTATCCGGGAGGTCATGACGAAGTTGCCGGGGCTGCGTGCAGTGGTCTCCATCGCCAACCTGCCGCACGCGGATCACCCGGAGGGCGAACTCGTTTACCCCTGGGAGAGTGTGCTGGCCGAGTATGCCGGCGCCGAGCCCCGCTTCGAGCCGCTGCCGGCGGATCATCCCGTCTATATCCTCTACTCTTCAGGCACAACCGGGGTGCCCAAGTGCATCGTCCACGGCGCAGCCGGAATCCTGCTTAACCATGCCAAGGAACTGTCCCTGCACGGTGACATGGCGCACGGCGACACTCTGTTTTACTTCACAACCTGCGGCTGGATGATGTGGAACTGGATGGTTTCCGGGCTCATGACCGGGGCGCGCCTGATGCTGTTCGACGGCTCACCGGCCCATCCCAGCCTGGACGTGTGCTGGGCAATGGCGGAGCAGGAGTCGTTAACCCACTTCGGGACCAGTGCCAGGTACCTGGGGACCTGCCGCAAGGCGGGCCTGGTGCCGGGACGGGACCATGATCTCTCACGCCTTCGGATCATCTTCTCCACCGGCTCGCCCTTGCTGCCGGAGGACTATGACTGGGTCTACCAGGCCGTGAAGCCCGACCTGCTGCTCAGTTCCATCTCCGGCGGTACCGACATTTGTGGCTGCTTCGTCGGGGGCACGCCGTTGCTGCCGGTCCGCCGCGGTGAAATCCAGTGCCGGCTGCTCGGGGTGGATGCCCGTGCTTACACGCCGGAGGGTGAAGATGGAGGACATCAGCGCGGCGAGCTGGTGTGTCTGCAGCCGTTGCCGTCGATGCCTGTGCGATTCTGGAACGATCCGGACGGCAAACGCTACCGGGGTGCCTATTTCGAACGCTTCCCCGGGGTGTGGGCTCATGGCGACTTCGTGCGTTTCACCGGGCACGGCGGAGCAGTGATATACGGCCGATCCGATGCCACCCTGAATCCTCGCGGTGTGCGCATTGGTACGGCTGAGATCTATCGCCAGGTTGAGACCATCGAGGAGATTGCCGACAGCCTGGTGGTGGGGCGCCCGCTGGCAGGCGATGTCGAGGTGGTGTTGCTGGTGGTGCCGGCCCCCGGGGTGAAGGTGGATGCGGCGCTGGAGCAGCGTATTCGCGGGCGCATCCGGGACAACACCACTCCCCGGCATGTGCCCAGGCACATCATCAGCGTGGAGCAGATTCCATACACCCGCAGCGGAAAGAAGGTCGAGTTGGCGGTAGCACGACTGCTGCAGGGCGATAGTGGTGCCGACAATCGCGCGGCCCTGGCCAACCCCGAGGCCCTGGACCGGATCGCCGCTGCCGTGGTGCATTATTTCGGGGAGGACTGAGGGCATCCACTCACGGAAATTGGCGACGAGCTGAAGGATGCCCCGCGCGGGTATTCCTCCGTTCAGGGATATTCGGGCGTCAGCCCTTTTTCCCGGAGCCATCCCGGATTGAAAAGGCGTGAGTAATAGCGGGCGCCGCCGTCGCAGAGAATCGTGACGATGGTATGACCGCGTCCCATCTCCCGCGCCAGGCGGACGGCCGCAGCGATATTGATGCCCGACGAACTGCCGAGAAAAAGCCCTTCCTGATGGAGCACCCGGTAGACCATGCTTACCGCCTCCTGGTCCGGGATCATCATGCCGTCGTCGATGGGGGTGCCCTCCAGGTTGGCGGTGACGCGGGTGCTGCCGATTCCTTCCGTGATCGAACCCTCTCCCTGTACTTCCGGCTTGCCTGTCCTGGCGTAGCAGTACAGCGCGCTGCCGCTGGGGTCGGCGAGGACGCAGCGCACCGTCTCGGACTGTTCCTTGAGGTAACGGGCCACGCCCGCAAGCGTGCCGCCGGTGCCGGTGGCCGCGACGAAGGCATCCAGGCGGCCATCGGTCTGGTTCCAGATTTCCGGGCCCGTGGTTTCATAGTGGCCCTGACGGTTGGCGGTGTTGTCGAACTGGTTGGCCCAGACGGCGTTGTCCATTTCTTCGGCCATGCGCCCGGCCACCTTCTGGTAGTTGTTCGGATCCCTGTACGGTTTCGCGGGCACGGTATGCACCTCGGCGCCGAGGGTGCGGAGCAGGTCGATCTTCTCCCGGGTCTGGGTTTCGGGTATGACGATAACGCAGCGGTACCCGCGCGCGTTGCAGAGATGGGCAAGCCCGATGCCGGTGTTGCCCGCGGTGCCCTCGACAACGGTACCTCCGGGGCGAAGCGCGCCGCGGCGCTCGGCGTCCCGAACGATGTAGAGCGCCGCACGGTCCTTCACCGAGCCGCCGGGGTTCATGAACTCCGCCTTGCCGAGTATGTCGCAGCCGGTCTCGTCGGAAAGCCGCGGCAGTCGAATCAGCGGAGTGTTGCCGATCGCATCCGCGAAGCCGTTACAGATGTTCATGACCGGGTCCTCCCTCGGAATGGCATCGCCCTGGTGTCAGTATGGCCATGACTCGTGCTGCTGTGGAGAATCCGGCCCCACAGGCGTGAAGATATGTCGCGGACTCCCGTGCACGACTACAAGGGTCGCATACAGGGGTGATATGGAGCAGCCGATCGTCGGATACCACAGGGACGAAGAGAATCATTGGGTGGCGGAACTCGCCTGCGGCCATTTCCGGCATGTGCGACACAAGCCGCCATGGTTCAATCGTTTCTGGGTGGTGACAGAAGCCGGGAGAGAATCCATGCTCGGGCGCATGCTGGACTGCAGAAAGTGCGACTCCGGCGCGCCCCCGGACTGCGTGAACGCGCGCTGACGAACACCGATGACAACAAGACGGCCTGGCGACAATGGTGTTCTTGGCCTGTTCATCGATACCGCCATGTCCCGGCACCAGGCCGGGTAGTGTCCCTGCAACAAGCGAACGGAAACCAGCGTCATGACCCTGTTCACCTGGCTTGGCATCCTCCTCTGCCTGTCGCAGTCCGCCATGCTCTCCGGACTGAACCTGGGGCTGTTCTCGATCGGCAAACTGGAACTGGAGGTCGAGGCCAAGAAGGGCAATGCGCGCGCGAAGCGTGTGCTCCGACTTCGGGAGGACGCGAATTTCGCGCTCGTAACCATCCTCTGGGGCAATGTCGGCGTGAATGTGCTTCTCGCCTTGCTGTCGGGTTCGGTGCTCAGCGGTGTCGCGGCCTTTCTATTCTCCACCGTGGTCATCACCATATTCGCCGAGATCATTCCGCAGTCCTACTTCACCCGTCACGCCCTGCGCCTGGCCTCCATGCTGTCGCCGGTATTGCGCGCGTACCAGATCCTGCTTTATCCGGTCGCGCGACCCACCGCCTGGGTGCTGGATTTGTGGCTGGGCGGAGAAGGGATCCGTTACTTCCGGGAGCATGATCTGCGCCACGTGATCCAGTTGCACATGGAAGCAGCCGGCAGCGATATCGCCCGTGTGGAGGGCCAGGGTGCGCTGAATTTCCTGGAGCTGGACGATGTGCCCCTGGATGACGAAGGCGAACCGATCGAACCCGACAGTATACTGGAGCTCGAGTTCGACGGCGGACGTCCCGTGTTCCCGCCGATCGAGCCCACCGCCGAGGACGGTTTTCTGCGTGCCGTCAACCGCGCCGGGAAAAGCTGGGTGGTGATTGTCGACCCCGAAGGTGAACCGCGGCTGGTCCTCAAGGCGAATGACTTCCTCCGCGAGGCGTTGTTCGATCCGCTCCGCTTCAATCCCTATCGCCACTGCCATCGACCTATCACGGCGCGCGACGAGAAGAAGAAGCTCGGTGAGTTGATCCAGCGCTTTCGTGCCCGCGCCGGAGACGTGGCGGACGACATCGTGGACGACGACATCATTCTGCTCTGGGGCGGGCAACCGCGGGTGGTGACGGGAACGGACATCCTGGGCCGCCTTCTCCGCGGCATCGCCCGCTCGGCAATGGCGCCGGCGGCGTGAACCGTCGGCGCCGGCAAGACGCTCCTGAACACGCCGGCACGGTGTTCCGGGTCTGCGCGAGCCGATGTTCCCGGGTCGCTACCCGACCGGACATCCGACCTGTTACGCTCGGGGCTGGCCTGCACCGCACTTTTCCGGTGTCGGCGTTTGTATACCGATAAAAATTCGCGGGGGACGTTATGCGGAACGTGAAAATCATGGGAGTACTGATGGCGGGCCTGTTGCTTGGCATGGGTCAGGCGCATGCGCTGGGGGGCGACACGATTGATCGCTGGATAGCGGCGATGGGCGACCTGCAGCAGTGGGCGGAACAGCACGGCGCGGAGCTGGAAGACGACATGGACGTGGATGCCGCGCATCCGGGGGAAATCAACTTCGAGAGGATGATGAACGAGTTCGCGCGCCGGCACGACGACGTGCAGCGTATCGTCCGCCGTCACGGTTTTGGTGATACCGGTGAATGGGCCAACATCAGCGGCCGGGTGTTCAACGCCTACATGGCCGTGAAAATGGGCGATGCCGTCCCCGAGATGGAACGGCAGATGCAGCAGGCCCTTCGGGAGATGGAGGAAAACGCCAACATCCCCGAGGAGCACAAGGAGATGATGCGCCAGCAGATGGCCCAGCAGCGACAGGTGATGACCGGGTTCAGCGATGACGTCTCCGACGAGGACATGAGAGCGGTTCGGGCGCGGGAGGCTGATCTCGACAGCTTCTTCGAGGCGGAATTCTAAATGCGCCCCGGGTCCCCGCCGGCGCCTGTCCGCTGATGACGGGCGGGCGGTGCATGGGGGCAGACATCGGCAGGCGGCAGGGGCAGGGGAGCGATGGCGATACGGTTCGCGATCAACGATACGATCAGTGTGGACCAGTTCATCGACCTGCTCAGGCGCTCGACGCTTGATCGACGCCGGCCGATCGGGGATCGGGGATGCATCGAGGGGATGCTGCGGTACGGGAACCTCCTGGTCACGGCCCGGGACGGAGACCGGCTGGTGGGAGTCGCCAGGTCGGTCACCGATTTCTGCTATGTCTGCTTTCTTTCCGAACTGGCGGTCGATGTCGACTACCAGCGTCGCGGCATCGGCAGGGAACTGCTCGCCCGCACCCGCCGCCGCTTGGGCCCACGCTGCACGCTCAGGCTTGTCAGTGCTCCCGACGCCGCAGGCTATTACCCTGCGATGGGCTTCGCGCGGAATACGCGGTGCTGGGAACTCGGTCCCCGCGGTGATGGTGAAGGTCTTGGCTCCGAGACGCCGGCGCAGGAATAAGCGGAGATTCCCGGGGAATCGTGTTGCGGGGTCCGTCAGGGGGCGGTGCCTACTCGTCCGCCATGCTCAGTATCGGCGTGACAATGTCGTTGATGGTGATGATGCCTTCCAGTTCGTTGTTGCGAAGCACGACGACACGTCGGAAGTCCCGGGTCACCATGAGCCGGGCAACGTGCTGAACGTCCATTTCGGCGGATACGCTGATCACCGGCTTGGAGCAGATGTCGTAGACGTTGATCAGGTCGATGTCGCCGTCCTCGGCGACGATGGTGCGCAGGATGGTGGTGTAGGTGATGATGCCGAAGGCGTCGTGGGCATCCTTTTTTTCCACCACCAGCGACTTGACGCCGTGCGCCTTCATCCGCTGCATGGCCTCGCGCACCGTGGCCAGCGGCGAGATCGTGACCACGTCCGTTTCCATGATGTCCTTGACCAGCATGTCTCCCCCCGCAGCCGATTGGTCGGTGGCGAACGATCAGATCCTGTCCTTGATGCGTTCCTCGAAGCGTTCCAGTTGTTGTATGTCGATCCCTGCGATGTGCTCCAGAGGGATGGTGAACACCACGCCCTTGCTGTGCTTGTTCAGCTCCAGGTCCCGGGTGAGTTGCTTGAGCACCGTAATCGAGAGCTTCTTCTCCAGCACGAACACCAGCACCGACTGGCTGCCTTCGTAAGTGAGGCCGAAGAAGCTCTTCTTTTCCTCCGTGCCGATGCCGCGCGCATCCATGATGGTGACCCCGCCGGCACCGGCCTTCTTGGCCGAGTCTATGGCCTGTTCTTCCAGGTCCTCGGCCAGTATGGCCACCAGCACTGCGAACTTCATGTCTCGACTCCTCTCGTCCGGGCGGCGACGTCAGCGGCAATAGCATAGAGCATGACGGTAACGATCGGGAATATGGACGCAAAGGCGATCAGGCCGAATCCGTCGATCAGCACATTGCGTCCCTCGATGTGCGTGGCCAGACCGATGCCCAGGGCGGTTACCAGGGGAACGGTGACTTCCGATGTGGTCACCCCGCCCAGGTCGAAGGCCAGGGCCACGATATATCGCGGCGACAGCCAGGTAAGGATGATCACCAGAGTGTAGCCCGCCATGATGTAGTAGTGGATGGAATCCCCGGTAATGATCCTGTGCACGCCGATGGTGATGCCGATCGCAACGCCCAGGGCCACCAGTATCCGGATGACGTTGCCATTGAGCCTGCCCTTGGCGGCCTCCTCGGCCTTGTGGCCGATGGCGATCAGGGCCGGCTCCGCCATGGTAGTGGCGAAACCGATGCTGAACGCGAAAAGGTACACGAACACCACACGGTCGAGGGTGATGAGCTGTTCGGCCATGCTCTGACCGATGGGAAAAAGCCCCAGCTTGAGTCCCACCACGAAGGCGTAGAGGCCGACGATTACCAGCACGAAACCCGCGGCGACCTTGTGCACGTGGGCCACCGCCTTGCGGATTACCAGGTACTGGAACACCAGCACCACCGCGATGATGGGCAGCACATCCCGGAACATCGCCAGCAGATCGGTGAGCATGCCCAGCAGCAGGCTGCCGGCCGTGGGAGAGACCACCTCGTCCACTCCGGGGTCCACGACCAGACCGTTGGGGACGACCTCGGCCGCCTCGCCGAAGCTGTAGACGAGGATTCCGTATATCTGCACCGAGATCATGGGCACCATCACCGCAAGCGCCACCAGGCCGAAGCCGTGGGTGAGGGCGTTGCGGCCGCGCAGGGAAACCGCCAGACCGATGCCCAGGGCGGCGATCAGCGGCACGGTGACGATATTGGTGGTGACGCCACCGGAGTCGTAGGCGAGCCCGACGATTTCCTCCGGGGCGAAGAAGGTCACCAGGACCACCGCCACATAGCCGATGATCATGTACCAGTGCAGACTGTGGCCGAAAATGATGCGCAATACCCCCAGCGCTACCACCGCCCCCACCGAGGCGGCAACAAGCAGGCGCAGCGTCAGTGCGTTGACCCGCCCCTCGCTGATGATCTCCGCCTGGCTTGCCACCGCGATCAGTGCCGGTTCGGCGACCACGGCGGCAAATCCCAGGCAGAAGCCGAATATCATCAACAGACTCAGGGAACCTTTCTTGGCGAACTCGTTGGAGAGGTTCTTGCCGATGGGGAAGATGCCGAGTTCCAGCCCCTGGAGGAACAGCGCCACCCCCAGCACCACCACAAGCAGCCCGAAGACCATCGGCCACAGGCCGTCCGGGATCTGTTGCATCACCGCAAACTGAAAGAATGCCACCACAGCGATGATGGGCAGCAGATTGCGGAACGCGTGCTTGAGTATTCCGTAGAATTCCCTGAGCTGGTTCAATAGTTCCGATTCTTATTCATGGCGAGTGTGGGGTTGCCTGCCTCGATTCTCCGTGCCCGGTTACATCCGTAGTCGTTACGTTCGCCGCTCGGCTTCGAGAATACGGGCCACGGCGCGCGGGTCCAGGCCATCGACGTGGCTGACCGGCAGGACGAACGCCAGCCCCTTGAAGGGCTTCAGCAGGTCCAGTTCGAGATTGATTCGCTCCGCGATGAACTCGGCGGAGGGCTCATCCAGCACCCAGAGCAGGATCTTCTCCAGCCCCCGGTAGGTGATGCCGAAAAAGGTGACATGCTCCGGAAAGCCGATGCCCCGTCCGGCCAGGATGGTGACGCCGCGGGCGCCGGCCTCCCGCGCAATGCGAACGGCCTCCTCCTCCAGTTCATCGGCTACCACTGCCACCAGTAACGCCGCACGCATGCATTTCTCCTCCGGGGAAACGACTTCCGGCGGTTTCGAGCCACCGCCCCGCTGGCGCCGCGACCACCGAACCGGCGGCGCGCCGGCGGGCTGCCGAGATCGACCCGAGCGCGAGCGCGCGAATACATCGGGTCTCCGTGTGGGACCTGACCCATTCAGAACATACCATAGCGAGCACGTGCTCCTGCCATGACCTGAGTCAGGCGGGTTGGCTCGACCATCCGGACTGCGCCGTGTACCGAACGCTATCTTCCGGGTGCCAGCCCGGTGGAGAATGTCGCCATGGAGGAATCGCCACGATCAGGTTTTCGCCCGCGTGTTCCGGGTCGCGCCTGCCGGGTCGAGGCATGCGGCAGGGCGGGTGCATAACTCCCGTATTGCTGTTTCCACGGAAGATGCTCCCGGCGGTGGCGCCTGAACAACCCTGTCGCATAACTACGGACACGACATGACATGAACATATGGGTGGACGCGGATGCATGTCCCGTGGTCATCAGGGATATTCTGTTCAGGGCCGCGGAACGCACGGGGGTGCGATTGACGCTGGTGGCCAACCGGCCTGTCCGCGTGCCGCCGTCGCCTCGTATCAGGTTGCTCCAGGTCGCATCCGGTTTTGACGTGGCCGACAATGAAATAGTCAGGAGGATGGATGCCGGTGACCTGGTGATCACGAGCGATATCCCGCTGGCGGCGGAAGTGATCGAAAAGGGCGGTCTTGCCCTCAGCCC
>SLSJ01000143.1 GCA_007130525.1 Ectothiorhodospiraceae bacterium | reverse complement strand
CCCCGTCACAGCGGCATCTCGACGCCCTCGCGACGAACGGCGGTGAGATATGCGGGCTAGAGGCGTGGGCGCCGTGGTTTCGGCCGGCCAGAAAGGTGCGAATGCTTTTGCAACCATTAATAAGAATGATTATCATTGACATCCTGTTCCCCTTTCGGGTACCACGTCGATGCAGTTGATCCGCGCTTTCGCTGTCGCGCTGACAGCAGTGACCGCCGTGTCCGGCCTGAGCCTGTCGACCGCCCAGGCCGCGGGAGAGGTGGTGGTGTATTCGGCACGCCAGGAGCATCTCATAAAGCCGCTGTTCGACCGCTTTACTGAACAGACCGGAATCGATGTCCGCTATATCACCGATGATGCCGGGCCATTGCTGCAGAGACTCCGCGCTGAGGGACGCAACACCCGCGCCGACATGCTGATGACGGTGGACGCCGGCAATCTCTGGCAGGCTGCCGAGTGGGGAGTGCTGGCATCCGTTGAGTCGGATTTGCTGCGAGAGCGGGTTCCACAGCATCTGCGCGATCCCGACAGCCGCTGGTTCGGCCTGTCGGTACGCGCCCGCACGATCGTCTACAGCACCGATCGGGTCGACCCCTCCGAACTCTCCACCTACGAAGCGCTGGCCGACCCGGACTGGAAGGGCCGTGTATGCCTGCGTACATCCAAGAAAGTGTACAACCAGTCCCTGGTCGCCACCATGCTCTCCCGTCACGGTGAAGAGCGCACAGAGCAGGTGGTGCGCGGCTGGGTCGACAATCTGGCCACGCAGCCGTTCTCCAACGACACCTCGCTGATGGAGGCGATCATAGCCGGCCAGTGCGACGTGGGTATCGTCAACACCTATTATTTCGGCCGGCTGCAGCAACGTGACGGCGAGGACATCCCGCTGAAGCTGTTCTGGCCGAACCAGGATGCGGAGGGCGTGCATGTGAATGTCTCCGGCGCCGGCATAACCCGGCATGCCGGCAACCCCGAAGGCGCTCTCCGCCTGCTGGAGTGGCTCGCGGACGAGGAGGCGCAGCAGATGTTCGGGGCGCTCAACATGGAGTATCCCGTTGCTCCCGAGGTGTCGCCGGACGAACGGGTCGCCTCCTGGGGTGACTTCCAGGCCGACACCCTGAACGTGTCGGAGGCCGGGCGGCTGCAGGTCCCGGCGGTGATGCTCATGGATCGGGCCGGATACCGGTAGGGAGGGCGTCTCGCGCAGTTGAGGTCTGACATTGATTGACAGGGAATCTCTGACCCATTCCGCCCTCGGCGCTGTTACTGCGCAGGGGCGGTGTGCCGCCACCCGTCACGACCGGCTCCGGGTGCGCTGATGGCCGCGGTCGGGACAGACGCGACTGCGCGCCGCGGGCCGTACCCCGGGGGCCGGGCTCTGGGCCCGATCCGCGGCTGGCGGTGGCTCGCCGTTGCGGTGGGGCTGGTGGTGCTCGCGCCCATCGCGGTGACCGTGCTTTCGTGGCTGCAACCGCAACCGGATATCTGGCAGCACCTCGCGGACACGGTGCTGCGTACCCTCATTGGTAACACGCTGCTGCTGATCGTTGGTGTGGCCACCAGCGTGCTGCTGCTCGGCGTTTCACTGGCCTGGCTTACGGCGGTCTGCGAGTTTCCCGGACGCCGCGTGCTGGAGTGGGCCCTGATGCTGCCGCTGGCGGTGCCGGCCTACGTTCTGGCGTTCACCTTCATCGGTGTGCTGGATTTCGCCGGCCCGGTGCAGACCCAACTGCGGGACTGGTTCGGCACCAGTGCCTGGTTCCCCCCGATCCGCTCTCCCGGTGGCGTCATCCTGGTCATGGGGCTGGTGCTTTATCCCTATGTATACATGCTCACCCGGACGGCCTTCCTGGCGCAGGGGCCGGGGCTGATGGAGGCTGCGCGGATAGCCGGGATGGGCCCCTGGCAGGCGTTTTTCCGGGTCGCGCTGCCCATGGCCCGGCCAGCCATCGCCGCGGGTACGGCTCTGGCGTTGATGGAGGCGCTGGCGGACTTCGGTGCCGTGTCGGTGTTCAACTTCGACACCTTTACCACCGCCATCTACAAGGCCTGGTACGGGTTCTTCAGCATCGAGGTGGCGGCCCAACTGGCGTCATTGCTGCTTCTTTTCGTGGCGCTGGCGCTGTTTGCCGAGCGCTACACGCGGGGCAGGGCGCGTTTCTACCAGGCCGGACACGGACACGGCCAGCGGATTCGGTTGCGCGGCGTTCGCGGCTGGGCCGCGACCGGCTATGCCACCCTGGTCCTGAGCGTGGCGTTCGTCATTCCCCTGATTCAGTTGCTTCTGTGGGTTTTCAATCACTCCATCGGTGACCTGGATGCGCGCTACCTCAGTCTGCTGGGGCGAACCATGGCGCTGGGCGCCATGGCCGCGCTGAGCACGGTGACCATCGCGCTGCTGTTGGCTTACGCCCGTCGCATCCAGCCGGACTGGCTGACCCGCCGGGCAGTGTCGGTATCCACGCTGGGATATGCCCTGCCCGGTTCGGTGCTGGCGGTGAGTGTCATGCTGGTGTTCACCTGGCTGGATAATGCCCTGGTGACGCTGCTTGATCTGGAGCACGGGCAGTGGCTGACCGGCGGCGTGCTGGCACTGCTGTTCGCCTATACCATCCGCTTCATGGCCGTGGCCTTCAGTTCGGTGGATTCGGCGCTGGAGCAGATTCGCCCCAACATCCCCGATGCCGCCAGGAGTCTGGGGGCGCGACCGGCCCGCCTGATCTGGCGGGT
>SLSJ01000064.1 GCA_007130525.1 Ectothiorhodospiraceae bacterium | reverse complement strand
CGCTACGCGCCCCCAGCCATCTGCGCCAGCAATTCCGCCTGATGTTCCTGTGCCAGCGGGCCGATCACCTGGTCGAGGTTGCCTGCCATGATTTCGTCCAGCCGGTAGAGGGTGAGGTTGATGCGGTGGTCGGTAAGCCGGCCCTGGGGGAAGTTGTAGGTGCGGATGCGTTCCGAGCGATCGCCGCTGCCAACCTGCAGCTTCCGTTGCGCGGTCTGCTCCTGCGTCTGGCGTTCGCGTTCCATGGCGACAAGTTTCGATTGCAGCAGTGACAGCGCCTTGGCGCGGTTCTTGTGCTGCGAGCGCTCGTCCTGGCATTCGACGACGATGCCCGAGGGCAGGTGGGTGATGCGGATGGCCGAGTCGGTCTTGTTCACGTGCTGGCCGCCGGCGCCGGAAGAACGGAAGGTGTCCACCTTGAGATCACCGGAACTGATATCCACATGGCTGACGTCTTCAACCTCCGGCAGCACTGCCACGGTGCACGCCGATGTATGGATGCGGCCCTGCGACTCGGTTTCCGGAACGCGCTGAACCCGGTGGGTGCCGGATTCGAACTTCAGCCGCGAGTAGGCGCCGTCGCCGACCACGCGCACGATGATTTCCCGGTAGCCGCCGTGTTCGCCGGGGCTTTCGCTGATGACTTCCAGCTTCCAGCTCCGTTGCTCGGCGTAGCGGGCGTACATGCGGAAAAGGTCGCCGGCGAACAGCGCGGCTTCGTCGCCGCCGGTGCCGGCGCGGATTTCCAGGAAGATGTTGGCCTGGTCGAACGGATCCTCGGGCAACAGCAGCAGTTCCAGCTCGGCCTCCAGTTCCAGCAGGCTCCGGTGTGCCGTCTCGAGTTCTTCCGCGGCCATCTCGCGCATGTCCGGATCGCTGTCATCGAGCATGGCGCGGGCAGCCTCGAGGTTCTCCTCTGCCTGCCGGAAGCGGGCGAAACCCTCAACCACGGCTTCAAGCCGCGCGTATTCGCGCGAGAGGTCCCGAAACCTGGCCTGTTCGCCGATCACGTCGGGATCGGCGAGCAGCGCCCCGATTTCCTCGAAGCGATCCTCCAGTTTTTCCAGCTTGCCGCGGATCGAGGTCTTCATTGACTTTCTTTGTGCTCCCGGGGGTTCACCGTGCGTGACGGTGAATCGTCATCCAGGGCCAGAAGCCGTCGGGCCGCTTCCAGCAGTTCGCGCTGGCCCTGTTCCCCGGCCTCGCGCAGGCGCGTGGTGGGCAGATGCAGCAGGCGATTGGTCAGAGTGCGCGCCAGGTATTCGAGCACCGCTTCCGGCGTTTCACCGTTGGCAAGCCGGCGCATTGCGCGCTCAAGCACTTCGTCACGCTGATCGGCGGCACGGTCCCGGAAGCGGCGGATGGCGGGGACGGAGTCCAGGCTGCGCAACCAGGTCATGAAGCGCTCGACCTGCAGTTCGATGATGTGTTCCGCCTCTTCCGCGGCATGATTGCGTGAGCGCAGGTTTTCCTCGATGACCTCGCGCAGGTCGTCCACCGTATAGAGGTAGACGTCATCCAGTTCGCCCACCTCGGGTTCGACGTCACGGGGCACCGCGATATCAACCATGAAGATTGGCCGGTGGCGGCGGCGCTTCAGCGCCCGTTCCGCGGATCCCTTGCCCAGCAGGGGCAGGGGCGAGGCGGTGGATGTGACGACAATGTCGGCGCTGACAAGTGCCTCCGGAAGATCCGGTAGCGCGATGGCCGTGCCGCCGAACTGTTCTGCAAGTTCCCAGGCGCGCTCCCGGGTCCGGTTGGCCACGGTGAAGTTGCGTACGCCCTGCCGGTGGAGGTGGCGTGCCGTCAGCTCGATGGTTTCCCCGGCACCCACCAGAAGGGCCCGGGAACCATCCAGCGCTCCGAAGATCTGACGGGCCAGGGTGACGGCGGCAAACGCAACGGATACCGGATTGGCGCCGATAGCGGTCTCGGTGCGGATCTGCTTGGAAACGGTGAATGCATGCGTGAACAGGCGATCGAGGACCTGCCCCACCGCGCCTGCGCTGACCGCCTCCATGTAGGCCGTCTTGGTCTGGCCACCGATCTGCGGTTCGCCGAGGACCATGGAGTCCAGTCCCGGTGTTACCCGTAACAGGTGACGGACCACATCCCGGTCGTGGTGGATGTACAGAAAGGGACGCAACCAGGCCTTGTCCACGTCGTGGCTGCTGGCCAGCCAGTGGATGACCCCTTCGGCATTCTCCGCGGCCTCGACCACCGTGTAGATTTCCGTGCGGTTGCAGGTGGAGATAACGGCGGCTTCCTCGATCCCGTTGCCGGCTACGAGTGTCTGCAGGGCAGGGCGCAGCGTATCCGCCGTGAATACCAGCCTCTCCCGGACTTCAAGCGGGGCAGTGACGTGATTGAGACCAATAGCGCACAGGGGCATGGGGGTATGTATTGACGGCTCTAGGCAGACGCTGATTTATTCCCGCGATCGCGCTCGTGTCGATTTTGGCAACCTGGCAAGGCGCGGTGCCGGTTCGGTAGCTTGAGCTACCGGGCCGGTGATGCAACACCGCCAGGGGCCATAATCGACCGAGCCCCAGGGGGTTGGCAGCGCATTTTCCCTGAATGCGGTGTTGCGCTGCTTGACCGCAGAGTGATTGCGGCGCTGCACAGCGCGCCTTGCCTCGGAAAAAATGCGATGCCAACGCGAACGTGCGAACAAATCAGCGTCTCCCTAGCCGAGATGGATTCGCGTCCGCGCGCCCCGGGCGAAGTTCGTG
>SLSJ01000278.1 GCA_007130525.1 Ectothiorhodospiraceae bacterium | reverse complement strand
CGAGATCTTGTTGTAGGCGCCGCGCAGCTTGAACGAAAAGACCGGCTGCAGATCCTCCCGCTTCAGCAACAGCTGGTTACCCAGCCGGGCCGACAGGTTGGGGGCCTGATCCAGAGGTGAATTGATGGCGACGTCGTAGACCCGGGCAGTCAGTATGCGTTCTAGGTAGGTGCGATTCATTGTTTTTCTAATCCGGCGCAGGAAAATAGCGCAAAGCGCATCAGTGTATTGGAGCAACGGGCGGTCATAAAGGCGGGAAGCCACTGGCCGCGATCAATTCACGACCGTATCATGACCGGTCTCACAACTGGGAGGAATCCGGACATGACTAGCGAGAACCTCAAGCAGGCGGTGGCAGAAGCGGCCCTGGACTACGTGCCCCGCGGCGAGATCATCGGCGTAGGCACCGGGGCCACCGTAAACCATTTCATCCGGGCGCTGGGGCGGATTGCCGGCGATCTGGAAGGTGCCGTCTCCAGCTCCGAGGCCAGCACCCGCCTTCTGGAGGCCGAAGGGGTGCGCGTTCTGACGCTGAACGAGGCCGGGGATCTGCCCGTCTACATTGACGGCGCCGACGAGACCACCCGCCATCTGCAATTGATCAAGGGCGGCGGCGGTGCACTGACCCGCGAAAAGGTCATTGCCGCTGCCAGCAGGCGCTTTATCTGCATCGTCGACAGCAGCAAGCTGGTCGGCACCCTGGGCCGGTTCCCCCTGCCCGTGGAGGTGATCCCCATGGCGCGGAGCTATGTAGGCCGCCAATTGGTCAAACTCGGTGGACGTCCGGTACTGCGGGAGGGATTCACCACCGACAACGGTAACCTGATCCTGGATGTGCATGACCTGACCATCAACGAACCCATGAAGCTCGAACAGCAGATCAACAATATCGCCGGCGTGGTCAGCAACGGCCTGTTTGCGATGCGGCCGGCCGATATTGTGCTGATCGCCGAGGAAGGCGGAATCAGGACACTGAAAGGTCAGTAATGAACCGAGCGCAGCGGTGAACGCATGCAGCGAACCCTGATCCTCATCGGTCTGCTGATCCTGGCTGCCGGCCTGCTCTGGCCGTGGATCTCCCGGCTGGGGCTGGGTCGACTGCCCGGCGACATCATCATTCAGCGGGAAGGCTTCACCTTCTACTTTCCCATCACCACCATGATCCTGGTCAGCGTGGTGCTGACGATCGTGTTCTGGCTGTTCCGGAAGTAAGGATGCCGCCACAGCGGCGAACCCGGGCCATTCGGGCGGCGGGCAGTTGCGTCGATGCGGCACCGCCGCTTTGCGCAATCCGGTAGCGGCAACAGCGTGTCATCCCGACGCCTGTCAACCCCAAAAAAAACGGGACCCCGGCAGGGCCCCGCTTTCTTGTTGGCTGGGGGACCAGGATTCGAACCTGGGTTGACGGAGTCAGAGTCCGTAGTCCTACCGCTAGACGATCCCCCAATAAACCGACGGATCAGCGCTTGGAGAACTGCGTCGCCCGACGTGCCTTGTGCAGACCGACCTTCTTGCGCTCCACCATGCGCGCATCACGGGTCACGAAACCGGCCTTGCGCAGCGTGCCGCGGAGATCCTCGTCGTAGTCCAGGAGGGCGCGGGTGATGCCGTGGCGAATGGCACCGGCCTGACCGCTGGCTCCGCCACCGGACACGGTGACGTTGATGTCGAACTTCCCGGTCGCGTCCACGAGTTCGAGCGGCTGACGCACGACCATGCGCGAAGTCTCCCGGCCGAAGTACTCATCGATGGACTTGCCGTTGATGCTGATCTGACCGTTTCCGGGCCGGATGAACACACGTGCCGCGGACGTTTTGCGGCGACCGGTTCCGTAATACTGCTGTTCTGCCATGACTGGTTCCGTACTCGCTCTGGTACCGACCGGATCAGATGTCCAGCGGCTTTGGCTGCTGGGCAGCGTGCCGGTGCTCTGCGCCGGGGTAGACCTTCAACTTCCTGAACATGGCCCGACCCAGCGGGTTCTTGGGCAGCATGCCCTTGACCGCCAGTTCCAGCACTCGACCGGGTCTGGTGGCCTGCAGCCTCTCGAAGCTGGCGCTCTTCAGGTTGCCGACATAACCGGTATAGCGATAGTACATCTTGTCGGTGGCCTTGCGACCGGTAACCCGGATCTTTTCCGCATTCACCACCACGATGTAATCACCGGTATCCACATGCGGCGTATATTCGGGCTTGTGCTTGCCACGCAGACGCCGCGCGATCTCGGACGAGAGACGGCCCAACGTCTTGCCGGCCGCATCCACCACGAACCAGTCCCGTTCCACGTCCGCCGGTTTTGCGCTGAAGGTTTTCATGAAACTCCGTCCTCGAGAGCCCGTGCTCCTGACAAGAGGCTGGCGATAGTACCGGAAAGGCCCTGACCGTTCAAGCGTGGCGGGGCGCCGATCCCGGCCCCGGCATGGGCCGCGCCCAAAGAAAAAGCGCGACTGAGGAAGCCGCGCTCTGAAATCCACCATTGAGGAGGATGGATGGAGGAGTCAATCGACGGACCCGGACATCGTCTTCAGGAAAAGTATTGTTTGTTGCGGCGCAATAGTCAAACGTTGTTTGTGCGCCGCGTCACAAATCCGGCATTCCGCTGACAAGCCAGCCAGGAAGGTCTAGCCCGCATATCTCGCCGCCGTTCGTCGCGAGGGCGTCGAGATGCCGCTGTGTCGGGGGGCACGGACCGGAAGACGGCGAAGGCGTGGCTGACACTACGTCGAGCCGGCTGCAGGGAGTACGCCCCGTCACAGCGAGCAGATCGGCGTGCGTAGTAGAAGGGCGGTGAGATATG
>SLSJ01000049.1 GCA_007130525.1 Ectothiorhodospiraceae bacterium | reverse complement strand
GTACTCCCTCCAGCCGGCTCGACGTAGTGTCAGCTACGCCTTCGCCGTCTTCCGGTCCGTGCCCCCCGTCACAGCGGCATCTCGGCGCCCTCGCGACGAACGGCGGTGAGATATGCGGGCTAGCTTCGGTCTTCGGGGCAAGGCGCCCGCCCCTGAACCCCAGGGTTGGCCGAAGACAAACGGGGCTTCCGCATTCATCCGCCTCCGCCCTCCGCCCTTACACGACTTCCGTCCTCTACGCGGTCACCGGGGTGGGTGATGACGATTTCACCCGCTTCCAGTCCATCAACAACCTGGATGTTCAGGCCGCTCCGGCGTCCTGTTTCGACAGGACGCAGCCTTGCTCGCCCATTGTCCATGACAAACACGGCCCAACGATCGTTACTGCGGAACAGGGCGCTGGTGGGAATCTGCAACACGTCCTCCCCTTCCCAGAGTATGAAACGCGCTTCCACCCGATAACCGTCACCCAGATGCGCCCACTCTTCACGGTCCGAAGTGATATCGACCCGCACCGGCACGCGCTGTTCATCCACGCCCAGGGCCGAGACCCGCGTGAAACCGCCGGGCTCGACCAGTCGAACACGGCCCTCGAGCTCGTCGTCCCCGCCCCAACGCTCCAGGACCACCCGCATCCCCGGCCGGACCCGCACGGCGTCCACGGACAGCAGGTCCACCAGGACCTCAAGCCCGTCGAGGTCACCGATCTCCATGATGCTCTCTCCCGCAGCAACCGGGCCCTCGCTGTATCGGTGGCGCTGCGTGATGGTGCCGCTGATGGGCGCACGTGCGGCAAGGCAGGGGTGATCGTCCGGGGCGCGTTCACCTTCGGCAACCTCCAGTACCGCCCTGGCCGCCTCCAGTTCGAAGCGCGCCACCTCGACGGCGTGCCGGGCGGAGCGTTCCGCCGTCCTGCCGGCATCCCGCTGGGCGCGGACGCGGTCCATCTGCTCCGATGGAATGAGCTCGTCCTCGTACATCTGCTCGTTGCGCCGGAACTCGAGCTGGGCCAGGTGGTACTGGATCTGTCGTACCTCCAGTTCCGCTTCAGCCATCTCCAGGCGCGCCCGGGCCGCGGCCACGGCTTCCCGCGCCTGCGCCCTCGTCCTGGGATCCAGCGTGGGCGCTGGTGCGGCCTCCACCTCGAAAAGAACGTCGCCGGCCGCGACCGCGTCTCCCGGCTCCAGCCTTACCCTGCGGAGATAGCCGGTTACCGGCGCCGAGACCAGGTGCGGATCCCGCAGACGGGTGCGACCCTCATCCTCCACGTATTCCTCGAACGGCCCCCTCTTTACCTCGGTGACGCTTACCGACA
Source organism: Ectothiorhodospiraceae bacterium (assembly GCA_007130525.1). GTDB lineage: Bacteria > Pseudomonadota > Gammaproteobacteria > Nitrococcales > Aquisalimonadaceae > Methylonatrum. The sequence continues at coordinate 9,791 of SLSJ01000049.1, read as the reverse complement.
CCGGGGCCGGCATCAACACCACGACCAGCAGGCCAAGCACCGCCAGCGCAATCAGGGTGGTGAGGATTTTCCTGGTGATACTCATGCAATCACTCAACGGTCTTCAGGGCGGACACCATGTCCAGCCGGCGCAGCCGGTGTCCGATCAGCACGACCGACAGGGCCGTGGCCAGCAATACGCCGGCCGCCGCGAAGGCGTAAGTCCTTGGCGTAATCAGAAACGGCAGCCGAAACATGTCCATGCTCATTGCTTCGTTGAGCAGCAACGCGAAACCGGTGCCCACAAGCCAGCCTACCGGAATGGCCAGCAGCGTGAGCAGCACAAGCTCGCCAATCAGTATCCAGGCGATTTCGGCACGCGTAAAACCGAGCACCCGCAGTGTTGCCAGCTCCCTCGCCCGCTCGGCGAAGGCGATGCGAGCGTTGTTGTAGACCACGGCAAAAGCGATGGAGCCGGCCAGCACCAGGAGAACGGCCATGAAGATCAAAACCGTGTCCTCGATATAGGTGCGGATTGCCGACTCGGCGTCGAGTATCAGGCCGATGCTCGCCACCCGCGGCACTTCCCAGAGCCGGTCGAACAGGTCAGGGTGCTGGCCGGCGTCCGTCAGCAACCAGGTGCCCGTGATCGCCGGACCTTCCCGCATCAGCCGGTTCAGTGCCCTGCGCTCCATGTACGCGCTGACCCCGATCGGCTCGCTCACCGTCGCGGCGACTTCCACACCAACGGTGCGACGGTGCCCCTCCATGATCTCCACCTGAACCCGGTCCCCGGGCCGCACACCCAAGTGCCCGGCCAGGTAATCCGTCAGCACCAGGCCGTCCGGAGGCAGACGCACGGAGCGGTAATCGGCGTCGATGAGGCCGTAAAGCCCGGGGCGGGCGTCCATACCCAGAATCGTGGTCCGGTAGTCGTGGCGACCACTTGCAAGGCGGACGGGTACATTGCGGAATCCTTCCACGTACTGCACCCCCGGCATCACCCGCAGTTCCGCTAGGGCACGCTCCGGGGTGGGGTCGGTGAAATGCAGGTTGATATCCATCTTCTGCACCAGGCGATACTGGACGTCGATCATCTGAGTGACAGCGCCGAACTGGTAGCTTCCCAGCAGCAGCAGGGCAGCCGACAGGCCGATGCCCAGCACGGACAGGCCGGCCTTGTATCGATGCCGGGACAGGTTGCGGACAATGATCCGGGTGGGCTGGTCCAGCAGCGCGCCGAGCCGCGAGCGCTCCAGCCAACCCTGCCGGAAGTGTTCCGGCGCAGGCGGGCGCATGGCCTCTGCGGGTGGCAGGCGAACGGCACCGTATACCGCCCGGGCGGTCCCCACCGCTGCGGCCGCGCCTGCCACGCCCACCGCCAGCAGGATTACCCGCGGCTGCAGGCGAAAGCTCATTTCCGGAAAGCGGAAATACTCCATGTAGACAGCGGCAAGGGCATCCGCCGCCCATGCGCCCAGGCCTGTGCCCAGCGCCGAGCCCACCAGGACAATCAGCCCGGTAAGCAGCCCGTAATGTATGGCCATGTCCCGGTTGCCATAGCCGAACGCCTTCAGCACGGCAACCTGCTGACGCTGGATGCGGATGATCCGGCCCATGAGCACGTTCAGCAGGAACGCCGACACCGCCAGAAAAATCGTGGGCAGGATCACGGCCATGACCCGCAGTTGGTCCAGCTCCATGGACAGGAAAAAGTGCGAGGGCTGGTCATCACGGCCGTGAGCGCCGATGCCGCCGTATGGGCCCAGCAACTGATCGAGAGCGTCGATTACCGGCTCCTCGCGGACTCCTGCCCGCAGGGTGAGCACCACGTTGTTGAAGGCCCCATCCATGCCGAAGGCATTGGCCAGCGCCCGGCGGTTCATCCACAGAACCCCGAATCGCTCGTAGTCCGGAAGCAGATCGGCCGGACCGAGCTGATAGACATACTCGGGCGAGAGGACGACCCCGGTCACCGTGAGGGTCTCCAGCCGCCCCCGGATGATTACGGTGAGGGTATCCCCGGCGCGCAGACCGTGGGCCTGGGAAAACGGTTCACTGATGGCCACCTGGTCCCAGCGCCCGGCCTCCGGCAGGAACCCCTCCCGCAGGTACAGTCGGTTGAGCGTCGGCTGACGGCCGTCCGGAATGGAGATGATTTCGCCGCGCACAGGGTTCTCATACTCAGGCACCTCCATGCGCACCGGCGCCTTCACGCGGGTTTCTACCTGGTTCACTCCCGGTATCTCCACCAACCGCTGGATGAGTCCTTCCGGTGCCCGCTTGAGGTCGACGAACACGTCGGCGAACGCGCTGTCCCGGTAGAAACGCTCCTTGGTCAGGCTTATGGCATCCAGGGTCGTGACGGCGATGATCAGCATCATCACACCGGCAGCGATAACCACGGCGATGGCCGCCACCTGGCCCCTGAGCTCAGTGAGGTCGCGCAGCAGTTTCCTGTGGATGGTCCGCATCACCACGACAGCTCGGAGGGCGGCCTTCGGCGCTCGTTGACATGCACGTCGGACACCAGTCCGTCACTCAGACGAATCACCCGGTCCGCCATCTCCGCGATCACCACGTTGTGCGTGATCACTGCGGTGGTGGTATCGAGTTCCCGATTGACGTGTTCGATAGCCTCCAGGACCTGAACGCCGGTCTTGGAGTCCAGCGCGCCGGTTGGCTCGTCACAGAGCAGCACGGCAGGCTGCTTGGCAATGGCGCGGGCAATGGCGACCCGTTGTTGCTCGCCGCCCGAAAGCTGGGAAGGGAAGTGGTCCATGCGTTTTTCCAGTCCCACCAGGGCCAGCGCATCCTCGGGCGTCATGGGATTGCGGCTGATCTCGGTTACGATGGCGACGTTCTCGCGTGCGGTCAGGCTGGAAATGAGGTTGTAGAACTGAAACACGAAACCCACGTGGTCCCGCCGAAAGGCGGTCAGCACCCGGTCACCGGCGCGAACCAGATCCTGCTCCCCGTAGAGCACCTGCCCGTCCGTGGCGCTGTCCAGCCCCCCGAGGATGTTCAGCAAGGTGGACTTGCCGGAACCGGACGCGCCCAGCATGACGGTCAGTTCGCCGGCATAGAGCTCCATGTCGACCCCCCGCAGGGCATGGATTTCCACGTCGCCGGTCAGGTAGACCTTGGTCAGCCCCCTGGTCGCGAAAACGACCTGGCGCCCCCCTTGCCCCCGCACCTCCATGCCGGCATCCATCCCTCCACCTGAACATGGAAAATGTAACAGGTTGACGGAGGGGACGGTTGATACGGGTCAATGCGGGACACACGCGGAAAGGGTTCGCTTGCCTTGCGATCACCTGCCGTGCGGGGGCCACACCCATCCGGTTCATGTCAGTGGCGCCCTCTCGGCGCACCGACCAACCCGTTACCCGTGTCCTGCCATACCCCGGGATCCAGACTTGTCGTTTCGGGTGAGGGAACCGGCAGGGCCCTCCTTACTCGCGCCGGATACTACAACTTCATTGTGAAAATAAATCTGTCCCTTTCCCGTCTGTTTCTAAATCTTGATTTTGTGACAGCACAATCAGAATCGACGCGTGCCCGCACCTTAATCTCCTCAATTTGGTTTATTTCCCGCGACAGAGAGCCAATCATGGGGGGCTTGGGTGAGAACAAGCGCGATTCATCATGCAGTCAAGATCGTCTGCCTGTTTCTACTCTGCCCGCTTGTCAGTGTCGTTCCCACTGCAGCCAACAGTGGTGATGGCGAATTCCAGTTGCTGAAGCTCGACGGCTACAAGGTCAAATGGGGCGATACGGAGCTTGGGACCGGAGCGGTCGTGAGCTATGCATTCGCGCATGCGCCGCAGCACTTCAATGACGCCAGAAACTGCCGCGAGCTCGTGCCCATGGACGATCTGGCACAGCGGTCCGGGATCTCCCAGGCCGCGCTCCGGAAGGAAACGGCGGCCGCGTTCCGTGTCTGGGAGGACGCTGCCAACATCACTTTCGTTCCTGCCGAAAATCCCGACCAGGCCGACATTCTCATTGGCGCACAGGGTCGCCCCGTTGGCCGTGCCTTTGCCAATGTTGTCTATAAGACCGGCAGTTCTAACGGCGTGAAGGTCATCGATCAGGCACTGGTGTGCCTGAACCCGGAACAGCCGTGGAAAGTGGGCTTCGACGGAAACACGGACGTTTACGATATCCGCTACACCCTGATCCATGAAATCGGCCACGCCATCGGTCTCGACCACCCGGGTCCGTCAGGGCAGGTCATGTCGTTCAAGTACACTGAGCGTTATCAGGATTTGCAGGCGGGAGACCTGCGCGGCGTTGAACTACTATATGGCGTCAGCATCAGGAGACTGGCAGCCGGTGATGGCCCTCAATAGATCATTATCCGGAGGATACCCCCCCCCTCCCCAACCCATCGGTGATCAGCAATGGCAACTGGAACGCCGGGGTCGGGCCTCAGGACGCCTTCCGGCCCCGACCTTTCTGCCTCGGCAAGGCCGGTTTCACCGCCTCCCTATAGCGCTTCATTGCTTTAATTGGTAGCCCGGGCCACCGTCGTATTGATGTGGCGTTTCGCCGGTATCCGGCGTGGCCCGACGCCACCCTGCTGCTCTCACCCACAGTCTTTACCTCCGGGTGTGACAGCGCACCGACTTTGCCCGGAAGTTCGGACATAGTGTCATCTCCATCCAGCCCGCCGCCGTGACTACCGTTCCGGTCCTTTCACGAAAGGGTGACGTCATCACCTCGGGCCGAATGGATCGAAGCATACCCGATTGGCATATTTCAGTCGGGCCACAATCAGGAGTTACCCGATGAACAGATTCACATCACTCGCACTCGCGGCAGTGCTGACACCCGCACTCGCACTCGGTATCGGGTCCGTATTCGCCGAAGATCGGGACGCGGACACCCACAAGGAACAGCGGTCCACTGGACAACCCGTCATGACCTCCGATGAAGACCGCGGAGGGTCATCGGCTCAAGCCAGGGATCAACAGGCTGGGGATATGGAGAAGAATCCGTCAGCTCAGGAGGAAGCCCATATAACCGGCAAGCCGGAAGGTGGATACTCCGCAGACGAGTTGATCGGCGAAACGGTGAAGAATCGGCAGACCGACGAGGATGTCGGCAAGGTCAGTGATCTCGTGATCGACCAGGATGGGAAGGTCGTGGCCGTAGTCATCAGTACTGGCGGGATGCTGGGAATTGGCGAGAAAGACGTTGCTGTCGCCTGGGACCGGATTGAGCGCACTGTCGAAGATGACGACGTTTCACTCTTCCTCGACATGGACGAAGACGCGCTGAAGGCCGCCCCGGAGTATGAGCCTAACTGAGTAACCTTTTGAATGAGTGGCAGTAACCAAGACACCGGGGCCTGAACAGACCCTGGTGTCTTGCATCACGCCCGTCAGCTCATTGCTCTGACCGCTGGGCGAACTCTGTGAACCAGCACACGCGCAGGCGCACGGTGGAGATACAAAGGGGCCTGGAGGCCAATGCATGAGGAGCGTACAGACGGTAGCTTGCTCTCGTTAGCAACCTTTATATACCCGGATCCGGTAACTCTCTGCGCTGCGCGCCTGACGATGTATCGCGCCACGTTGCGCCTCTCTACGGGGCGTTGGCTGCGGGCCACCTGATTCGGCGAATGATCTCCGGTCGGCAATTCCGCCACCCGGAACGTGACTCTGAGGAAACCTGACATGAACTGGGATACGATCGAAGGCAACTGGAAGCAATACACCGGAAAAGTGAAGTCTCAGTGGGGCAAGCTAACCGACGATCAGCTAACGGTGATTGCCGGTAAGCGGGATCAGCTGGCAGGCAGGATCCAGGAAGCATACGGCGTCAGCAAAGATGAAGCCGAGAAGCAGATTAAGCAGTTCGAGGACTCCGCGTAGGGCAACCGCCCGTCCGGATTCTGACGGTATTACAAGAAACCCCATGCGGGAGCTTTCTGTCCCGCATGGGGTCATGGGTCCGGACAGGCCGAGTGGCTTGCCGGATCGCTTGCCAGGCTTTCCAGGAATGGTGTCAGCCCCCCGTGGCTGGCAGCGACCCCATGGACAACGTCACTCGTCGGCCATGCTCGCGTGGCCAATCCCCCTTCCCCGCGCTTTGCCATCTGGCCAACGCATCGCTTACTAACCTTCCAGGAAGTATGTGCAACACCGTACCGAGAAATGACCGCAGGAACGATAGTGTGGAGCGATGAGCCGTTGAAGACGGCCGCAACGTGGACCACTGGAAGGAAGAATCACTCATGAACAACATCATCTGGATCGTCGGTGCGGTGGTCATCGTACTGTTCGTACTGGCTGTTATCGGCCTTCGCTGAGACACGGGATCCGGGATCCCTCTTCCCTGATCAGGGGCCAGTTCCACGGCCTCAACCTTGAACCGGTCATCGTAGCGGGTCAACGCGGGACACCCGCCGAAAGGGTTCAATTGCCTTGCGATCACCTGCCGTGCGCCAGGGCCACCCAGGCGGTTCATGTCAGTGCCGCCCCATCGGCGCACCGGCCAACCCGTTACCCGGGTCCCGCCACACCCACGGGTCCGCACTTGTCGTTCCGGGGGCAAGCGGGAACCGGCGGGGCCCTGCATACCCGTGTCGGATACTACAATTAAGTGAAGGGACGGGCGCCGTGCGGGTGGATCCCCAAGGACGCCGTTCTGCGGTATTCGTCCGCCATCTCGCGATGACGTAACGCCCCCGGGATACATGGCGCCGACGGATTCGGCCCGACCCATGCCCGACCCAGACCCGACCCAGACCGGGCCGGCGCTACGGTGCCGCGAAGCAGACCATACGGCCGCCTCACACGACACCACCAGCGAGGACATCGGGGGCGTCGGGCTCTGACGGTCGCGAGGTGTACTTCATGATGAGTCGCCGAAAAATCCTGTGTCTGATTGGCGCCGGGGCTGCGGTCGGCTTCAGCCCGACAGTGCCTGCCCGCACCCGGCAGCAGTGGCGCCAGCTTGAACCTGTGCTGGAACTCCTGGGGGATGCGGAGCCCACTCCCAAGGGACTGAAGATGGAGTTGCCCCCTGTCTCCGAGAATAGCAGCGCCATTCCGTTGACCGTCAGCGTCGACAGTGCCATGACAGCGGAAGAGCATGTTGAGTCGATTCACCTGTTCGCGAACCGCAATCCCAACCCGACCATTGCCGCCTTTCGCCTGACCCCGCTAACGGGACAGGCACGCATCAGCACCCGCATTCGCCTGAGCGAGTCGCAGACGGTGGTCGCCGTCGCCCGAACAAACCATGGTCAGTACAGAGTGACGACCCGTGACTGCCGTGTGGCCGGCAGCGGCTGCCTGATGCGCAACGACAACCATGACCCCCGGGATGACATGCAGTTCCGGATACGGGTACCGGAAACGGTGACGCGCGGTGAAGACGCCGAAGTGCTGACCCTGATCATGCACCCGATGGAGACCGGCTTCCGGGAGGACGAGACTGGCCGGCGCATACCCAGACTCATCGTTCACTCCTTCACCGCCCACCTGGATGCTGCGCCTGTGCTGGAAGCGGCATTCAACTCGGCGATTTCCGCGAATCCATACTTGCGGTTCCACCTGCGCCCGCCGCACTCCGGGACTCTCGAGATGCAATGGGAAGACGACCTCGGTCGAACCGCGAAGGCCAGGGCGGCTGTTCGGGTATCCTGAACACTTGCCGCATCCCTGGCGCGCCCAGCTTTCCCTTATGGCGGCGACAGCCCCTGTCCAACCTCTACTCCCAGTTCCACCGGCCGTTCCGGCGCTTTGGTCCACTCCACCATGGATCCATCGTAGAGGCGTACGTTGTCAAAGGCCGCGAGTTCGCGCAGGGCAAACCAGGTGGCCGCGGACCAATGCCCGATGCTGCAGAACACGATCGTGTCGTGCTCGGCACTGAGCTCAAGCTCCCGCAAGAGGCTCGCGAGTTGGCGGGGAGAAATCACCCGACCGCTTTCGGCATCGATCATGTCCTGGTGCGGTATGTTGTGGGCGCCAGGAATAGTGCCGTAGCGGGCGGCGAGTTCCGCTTTTTCAAGGCCCAGGTAAAGTTCGCGCGCACGCGCGTCGACGAGTTGCGCGCCATGCTCCACCGCGGCAAGCACCTGCTGCGTATCCGCCAGGAGTTCCGGTCGGAGAGAAGCGGAGAAAGTTGCGGCAGTGGGGGCGTTCCAGCCCCGTTCGACAGGTAGCCCCGCCGCCTCCCAGTTCCGGAATCCGCCATCGAGAATGGCGACACGGTCGTGGCCCATCAGCTTGAAAATCCAGTAGACGCGGGCTGCGGTGCTGAAATCCGAGGAGTGCACCCCGCTGTGCACGACCACCACCATGCTGTCATTGGAGATGCCCAGCCCCCCCAGCAATGACTCGATCTGCTCCACCGCCGGCAGCGTCGCCGGCACCTCGCTGTCGCGGTCGTGCCAGTCATGGCCAACATAGTCACTGTAGACCGCACCGGGCACATGACCGGAGACGTATGTCCACCGGCTCGCCCCACCAATGGCGCTTCGGATATCGAGTACCACCAGATCGTCCCGGTCCAGGTTCTGGCTCAGCCATTCCGGCGTCACCAGTGGACCTGGTTCCGTTGCTGCCGACCCTGGCCAGAAAGCGGTCAGCGCAAGTAGCAGCAAGACAGCCGAATAACGAAAGTCCTTCATGGCCAGAGTTCCCCGCGTGTTCCTCTATTGCTGCCGAAGGGGGCAGAGACTGCCGCCCGTAGCAAGTACGCCCGGATCAGAATGTCCCCGCGGCGCGCGGGAGAAAGTCGCAGAGATACCCCACCAGCAGGGGGAACTGCGGTTCCTCCCGATGGTTATATCGAAACTCCAGCTCCTTGATATACAGCGGAAAGTGCTCAGGTGATACGCCATGATGATCGGCCAGACGCGGTGCGGCAAAAGCCCAGAACCCGTTGGTGCCGTCGATGAAAGGCGGGGTCCTGGAGAACTTGACATCGCGGTCCTTCCTGCCCAGATCGGGATCGGAAAAGATCAGCGTGTCGTAGATCGACACTTGCCCCGTGTAGACGATCCTTCCACGCCGGACCTTCTTGACCAGCAGACCCAGCACGAACTCGGGGGTCAGATCCGGAAGCACCGGCACCGACGCACTTCCGTTCTGGTCGCGAATGCCGAATACCGGCACATGCCCGCTGACGCGCAGGGCTTTTCTCCCCGCATGATGGGCGCACAGCCGCAGCAGCATCGACGGGTCGCTGTACAGCAGCGCGGCACAGGCCTCGTTGTGGGCAAGTATCGCCGCCCGAAGGATAGTAACGGCATGAAAGACCGTGGCATGCGCGCGCCCGAGTTCGGCGGCAATGGAATCCACCGATTCCTCCGCCTCGAACAAGCGCACCAGCGTCAGCCACTCGGAGCATGTCAGGCGACTCTGACTGAGCCAGCGGCGCGAGAATTCAGAGAACGTGTAGCCGCACCTCCGACATCGGTGCCGCCCCGAGGAGAGTTGATACGGCTTGCGAGACCCGCAGCGCGTACAGAACCGCTGATGATCGGCCCAGCACACATGTCCCAGGTAGCGCTGAGCATCCTTTTCACTCCTGACTTCCGCCTCCGAAGCATGCCAATCCATAAGTGCCCCTCCCACGGTGATGCTTTCTCTGAACAACGGTCGTCATCACCGGTCCACGTGACATACGGCCTCACCAACACCGCAAACGAACAAACCGGCCGAGGCCTGCGAAAGCCGCAGTGTTCGGCCGGGAACCAGTCGCTCTCGAACTGGCCCGCATATCTCACCGCCCTTCTACTACGCACGCCGATCTGCTCGCTGTGTCGGGGCGTACTCCCTGCAGCCGGC
>SLSJ01000141.1 GCA_007130525.1 Ectothiorhodospiraceae bacterium | reverse complement strand
GGAGTTCATCCACGGCGTCGGTGTCCTTGATGCCGATCAGGTAGAGAATGCCGTCGAGCCCCAGTGTCGACAGCGACTGCCGCGCGTTGCGCTTGACCAGCGGCTTGGCGCGGAAGGCGATACCCAGCCCCGCGAGCCGCAGCATGGGCAGGTCGTTGGCGCCGTCGCCCACGGCAATGGTCTGGTCCAGCGAAAGCCCTTCAGCACCGGCGATCTCCCGCAGCAGCTGGGCCTTGCGCTCGCCGTCCACCACCGGACCCGGCACCTCGCCGGTGACCTTGCCGTCCTTCACTTCCAGTTCGTTGGCATGGACGTAGTCCACACCCAGGCGCTGCTGAAGGTGCCGACCGAAGTAGCTGAAGCCGCCCGAGATGATCGCGGTGCGGTAGCCAAAGATCTTCAGCGTCCGGATCAGGCGCTCGGCGCCCTCGGTCAGCGACAGGTTCCGCGCCACGTCCTCAAGCACCGACTCGTCCAGCCCCCTGAGCAGCCGAACGCGCCGCCGCAGGCTCTCGCTGAAATCGAGCTCGCCCTGCATGGCCGCCTCGGTCACCGCGCTGACTTCCTCGCCGACACCCGCGCGTTTCGCCAGTTCGTCGATCACTTCCTGCTGGATCAGGGTGGAATCCATGTCAAAGGCCACCAGGCGGCGGTTGCGTCGCCAGACGCTGTCCTCCTGAAAGGCGATGTCGATGTCCAGTTGCTGCGAAATCTCCAGGAACCGCTGCTTCATGGCATCCAGGTCCAGCGGCTGACCGCGCACGGTGAGCTCGATGCAGGCCCGGCTTTGCTGACCGGTGTTCTTGTAGAGCGGCTCGCGGCCGGACAGGCGCACGATGTCCTCGATATTGAGGTCGTTCTCGGTTATCACGGCGGCGATCCGGGCAATGTGGTCGGCCTCGATACGCCGGCCCAGGAGCGTGAATATGTATCGTGGCCGGCCCGCACCCTGTACCCACTGCTCGTAGTCCTCTTCGCTTACCGGCGTGAAGCGCACCTGCATGCCCAGGTGGTGGATGTGGAACAGCACATCCTTGAGCACGGGTGAGAGCTTGGCCTGGTCAGGCACCTTGACCAGCATGCCCAGGGACAGGGTGTCGTGGATCATGGCCTGGCCGATGTCGAGGATGCCGACGTTGTATTCGGCGAGAATCGCCATCAGCGACGAGGTCAGACCGCGCTTGTCCTCGCCGGACACGTTGATGAGGATGATTTCGCTCATGGATGGCCCTTCTCCATGGTGACCGCCTCGGCCGTTACCTCTGACCGGGCATTGTAGGCGATCAGGGCGGCGAAGGGTGATCGGGGAGGGGTGCGTGGCCTGCGCCGCCGGATGCCCGGGGCCAGCGGGATTCCAGCGAGCTCATGGCCTGGATTCCGATCTCGAGCGCGTCGCGGCCGTTGTCGGAGTCTTCCAGCAGGCCCTCCAGGTACCACTCCACGGCGGCCAGGGCGTCGGCCAGCGTCGAAAGCTCCTCGGAGCCCTCGTGTTCGGGCTTGAGCCGGGCGATGACCCGGCGCGCCGCTTCCACCAGGTTTGCGGCTTCGGGACGCTCGATCATCTGCAGGGAGCCGGCAACATGATGCAACGGCGCATCCACCACGACCAGGTCCTCTCCCTCATCGGTATCGCCGTTCAGGAATTCAAGCGCGTGGCGAACACGGCCCAGGATGGTCATGCACTCGCCCAGGGCCCGTCGTTCGGCGTCCCGCAGCCGATGCGGCCGGATCCTGGCGGAATCGTGCCAGATCGCCGTGGGCAGGGATTGCACTGATTCCTCCACCAGCGACAGGGCATCAGCCAGGCCCTGGAACAGTTCGCGGACATCGTCGGGCGTGGCGGTGCTGCCTGCCGCCCGCAACCGGCTGTGCTCACGTTTCAGGCGGTCGGCATCCTCCGTAAGGCCCAGCAGGACAAGCACGTGAATCAGCGCCTGCAGCTGATCGCCCAGCGTGTCGCGCTCGGTGTCGGTCATGCTCTCCAGGCGGCTGAGTGTCTCGACGATGTCCCTTAGTCGGTCCAGGTCGTCGCCGACGGCCTTCCCCACCGCCTCCAGCACATCGTGGTCGGGCGCCTTCAGGGCTTCCGACTCCTCTTCCAGCAGGGTCGGGCGGGTTATATCGCGTGGCAGACCCAGGGCGTCCCTCAGTCGTCCCAGTTCCTCGTCGTGTTCCCCGCAGACCACGCAGTAATGGAGCAGGGCGCTGCGAACCAGGGGCTGTGGCGGCTGACCGAGCGTCTCCCCGGGATGTCGTTGCAGGTCGGCGATGAAGCGGTCCAGGCGGGCCAGCATCAGCCTTACCGACGTGTCCGTGGCCCCGGCCTCCGCGAGGAGTCGTTCCGCCACAAGGGCCGCCAGCCTGAGCCAGCGGCCGGAAACCGTGTCTCCCCAAGCGGTCTCCAGGCGGCCCAGGGCGTGCCGGATCTTGCGGCCGTTGAGCGGCGACTCCGGGGTGTGGAACAGGCCCAGCAGGCCGGACTGCAGGATGTGCCGCATGCGCCGGGTCCGGGCGGCAACGGAGTCATCCGGAGGTGACGCTCCGGGTCTGGCCAGCGCCGGCAGGGTGAGGTCCACATCGTCGAAATCGGAGAACTGGTACTCGGGGAAGGCGACGATGCACCGCTGCTCCCTGAGCGCGTTCAGGGTCGGCAACAGCGAGTCCGGCAGTTCCCGGCGCCGGTACCGGCTGCGATCCAGGTAGCGCGGAAGCATGAGCAGGCCGTAGAGCAGCAGATCCAGGCCCTGGTCCCGGGACAGGATCCGGCCGCGCTCCAGGGCGTCCAGGGTGGCCAGCAGTTCGTCGCACAGGCGCTGGGCGCCCTGAATGTCGAGCATCAGCAGGGCGCCGCGGACCTCGTCCAGCGACTCGCGGCAGCGCTCCCACGGCGGCACCTCCGCTTCCTCATCCTGGGCATAGGCGTCCAGTAGCGCCCCGGCACGCTCGATATTGCGTGCAATCTCATCCTGGGCGAGGCGGATGGTGTCGGCGACCGGTCGCACTGTCATGGGCATTCCACAGGCCGTCCGCGGGGCCGGTTTTCCCGGGCGCGGCGGCGTCCTTTCCATGTGATCGAGTTCGCAGTATACGGTGGCGTCGCCGCACGCCAACAGTGCATCCGTCACACGGAACCGTTTCGGCGCCGCGGATGTCCCGATTGGAGTCCGACGGCGGGCGTGGAACGCCACTGCCTGTGGCATACTGGGCGGCTGTAGGACGCTGATTCGGGCGCCGGCAAGCGCCCGTGAACAAGGTTACCTATTGGACAGGCACGCACCGAGGAGGAATGCAATGTCCACCCTCACGCGTAGTGACAGCGAGTGGCGCGAACTTCTCACGCCCGAGCAGTATCGCGTGACGCGTGAAAAGGGCACCGAACGGCCGTTTACCGGCAAGTACTACAACTGCAGGAAGCGCGGCATCTACGCCTGTGTCTGCTGCGGCCAGCACCTGTTCAGTTCCAGCGCCAAGTATGATTCCGGCTCGGGCTGGCCGAGCTTCTGGGAGCCGATTGATCCCGAAAACCTGGGGACGGACAGCGATTTCAGCCTCGGCATGCGGCGTGAGGAAGTGCACTGCAGCGCCTGTGGCGCGCACATGGGACATGTGTTCCCGGACGGCCCCGAACCCACCGGCCTGCGTTACTGCATCAACTCCGTGGCGCTGGACTTCCGCCCCGCAGAGGATGGCTGACGCCGGTCCGGGGCACGGATTCCTCCAGCGCAGCCCCGAATGGCCGCACTCCGCTTGTCGCAAGCAAGATCGGGGCCTTATCATGTTCGTTTGACCGCGCGGAACGTCTTCGCGCGGCCTCTCGCCGTATATCTGATGGATAGACTCAGCATGAACAAGCAGAAATCCCAGCGACATCCCCTCGCCGGAAAGACCATGAGCGGCGCGGAGATGATCATCCAGGTCCTCGCGGACGAGGGCGTGGACACGGTCTTCGGCTACAGTGGAGGCGCGATTCTGCCCTCCTACGACGCCATCTTCCGCTATAACGCCGCCAACCGTAAGGACAGCGATGAAGATGATCCGATGCGGTTGATCGTGCCGGCCAACGAGCAGGGCGCCGCCTTCATGGCCGCCGGCTATGCCCGCGCCAGCGGCAAGGTCGGCGTCTGCATGGTGACCTCCGGCCCCGGTGCCACCAACACCGTGACGCCGGTGCGGGATTGCATGGCGGATTCGACCCCCATCGTGGTGATCACCGGTCAGGTGCCCACCGCCGCCATGGGCACCGACGCTTTCCAGGAAGCGCCGATCGTCAACATCATGGGCAACTGCGCCAAGCACATCTTCCTGGTGACCCGGCCCGAGCGGCTGGAAGCCACCATCCGCACCGCCTTCGAGGTGGCCCGCTCCGGCCGTCCGGGGCCGGTGGTCGTGGACGTGCCCAAGGACATGCAGAACTGGGTGGGCGAATATGTGGGCGACGGACTGCTGGAAGTGCGCGGCTACCGCCAGCGCATGGACTCCCTTCGAGGCGCCCGGCTTTCCGACCGCAAGTGCGCGCAGTTCTTCGAGTTGCTGGAGAAATCCAACCGGCCGCTGCTCTACGCGGGCGGCGGGGTTATCAACGGCAACGCGGCAGCGGAACTGACCGAGTTCGCCAGGGCCTTCAGGATTCCGGTGGTCACCACCCTGATGGGGTTGGGAGCCATCGATACCGCCGATGAGCTGTCGCTGCACATGCTGGGCATGCACGGCACCGCCTATGCCAACTATGCGGTGGAGGACTGCGACTTCCTGATCGCCGTGGGCGCGCGCTTCGACGACCGCGTCGCGGCCAAGATCGAGGAGTTCGCCCCGCTGGCTCAGCACGTGGCGCATATCGATATCGACGCCGCCGAGATCGGGAAGGTGCGGTTGGTGGACTGGGCCCACGTAGGCGAGGCGTCCCGCAGCCTGCGCCAGTTGCTCAACCACGGCAGGGAATCCGGCTTCAAGCGGGATTTCGGGCCCTGGTTGAAGCATGTGGCCCAGCTCAGAAAAAACCATCCCATGAACTATGACCGCGACAGCAAGCTGATTCAGCCGCACTACGTGGTGGAAGAGCTCAACAAGCTCACCGGCGGCAAGGCGATCGTCTCCACCGGCGTCGGCCAGCACCAGATGTGGGCGGCGCAGTACTGCGATTTCCGTGAACCGCGGCTGTGGCTCACTTCGGGCAGCATGGGCACCATGGGCTTCGGCCTGCCGGCCGCGGTGGGAGCGGCGTTTGCGCGCCCCGACAAGCAGGTCATCGACATCGATGGCGACGGCAGCATCCGCATGAACCTCGGTGAGATGGAGACTGTCACCAACTACAACCTGCCGGTGAAGATCCTGCTGCTGAACAACCTCGGCGACGGCATGGTCCGGCAGTGGCAGCGGCTCTACTTCAACGACAACTTCTCCGGCAGCGACAAGTCGCTGCACCGCAAGGACTTCATCAAGGCGGCGGAGTCGGACGGATTCGAGTTCGCCCGCCGTATCGAGAAGAAGGAAGAGGTGGTGGACGCCCTCAAGGCCTTCGTGGAGTTCGAGGGCCCGGCCTTCCTCGAAGTGATGATCGACGGCGAGGCCAGCGTCTATCCCATGGTGGGTCCGGGCATGAGCTACAAGCAGATGGTCACCGGCGAGTGGATCCCCGCACGCGACCTCAAGTCCGCGCCCACGCGCACCGAACTGGACCCGATTCATACGCCGGACCTGTTCTGATCTCGTCCAGGGTCCGCGGCACGAACGCCTTCGGCGATGACGAGCGGGCGGCCGGGTGGCTGCCCGGCCGCCTTTCCGGCGCTTGAAAACCCCGACGGCAGTACCCATTCACCCTTCAGTTCCGGTTTCGGACAATCCTTTCATCA
Organism: Ectothiorhodospiraceae bacterium; assembly: GCA_007130525.1. Lineage (GTDB taxonomy): Bacteria > Pseudomonadota > Gammaproteobacteria > Nitrococcales > Aquisalimonadaceae > Methylonatrum. The sequence continues at coordinate 5,317 of SLSJ01000141.1, read as the reverse complement.
GACAGTCAGGGGGAGAGGGGCCGCCCATGAGTGCGACCGCCCAGAGAGAAACCAGGGAATTCCAGACCGAGGTCCGGCAACTGCTGAACCTCATGATCAACTCGCTCTACAGCAACCGCGAGATCTTCCTGCGGGAACTGATCTCCAACGCGTCGGACGCCGCCGACAAGCTGCGCTTCCAGGCGCTACAGGACGAGAGCCTGCTCGAGGGCGACGGCGACCTGGCCATCAGGGTCAGCTACGACAAGGACGCGCGCACCATTACCGTGGCCGACAACGGCATCGGCATGAACCGCGACGAGGTGATCGAGAACCTGGGCACCATCGCCCGATCCGGCACCCGTGCCTTCCTGGAAAGCCTCTCCGGTGACCAGTCGAAGGACGCCCGGCTCATCGGCCAGTTCGGCGTCGGTTTCTATTCCTCCTTCATCGTCGCCGACCGCGTCACCGTCAACACCCGCAAGGCCGGCAGCAAACCCGGGGAGGGCGTGCGCTGGGAGTCCGCCGGCGAGGGCGAGTACACCATCGAGCAAGTGGAACTGCCGAGTCGCGGCACCGAGGTGACCCTGCACCTGCGGGACGACGCCGACGAGTTTCTGGACGGCTACCGCCTGCGCCGGATCATCTCCACCTATTCCGACCACATCGACCTGCCCATTCGCATGCCCATCGAGAATGCCAAGGACGAGGACGACGAGAAGATCGGCAAATGGGAGACGGTGAACAAGGCGAGCGCCCTGTGGATGCGGCCCAAGAAGGAGATCAGCGACGACGAGTACAAGGAGTTCTACAAGCACGTCGCCCACGACTTCGACGAGCCGCTCACCTGGATCCACAACAAGGTGGAGGGCAACCAGTCCTATACCTCGCTGCTCTTCATTCCGAAGCGCGCGCCCTTCGATCTCTGGGACCGCGACACCGGCCACGGCGTCAAGCTCTACGTAAAGCGCGTCTTCATCATGGACGACGCCGACAAGCTCATGCCCCGGTACCTGCGCTTCGTGCGCGGCGTGATCGACTCCGACGACCTGCCGCTCAACATCTCCCGCGAGATCCTGCAGCACAACCGGCAGATCGACCGCATCCGCGGCGCCTCGGTGAAGCGCGTGCTGGACCAGATCGAGAAAATGGCCAACGACAAGCCCGAGGACTTCGCGCACTTCTGGAAGACCTTCGGGCGCGTGCTCAAGGAAGGCCCGGCGGAGGATCCCGCCAACCGCGAGCGCATCGCCAGGCTCCTGCGCTTCAGCTCCACCCACACCGACGCCCCCGAGGAGACGGTGTCGCTGGAGGAGTACGTCGGCCGCATGAAGGAAGGGCAGGAGGCCATCTACTACGTCACCGCCGACAGCTTCAGCGCCGCCAGGAACAGCCCGCACCTGGAAGTCTTCCGCAAGCACGGCGTGGAAGTGCTGCTGCTCAGCGACCCCGTGGACGAGTGGGCCATAACCCACCTGGGCGAGTTCGACGGCAAGCGTCTGGTCTCCGCCGCCAAGGGCGAGCTCGACCTGGACAAGCTGGGCGCGAAGGATGCCGGGGAAACGAAGGAAGACAAGGAAAAGGCCGAGGCCGATCACCAGGTCCTGGTGGAGAAGATCAAGGCCGCGCTTGGCGACAAGGTGGACACGGTGCGCGTGAGCAACCGCCTCACCGACTCCCCCGCCTGCCTGGTGGTGAGCGAACACGAGTTCGCGCTGAGCATGCAGCGCATGCTCCAGGCCGCCGGGCACCCGTTCCCGGCCGGCAAGCCGGCCCTGGAAATCAACCCGGACCACGTGCTGGTGAAGAAGCTTGAGGCCGTCAAGGACGAGGCAACCACGAAGGAATGGGCCGAAGTCCTCTACGACCAGGCCCTGCTCATGGAAGGCGGTCAGCTCGAAGACCCAACCACCTTCGTGAAACGCGTCAACAAGCTATTGTCCGCCGGCTAACGGCGGCTCACCGACCCGGATAAGCCCCGGCGGGACTCAATCCCACCGGGGCTTTCTCAATTGCCCTGCAGGAGGCCATCCCCCTGGGCGATGGGGTGTGTCCCGGTGCGGGTGATCGCCGAGAGGGCTCGGCTCCTACAGGGCGCACCCGTGGATGTTGATCCTTTGTAGGAGGCCAGCCCCCTGGCCGATGGGGCGTCCCGTTTTCCCGGTTCCGTTTGCCCGTGCGTTTTCCCCTGGTTCAAACTCCCGGGGGTGGGGGGCAGGTCAATCCTTGATAACTAACGGTACTGACCGATTCTGAGATGCAAAGCCTCCGCGGCCACTTCGATATCGGCGCCAGGATCCACGGAGCAGAGATCGCGGGCCTCAAGCCATTGCGCCAGGGCGAGTACGGTGTTGGCACCCAGCTGCCCGTCACCGGACTCAAGGCAACACGGCAGAAATGAGGCCAGCGCCTGTTGCGGGGTAACATCCGGAATATCCGGTAGCGACTCCACTCCAGACTCCTCGCCGCGGGGCAGGACCAGCAGACGAATATCGTACAACCGGTCGGCGCCCGGTTCGGCGGAAGGCTCAAGGAAGCCAAGCTCGCCCTGCCCCCACTCGGCGTATTGTGAGCGGGCCGGGAAGATCTCGGCAGACGCTGCGGCGGACAAGCGCTCCACATCTTCGTGACGCGCTCGCAGTGGAAATCCAACGGGCGCTGCGATGCCGGTGTCGTCCGGGCGCAGACGTATACCACCGATAACACGGCAACGGAGCAGCCGGGAGAGAAGCACGGCAAGCAGGTCTGACCCGCTCCGCTCCGCGGTAGGCAGGAAAACGGCGGGAATGGCGTCGTTATCACCTGGGGTGTTAGCCAGCGGCAGCAGCGCGCCGTTCACGAGGCACTCTCCGCCATGCAGTCGGACGCGGCGCCGCAGGAGATGCAACAGCGTTACAGGGAGACGGCCAAGGCCGACGCCATCCGCCAGCAAACGTTGCCCGTCGGTGATCGCATAGGCATGGTCAGACTGGATGACATACAGATTTAACGCGTCCTCGTCGTTGACTGTCCGAGCAGCGGTGAGGGGGTTGAATGGTCCTTGCAAGCGACTCGAAACCGCCGCGTCACAGACATTAAGCCGGAATGGCGTACCGGCCACCGTCAACGAGAGCCCGGTTCGGTGTTCTTGCTCGCTCGCCGTATCCGGGTGGGTGGAGTCGTCGGGCACGCTCACCGGGTCGCCCTCAGCTCCGCCATCCTGGATCAGCAGGCCCGCGGCCGCCCATTCCGCAAGCACATTCCAGACATCCTGCCGGACAACCCAGGGATCGACGTCCTGCCCTGCCGCACGCTGCGCCGCAAGGAATTCCTCTGCGATGGTGTCCGGATCCGCACCGTCCGTGGCCTTGAGCCAGATCCACGCCGCCGTCTCGTTGGGTCTGTAAAGCTCGCCCGTGTGTTCCGAATAAAGTTGAAGGCCGTCTTCAGCGATGAGTTCGACAGTGCGACGGGGTCGTAGCCGGGGGCGTGGCAGCTTCTCACCGGCCACGGCATCGGCGAGCACCATGTCGGCGAGGCGCGGCAGAGGGAAGCAAGCCAGATACCTTGCAGGATCCGGGGAGGGAACGAGCCGCTCGAATTGTCCGGCATGGGTCAACTCCGTCTCCGCCTCGGCCAGCACGCGCTCCGCACCGTCAAGTCTGTCACGGTCTGGACGGGGCCGGTTCAGACCAAGCAGACGCACCATGTCCGAAACCAGTTCGCGCTTGTTCCGTTCCTCGACGTCGCCACCATCGGCGGGAGCCGCACAGACGTCCATGGACGGACTCAGGTTGCACTCGAGGATCCAGGGGTTGAGCTCGGCATCCACGAGACAGTCAATGCCAAGCAATTCATAGCAGCCCGAAGTGTCTGCGCTTATTCGGCTGAGCCGATTCCGCATTTGCTCCCGGGCGGCGATAACGGTCAACGCAACCAGATCGCGGACGCGCCTGAACAGCATCTCGTCATCGTGACCCTGTTCACGCAGCCAGGCCCGGTATTTGGCCAGGCTGAGAAAGACCACCGGCGCCTCACTACCCTCGTTCGTGGCATTGATATCCGGATTCGTCAGATGCGCGTAAAGGTTGTCGAAGTCCCCGGGCTCGTAACGCTCGGAAGCCAGCTTCGCTGAGCCCTCCCTGAACAGGTAGACACGCAACGGCTCGACGCAGGTGATGAGGACGTAAAGCCGAAGCACGTATTTGTGTCCGTTCATGGTGTGCGGATTGTCTACATACGCCTGCACCATCCAGGAATCGCCCAGCGGCACTGTTGAAACGTCCCGCACGATCGAGATTCCCTTGCCGCGGGCAGAATTCTTGGGCTTAAGTATCCAGCGCTTGTCAGGTTTCGCGAGGGCAGCACGCTGCAAGGCGTGATAATCGGTGGGCATGGCGTAAACCCTGGGGAAGAAGTTCAGCCGTGCGGCTGCCTCGCTGCCCTTTTGCTCGTAAACACGATCACGGGCGGCAGCCAGGGTCGCATGCAGGTTGCTCTTGATGGTCAAGGCATTATTGCCGGGTATGTGGTTGATGAACTTGCCTGCCGAGAGTTGCTCGAAGACTTCGGTACCCGGCATGCCCGTATACCAGCAGGCATCCCAGTGTTCCGGGTCACCCGGTGTCCATACCGACGCGTCCAGTGCTTCGATGAAGAAGCGGTCCTGTGCCGGCTGTCGTTTCCCCGCCAGCCAGAAGTACCGACGCGAACGCTCGTCACTGCCCATGAACTTTCCCCGTATGTCGCGTATCCCGGGATCACCCGGAGAACTACTGCATTGGAAAGAACTCTAGCAGCACCGGAATGCCCTAGAAGTACGTTTTTCTGCGTATATACGACTGTTTCGCCTGGACGTAAGGTGATTTTCCAAGTGTGAAAGCACTTGTGGAAAGACTCGCCGGGACACGCTGTCCCGACAGGCACCACATGGCGTGGTGCACATAGCGGGAAATGAAGCATACGTTCGAAGGAGGTAGTCATGTCCGAATCCCGGAGGAATCGTCAACTGCTGATGCACGCTCTGTCTCGTGGGCTGCGTTACTCGGTGCCACTCATGCTTGTGGCGGCCTATGGCGCTGGTCACGCAATGGCCGCCCCCATGGAGCAGAACACGCCGAGCGGCTACGAACAGGCGGAAGATCCGCTGATCGTTGCTGAAGGCGAGGGCGAAGGTGAAGGCGAAGGTGAAGGCGAAGGGGAGGGGGAAGCCGAAGGCTGACCCTGATCCACGGAGCCAAGCAAAGCGCCTGCGCAAGACACATTGCGCAGGCGCTTTTTCGTGCGAGCGTCCCCGGACAGGAACGGCTCAGTAAGCTTCCCCCTCCGCTTCCGCTTCGCCTTCAGCCTCCCCTTCGGC
>SLSJ01000017.1 GCA_007130525.1 Ectothiorhodospiraceae bacterium | reverse complement strand
CTCGCCTCTCGCCTCTCGCCTCTCGCCTCTCGCCTCTCGCCTCTCGCCTCTCGCCTCTCGCCTCTCGCCTCTCGCCTCTCGCCTCTCGCCTCTCGCCTCTCGCCTCTCGCCTCAGCGCAGCACGACTTCCTCCGCCCCCGGCGCTTCGATTCCGCGCCGGACCAGCAGTGTGCCGCTTTGCAGGTGCAGCTCGGTGAGCGCCTGGCGGTAGCGGACGGAGGCATCCACCTCCTCGAGCTGGCTTTCCAGCAGATCCCGCTGCGCCTGGGCGACGGCAAGGGCTGTCGTCGCCCCGACACGGAATCGGGCCTGTTCCGCACGCAATACCTCTTCCTGCAGTTCCCGGGTGACAACGGTGGCGTTGATCTGTTCACGCGTGCGCTCCACTTCCAGCCACGCAAGCTGCACGTCCAGCGCGGCAAGGTGGGAAAGATTCGCGACCGCCTCCAGCGCCTGCTGGCGGGAGAGCCCCGCCCGTTCGTGCTCGGCCCGGGCCGCACGCCTGCCAAGCTCCGACTCCAGGCGCAGGCCGGCCCGAAAATCGTAGCCACCGCCGTCTATATCCTGCCAGGCAGACCCGAAGCTGTCGGCGTACCCGGTCTTGCCCAGGGTCACGAACAGATCCAGCCGTGGCAGGGTTCCGCGCCGCGTGCGCACCACCTCCAGCTGGCCGCGCTGCACGCGCAGGCGCGCTTCGTTCAGGTCCGCGCGCAGGCGCTGCGCCAGGGCGATGAGATCTTCCACCGGGTCGGCCGGGAAGGCGATGATCTCGGGGCTGTCCAGTGCGTTTACCGGTGCGGCCCACCCTGCGCCGGGCGGATTGATGAGCTGTAGCAGGCTCATGCGGCTGCGGGCACGTTCGTTGCGGGCATTGATCAGACCCTGGCGCCGCAGCGCCACTTCGGCACGGGCGGCGGTTTCCTCCGTTTCCGGACGATCACCGACCTCGATACGGCGCATCGTCTCCTCGAGCTGTTTCTCCGCGACCGCCAGGGCCTCTTCAAAGATCTCCGTCTGGCTGTCGGCCAGCACGTAGTCCCAGTAGGTCAGTTCCACATCCGCCACCAGGACTTCGGCAAAGCCCCGCAATTCGTACACCGAGGCGAGAGTGTCGAGTTCGGCCTGGCGCAGGCGCGCGAGGTTGGATTCCCGGCTGGCGCCGCGCAACAGGGCCTGGGTGAGGCTCACCCCCACGCGACTACTGAACTGTTCCGCGGTGCGGTCGCTGTCGAAATGGTCGCTACTGATCAGCAGTTCCAGCTCGGTTCCGGTGGCAAGCCGCTGGCGGATGCCGCCTTCGACGTGCTCGGTGCGGCTGGCGACGTCCACCTCCTCCTGGATATCGGTACTCTGCCGCACCACGTTATCCCGCCCCATGGCTGCCTCGGCGAATACCACGGGATCGAACTCGGCCCGTTCCACGGCCTCGAAGGTGCCGGCGATCAGCGGCTCGAGTTGCTGCACGGCCAGATCGCGATTGTTGCGCAGGGCCAGGAAGACGGCGTTCTCCACCGACAGTTCCAGTGGCTCGCGCGCCGCCGTTTCCGTGATTTGCCATTCCGGCGGCAGGCGCAGATCCAGGCCCGGCGGACTGACACCGGTACCCGGCGGAATGCCGGCGTCCAGGCGCAGATCCGGATCCCCCGGTTCCGGTCGATCCACGTCCACGCTCCGGCGCTCAACCTGCTCCCGGCCTGCATCGCCAGGCTCCATGCCGGACACGGGTGGGAAGGTGAGAACGAGGGTCAGTGCCAGACTGCTTCTTGTTATTGCAACTCTCATGCGGGACTTTCCCGTGATTCCGGAATGGCTTGCCGCTGTCCGTGGAAGAGGGTGTACAGCGCCGGTATCAGGAACAGCGTAATCAATGTCGAGCTCAGCAGGCCACCGATCACGGCGCGTGCCATGGGCGCCTGCGCTTCACCGCCCTCGCCAAGGCCGAGCGCCAGCGGCATCAGCGCGAGTATGGTGGTGAGCGTGGTCATGAGGATCGGCCGCAGCCGTCTGCGCGCGGCTTCCGTGACGGCGTCCGCCACCGCGCGGCCCTCGCCGCGGTGCAGGCGCGCGCTCTGGTCCACGAGCAGTATGGCGTTGTTCACGGCAATCCCCACCAGCATGATGCAGCCGATGAAGGACTGCACGTTGAGGGTGGTTCCGGTGCCGAGCAGCATGAGGACCACGCCGATGGCAGCGAGTGGCACGGAGAACATCACGATCAGCGGGTCCCGCAGCGACTCGTAAAGGCTGGCCATCACCATGTAGACCAGGGCGACCGCCAGCATCAGGTTGATGAACAGCTCCGAGAACGCCGCCTGCTGCTCCTCGTAGTCGCCCGTGAAGACGATGTCCACATTGCGCGGAAGTGCCAGGTCGGCCAGTCGGTCACGGCTGTCGGCGACGATGGAGCCGAGGTCCCGCCCGCTGATGTTGGCGGAGATCGTGTTCATGCGCTGCTGTTCTCTGCGATAGATCTGGATCGGTCCACGTCCAGCCTCGAAGCGCACGAGGTTGCGCAGTACCACCGGTTCATCGCTGCCGTCGGCCGGCAGAGTGAGGTTGAGGATGTCGTTCAGGCTCATGCGCTCGGCGTCCCGCAACTGAACACGTATCCGGTGTTCCGTTCCGGCTTGGCGGAACTGGCCGGCGTTGCTGCCGCCAATGGCGGTCTCCACCGTCTCGGCAATACGCGAGACGCTGACCCCAAGATCGGCGGCGCGCTCGCGGTCGATGCGCAGGAGCTGTTGCGGGACGCCTTCTTCGCGGGCGCGTATCACGTCGGTTATCCCGGCCACTGTCGCCAGTCGATCGGCCACCTCGTCACTGATGCGATCCAGCACGTTCAGATCGAACCCCCGTACCTCCACGACAAGGCGTTCTTCGCCCTCGCCGCCGAGCCTCCGCATCACCCGACCCTGGCTTTCGCGCACGCGCAGCGTGGCCCCCGGGATATCGCCCAGGGCTTCGCGCAGATCCGCGGCAATTCGTGCCGTTCCCCGGGGTCTGGCGGACTGGTCGACCAGGGTCATATGCACGGATGCCGTTGCCGGCGATGTGGCGCGGAAGGTCGACGCGCCCACGCTGACCACGGTGGTGGCAACCTCGGGCACCCTCTCCCTGATGGTGTCCTCCACCTGTCGGGTCACCCGATCCAGCAGCGCAAGCCGCGTCCCGGGCTGCATCTCGATATTGACGCGTATCTGGCCTTCGTCGGTCGGCGGCATGAATTCCGTGCCCAGCCGCGGCACCAGCGCAATGGCGGCGACGAACACCACTGCCGACAGCCCGATCACGGTCCAGCGGTGTTGCAGCGTCCAGCGCAGAGCGCCCTGGTGGGCTTGCTCCAGGCCGTCGACCGCCCTTCTGCAGGTGTCGTCCAGCCAGCCGATGGGGCCACCGGGGGGCAGCGGGCGGGCACCGATGCGGCCCATGAGCATGGGCACCAGGGTCAGCGCCACCAGCAGTGAACAGAACAGGGAGAATGCCACCACGAAGGCGAGCTGTCGGAAAAGCACGCCGGCCAGTTCCTGGGCGAAGAACATGGGCAGGAAAATGGCCATGGTGGTCAGCGTGCTGGCGATCACGGCGGGGGCGACGTCCGCGGTGCCGGCCACCGCCGCCGCATGCGGGGGCTGGCCGCGCTCGGTTCTGCGACGGGCGATGCTCTCGATCACCACGATGGCGTTGTCGACCATCAGCCCAACCCCCAGCGCCAGACCGCCCAGGGTCATGAGGTTGAGCGTGAAGCCGCCGAAATGGATCAGCGTGAAAGTCGCGATTACCGAGATCGGAATGGCGGTGGCGGCCACCAGCGTGCTCCGCAGGCTGCGCAGGAAGAACAGCAGGACCAGCACCGCGAGGCTGCCGCCCAGAAGGATGGAACGACTGACGTTCTGTATCGAACGCTCTATGAAGCGGGCGCTGTCCATGGCCGGGGTGATATGGAATTGCGGGAAGTCCGCGTTGAGTCTCCCCAGTTCGCGCCTGACGTCGCGGGACACACGAACCGTGTTAGCGTCCGACTGTTTCTGTATGGCAAGCCGCACGCCGGGTTTGCCATTGATGCGGATGATGCGCGTGACCCGTTGATGGGTGTCGCGGACATCGGCCACCTGATGCAGGTAGATGGGAGCACCATCCCGGATCGCGAGCACCGTCCCGCGCAGTTCATCCAGCGACCGCAGTTGCCCCGGGGTGCGGATACGGATGTCGAAGCGGCCGCGTTCCACTTCTCCCGCCGGCACCGTCACATTGGCCTCGCGGATCGCGCGCCGGATCTGTTCGAAGTCCAATCCGAAGGACTGCAGGCGATCGGCGTCCACCTCCACCCGGATTTCGCGCTCCAGTCCGCCCCACACATCAACCGCCGCAACACCGGGCACACGCTCCATGCGCGGGCGGATGCGGTCGTCGATGATCTGCCGGGCCTCGATGGGGTCAAGCTGGCTGGCAACGCCCACCAGCAGGATGGGGCTGCCGGCGGTGTCGAATTTCCTCACCTGCGGGCGTTCCGCATCTTCCGGCAGAACATTGATGATGCGGTCGAGACGGTCGCGGATGTCGTTGGTGGCTTCTTCCAGATTGGCGTCCCAGCCGAATGCCACACGCACATTGCTGTTGCCCTCGGTGGAGGTGGAACTGATCTCCTCCACGCCGGGGACGGCGGACACCGCCTCTTCCACGGGTCGCGTCACAAGTTGCTCGATTTCCTCCGGGCTGGCGTTCTCGTACGCCGTGGTAACGGTGATGGTGGGGTAGGTGAGCTCGGGCAGCAGGTCGATGGGCAGGCGCGTGAGGGCCGCCAGGCCGATGGTGACCACGATCAGGGTCACCATCGAGGTAAAGACGGGACGCCCGACGGTGAATCCGGCAAGATTCATCCGCCGTTCTCCGGACCTTCGCCGGCCAGCCGTATGGCGATGCCGTCGCTGAGCTGATGCTGTCCCACGGTGATCACGCGCCCCGATAGGGCCGGACCCAGCACCTCGACCATGCCGTCCTCTTCGAGTCCGGTCTCGACGGTAACGAACTCGGCTATGGCGCCGTCGTCGGTTTCCCGAACCCGGAACAGCCCCCGCGTATCGTTGCGTTCCACCACCGCGTCCAGTGGCACCAGGGTGGCATCGTCCCGCGTATCCACCTGAACGCGGGCCTGAATGAACATGCCGGGCTTGAGGGTGCCGTCGGGATTGGGAATGTGGACTTCCACCCGCGCCTGTCTCGAGGCCTCGCGGAAGACAGGGGCAAGGCGGCTGATCTGGCCGTCGAAGCTGCGACCGGGAAGGGCGTCGCTGGTGATGATCACCGGCTGACCCACACGCAGGCGCGCATAGTCGCGTTCAACGGCAAAGATCACACCGCGCAGGGGGTCCAGGGAAACCAGTGACAGGACCGGGCTGTTGGCCTGCAGAAGCGTGCCTTCGTCGGCATAGCGTTCCGCCACCACGCGGGATTCACCACCGCCGTTCCAGGTGGCGCGCAGGGACGTGTATGACAGTCGTACCTCTGCTGCTCGCACCGCCGCCTGTCGCTGGCTGATCTGCGAGCGGGCCAGGTCAACCCGGGCCTTCTGCGCCTGCACCTCGGTTTCGGCCGCTTCCAGTTCGGATTGTGAGGCCACACGCTGCTCCCGCAGTTCCCGGGTACGTCGCAGCGAACGGGTGGAAGCCTCCAGGGCGGCCTCGGCTTCCGCCAGGCTGGCTCGCGCCACGGCGAGTTCGGCCTGGGCCTGGGCAAGCTGCTGGACGGATTCCTCATCGTCGAGCCTGCCGATCAACTGGCCCGGTTCCACCGCGTCTCCGATGTCGACCTTGAGTTCCTCCAGTCGACCGGCGATCCGGGCGGCGATGTCAAACTGCGCGGCGGGGGTAAGCGACCCGCTGAAGATCAGGCGTGCGCGAATGGCGCCGGTTTCCACCGCCGCCGTTTCCACCGCGATTGCCCGACGTTCCTGCCGTTGGGACTCAATGGCGACCCCGGATGCCCCGCCCAGACCCGCCAGCCGTTCGTGCTGCCACAGGGAGAGCCCGCCGATCACGCCGACGAGAACGGCAGGCACAACTATCCAGAGTCCGCTTTTCATGTGCTGGTCCCATTCCTGTCCCTTGTGGTGGACATCCCCGAACGGGTCCGGTTCAGGGCTTGTCGGCGTCCTCGTCACTGTCACGGGCGCGGCCGCGTCCGCGCAGCGCGGTGTCGTGAGTGAATACCGGGAGTGAAAGCTTCCAGTGCATGGCGGCCAGGCGCAAAGCGAGTGCCCCGAGCAGCCCGATCCATGTTGCCATTCCGGCGGGCAGCCAGTCGGCGAGCACCACGGTGAGCAATGCACCGAAGAGGGCGGCAGTGGCGTATAACTCCCTGCGCAGAACCAACGGTACCTCGCCGCAGAGCAGGTCGCGAATCATGCCTCCGACAACACCGGTCATGACGCCCATCAGCACCGCCAACGCCGGATCAACACCCGCGGCCAGAGCACGTTCCGCGCCGATTACGCAGAAGGTGGCAAGACCGAGAGCGTCGGCCACCGGCAGCACGCCCCGGTGCAGCCAGTGGATACGGGCAAGAACCAGTGTCAACAGCCCGGCGCTGCAGGCCACCCAGATGTACAGGGGGTCGATGACCCAGAAGACGGGTGTCAGTCCGAGGGTCAGGTCGCGAAGCGTGCCACCGCCGATGGCCGTGACGATGGCCAGAACCAGAACGCCGAAGAGGTCCATTTGCTTGCGGCCGGCTGCCAGCGCGCCGGACATGGCAAACACCGCGGTGCCGAACAGGTCCAGCAAGTAAATCATGCAGTCATATCCCGGCGGCAGGCGTTCGTGAATTGTGGCCTTGTCGCTCGGCGCTTGCAGCTATTGATTGTTGAACTTCGCAGCAAGTTGCTCGAGTTTCTCCTGCCGGACCTGGTCTGCGGAGGGTTTTGCGGGTTTTCGGTTGCGCGCCCGGGCCGCCTGTTTTCTGCGCTCGGCCTGACGCTTCTTCTGCTCCTCGCGCCGTTCACGGGCGAATTCCGCGGCCTCGTCGGTGATTTCACCGGCGTCGGACCCGTCCAGGTTGACACGTGGCCGGCGCGCCAGCGTCGCTTCGAGATATGCCGGAGAACGCGTATACAGGGCCAGAGCCTGTCGCACCACCCAGCCGGGGGTGTCAGCCAGTTCGGAATCCGAGGCGAGATCTTCGCGGATGGTCTTCTGGATGCCGATGGCCAGCGGCCGGATCAGACTTGCATCGTTGCTGAAACATTCCGGGTAACGGTGTTTCAGCCGTTCAAGGAATTCGCGTGAGCGGCGCGCGCGCTCGCGCTTCTGGTTATCGCTCGTTGCCATCTGGTCCTGATTCCTCCACGCGCAGGACGCGCGGCACCCTTCCCGCCGTTTGTTGTCTTTCTTCGAGGGAAACGTGGATCATGGGTAAACGAGGCGATAGCGTCGACGCCATCGATCCCCGTCTCCTAAACGTGTCCCGTTTCGGAACCGTATGCCAGACCGGGGCGACATCGCAAGCGGGGAAGAACGGATTTGTGCCGCCTGCCACACATGAGCCGAGCCCCTGGCGCGTTCGTGTGTGGAGGGTGAGCATCAGGCGCGGTTCCGCCGTCCGCCCAGAGGAGTGACGGTCTTGCATCGCGCCGCGTCGTCGTGACCGAATAGTGCCGGAATGTCGGGTAAGCGCACATGATTCTTGTCATCATCGCCGCAGCGCTGCTATTGACGCTGATTTACGGGCCGGCGTTGTGGGTCCGTCATGTCATGGCGCGTCACCGTGAGCCGGCGGATCGCTACCCCGGCACCGGCGGTGAGCTCGCGCGACACCTGGTAAGGCGACTGGAGCTGTCGGGGGTCGGCGTCGAGGAGACCGAGGCCGGAGACCACTACGATCCCGTGGACAAGGTGGTGCGCCTGAGCCCGGAAAACTACCGCGGACGCCATCTCACCGCGGTGACCGTGGCCGCGCACGAGGTGGGTCACGCGCTCCAGGACGCGGATGGCTATCAGCCGCTTGTTCTGCGCACCCAGCTGGCCCGGCTGGCGGCGGTCGGGCAACGCGCCGGTGCGGCGCTTCTGGTCGCCGTGCCCGTCATCATGCTGCTTACGCGCGTGCCGTCCACGGGGTTGCTGTTGCTGCTGGCCGGTTTTCTCAGCATCGGGCTTGCGGTGGTCGTGCATCTGGTCACCCTGCCCACGGAACTGGATGCCAGTTTCCGCCGTGCGCTGCCATTGCTCGAGGCGGGTTACCTGAAACCGGAGGATCATGCTCCGGCCCGCCGTATACTGGCGGCGGCGGCATTGACCTACGTGGCGGCGGCGTTGATGAGTCTGCTGAACATATGGGTCTGGCTGCGGTTTCTGCGCCCATGATGGTCGACCCCGTCCGCGGTTCTACACTTTGTGCAGGAAACGTGAAGGGGAGGTCTCATGCGTACACGCATCGGATCGACGGAACTGGAAACCGTGACCGGGGACATCACCGCGCAGCCCGATCTGGATTGCGTGGTCAACGCCGCCAACGCCGAACTCATGCCGGGCGGCGGCGTTGCCGGCGCCATCCACCGGGCCGCAGGCCCCGAACTGGCCAGGGCATGCCGGCCGCTGGCGCCCATTGCGCCGGGCGAAGCAGTGATCACATCCGCTTTCAATCTGCCCAACAGCCATGTCATCCATTGTCTGGGTCCGGTGTATGGCATGGACGAGCCGTCCGACCAGTTGCTGGCCAGTTGCTACGCGCGGGCGTTGGAGATTGCCGAACGCGAGGGCATCCGTTCCATCGGCTTTCCGGCGCTGTCCACGGGCGCTTTCGGTTATCCCGCGGAGGAAGCCGCGGATGTTGTGCGGATAGCCATGCAGGAGAATCTGCCTGATGCAGGCGGTATAAGGCTGGTCCGATTCATATTTTTCTCGGATTCGGATCGCGAAGTCTTCGAATCCGTCTGGTAGCCGTTGCCGGCGTGCGGTCTGGCCATGCCGTTTGCGTGGACGGGTCCATAAACTGTCCCTTCGAACGACCCGAGCGGGTATAATCGCGCTCTGGCATTTCCAGGTACAAGGCATTTCTTCAGGGTGGTTTTCATGGCTTCCCAGGCGTCGAACAACCCAGGCCAGCTAGCGGCCGCGGGGCAGGTAATCGGCAGGGCGATCGTCGGGCTCGGCGCCCTGCGCGTTCTGCTATACGGCTTGAGCGTGTTCGCCATCGTGGCCGCACCGGGCGCTGAAACGCCGGTGGTCTATGAGGGATTCGGCTTTTTCCGTACCATCATCCTGCCGACGCTGGCGCCTCTTTTCCTGGTGGGCCTGGTGTTCGATTCCCTGATGTCGAAGGTGGTCATGGGGGATGCGGACGAGCCGGGCCGGCGCCGCCTTCGACTGATCATCCGGGCGAACCTGGGCCTGGGCCTGGTGCTGCTGCTGGTCTGGCTGCCGTTCTTCATGAGTATCGGTGACCGGGCGTCGCCCGCTTTCCTGGGCGGATAGCCCCGGCTCTCGGAATCATCCACATGGATACTGTTTCTCATCTGCTCCTGGGGGGCGCCATCGGCCAGGCCGTGCTGGGTCGCAGGCTTGGTAATCGCGCCGTCGCATGGGGCGCGGCGGTGGCCCTGGTCCCGGATATCGACGTGCCGCTGGGCGCCATGATGGGGGATGCGGCGGCCCTGACCTTTCATCGGGGCATTACCCATTCCCTGTTGTTCGTCACCCTGCTGGCGCCGCTGCTCGGTTGGCTCGCGGCCCGTATCCATGGTCAGGCCGGTGTCGGCTGGCGGCAGTGGGCGCTGATGCTCTGGCTGGTGTTGCTGAGCCACCTTGCCATCGACACCTTCACCTCCTACGGCATCCAGCTACTGTTGCCGTTCTCGGACCGTTACTTCGCCATTGCCAGTGTTTCGGTCATCGATCCGCTTTACACGCTCCCCCTGCTGGCGACGGTCGGCGTTCTGGTCTGGTTGGCGCGGCAACGCCCCGCGCGCCAGGTGCTGGCACTGGCGGGCATAGGCCTGTCAAGTCTTTACCTGGCTCTGACGGTTGTGAACAAGGCACAGGTGGAAGGCGAGTTCGAGCAGGCCCTGGCCGCCAGGAACCTGGAGCCGGAGCGTCTTTTCGTCAAGCCCACCATGTTCAACAACCTGCTCTGGCGGGGGATTGCCGAGACGCAGACAGGCTACCTGGTCGGCTTTCATTCCCGGCTGGATGACGGACCGCCGGATGACTTCGTGCCTTTCCGCCGCAACGCCCACTACCTGGTTCCCTACATGGGCTCATCCGTGGTCCGTGACCTCCTGAGGGTATCCGACGGCTACTACGAGGTGGTGAAGCGAGGTGGTGAGCTTTACTTCCACGATCTGCGCTACGGGCAGGCCTTCGAGTGGCTGCGTGACGACCGCCCCCATGTGTTCACCTACCGTATCGTCGCGCCGGCAGGTCCGGACGGGGAAGTGGATATCGAGACCATCAGCCTGGATGTGGACCGTGAGCGTGATCCCGAAACGGCTCGGGCATTGTGGCGGAGGATGTTGGGCGAACGGTGAAACCGCTCGCTCAGCGCCCGGTTGCATGCGCCCTGCGCCCGGCAGAGGCTGCCGAGCCGGGCGCAGGGCGCAATCCTTTTTCGCTACAGGAAAATCATCAGGATGATCGCGCCGAGGATGATGCGGTAGGCCACGAACGGTTGCATGCCGATGCGCTTGATGAAGGCGAGGAAGTAGTGGATGCAGAGGTAGGCGCTGATCGCCGAGAGCAGTATGCCCAGCCCCATCGCCCCCCAGTCCACGGTGTCGCCCTCGCGAACCAGGTCAACCACCTGCAGGCCGCTTGCCAGGATGATCACCGGGATCGAGAGCAGAAAGGAAAAGCGCGCTGCACCTTCCCGGCTCAGGCCCATGAACAGTCCGGCGGTCATGGTGATACCGGAGCGTGATGTGCCGGGGATCAGCGCCACCGCCTGGGCCACGCCGATGACCAGGACGTCCTTCCAGGTGAGCTGGTATTCGTTGCGCTCGCCCCGATGCCGCCAGTCCGCCCAGCCCAGGAGGAGCCCGAAGCCGATCAGCGAACAGGCGATCACGATGGCGCCGACTTCAGGCGTGCGCAGCGTGTATTCAACCAGGTCCTTGAGCAGAAGCCCGGCGATCCCCACGGGCACGGTGCCCAGAATCACCGCCCAGCCGAGCATCGAGTTCTCGGTCTGTTCCCG
>SLSJ01000191.1 GCA_007130525.1 Ectothiorhodospiraceae bacterium | reverse complement strand
GGGCTAGCCGGCGAAACATTCATCCAGTGCCTGACCATGCCGTTCGACGAAATAGAGCGCCCAATTCACGGCATCTCGTGCCGAGGAATCGGTCTGCGGATGCTCCCGCAGTTCGTCTTCGGCGAGCCGGGAGGCGAGCAGTAACGCTTCACTGGGCCTTTGCTCCACGCGCAAACCGTCGGCAAGACGCCAGATCGCGCGCACCCGACTTCCTGTTCCGCCTTGCCTCCTGCGAGGCAACGCGTCCAGGGTTTCCCAATGCTCCATAAGCAGGTGATCGAACTGTTCCAGGGCAGCCTGAATGGTCAACCACTCGGTCTCGCGCATGGTCGGCCGCCGACGCTTCCGGGCCGCCTGCCGCTGGGCCAGTTCCAGCGTCAATTCCAGGGCGTCGGACAGGCCCATCGGGCTGGGGACATCGAAGTCGGATTCGGTCTTTCGGGCCATGACCTCCCTCCTACTCCCATTCGATGGTCGCCGGCGGCTTGCCAGATATGTCATAAACTACGCGAGAAATACCCTCTATTTCATTGATAATTCGACGTGAAATTAGATCAAGAAACTCGTAGGGCAGATCCGCCCAGCGCGCCGTCATGAAATCCACCGTTTCCACTGCCCGCAGCGCCACCACGTATTCATAGCGTCGCCCGTCCCCGGTGACGCCGACGGACTTCACCGGCAGAAACACGGCGAAGGCCTGGCTAATGCGGTCATAAAAGCCTTGCTTCCGCAGTTCGTCGATGAAAATGGCATCTGCCGCGCGTAGCGCATCGGCGAATTCCTTGCGCACCTCACCCAGTATCCGCACGCCGAGGCCCGGCCCCGGGAACGGATGCCGCTGCACCATATCGGAGGGTAGTCCCAATTCCAGTCCGATCTGCCGGACCTCGTCCTTGAACAATTCGCGCAGCGGCTCCACCAGCTTCAGTTTCATGCCCTCGGGCAGGCCGCCGACATTGTGGTGCGACTTGATGACATGCGCCTTGCCGGTGGCGGCGCCGGCCGACTCGATTACGTCCGGATAGATGGTGCCCTGCGCCAGCCATTCCACGTGCTCGAGCCGGGAAGCCTGCTCATCGAACACCTCCACGAACAGCCGCCCGATGATCTTTCGCTTCTCCTCCGGGTCATCGACCCCTGACAGCGCATCGAGAAAGCGATCCTCTGCATCGACCCGGAGAACGTGCACGCCCATGTGGCGCGCGAACGTGGCCATCACCTGGTCGCCCTCGTCCTTGCGCAGGAGGCCGTTATCAACGAACACGCAAATCAGTTGATCGCCGATGGCCCGGTGCACCAAGGCGGCCACCACCGACGAGTCGACCCCGCCCGACAGCCCCAGCA
The DNA here is from genome assembly GCA_007130525.1 of Ectothiorhodospiraceae bacterium. GTDB lineage: Bacteria > Pseudomonadota > Gammaproteobacteria > Nitrococcales > Aquisalimonadaceae > Methylonatrum. The sequence continues at coordinate 9,849 of SLSJ01000191.1, read as the reverse complement.
GCACCCGCCCCGTTCCAACCTCGGCACGCACGCGCGCGATGCTGTCTTCGATGATGTTTCCAGGGGTCCAGTCGCCACCGCAGGCGCAGATATCATGAACAAATCTGGACAGAATCCGGGCGCCCTGCGTGGTGTGGGTCACTTCGGGGTGAAACTGCAATCCGTACCAGCGGCGCTGATCGTCGCCGATACCGGCTATGGGCGCGGAGTCGGTGCTGGCGATGACCTTGAACCCGTCCGGCAACCGCGTGACCCGGTCACCGTGACTCATCCAGACATCGAGCAGTCCATAGCCTTCCGGCGTGGTGTGATCCTCGATATCCCGCAACAGCCTCGAGTGCCCGCGTGCCCGGATGCTGGCATAACCGAATTCCTTGCGATCAGAGGCCTCCACGGCGCCACCAAGCTGTGAGGCCAGCGCCTGCATGCCGTAACAGATACCCAGCAGCGGTACCCCGAGTTCTAACACCACCTCGGGAATACGGGGCGTCGCGTCGAACATCACCGATTCGGGTCCGCCGGAAAGAATAATGCCTTTCGGTTTGAAAGCGCGGATGGCTTCGCCATCCGCGTCACAGGCGTAGATCTCGCAGTAGACCCTGGCTTCCCGGACACGCCTGGCAATAAGCTGGGTGTACTGCGAGCCGAAATCGAGAATGAGAATGCGATCTGCGTGTATATCCTGACTCATGTCTGTTCCGTGGAAGCTGGGCGGAAGCCCCACCGCTGACGGCAAACCCGTCGATACGCGGCACAGGGCGAATGACCGGAATGGCCTCTCCGACCAGGAGCGGGCAGGACGACGCCGTATTCAGTCAATACGGTAATTCGGCGATTCCTTGGTTATGGCCACATCGTGGACATGGCTTTCACGGATTCCGGCATTGGTGACCCGCACGAACTTGGGCACGGTGCGCATCTGCTCCATATCGCTGCAGCCGACATAGCCCATGCTTGCACGCAGCCCGCCCAGCAGTTGATGCACGATGGCCACGAGCGGACCCTTGTAAGGTACGCGCCCCTCGATGCCTTCGGGCACCAGTTTCTCGACCTCATCGACCGTATCCTGGAAGTACCGGTCACTGGACCCCTGGGCCATTGCCCCCAGCGAACCCATTCCGCGGTAGGACTTGTAGGAGCGGCCCTGAAAGAGTTCCACTTCGCCGGGGGCCTCCTCGGTGCCGGCGAACATGCCACCGATCATCACCGAATGGGCACCCGCCGCTATGGCCTTTGACAGGTCACCGGAGTAGCGGATACCCCCATCGGCAACCAGGGGCACATCCTTGCCTGCCAGGGCCCGCGCCGCGTTGGCGATGGCGCTGATCTGGGGGACACCGACACCGGCGATGATCCGGGTGGTGCAGATGGAACCCGGCCCGATGCCCACCTTGACCCCGTCGGCGCCCGCCTCCACCAGCGCCAGGGCGGCATCGGCTGTGGCAATGTTGCCGCCTACCACCTGCAGGTCCGGATACTCGCTCTTGATCCAGCGAACCCGTTCCAGCACTCCCCGGGAATGGCCATGCGCGGTATCCACGACCACCACGTCCACACCGGCGCGGTGCAGTGCATCCACGCGCTCTTCCGTGTCACCGCCGGTGCCCACCGCCGCGCCCACGCGCAGGCGCCCGTGTTCGTCCTTGCAGGCGTTGGGGTAATCCTTGGCCTTCTGGATATCCTTGACCGTAACCAGCCCGCGGAGCTGAAAATCGTTATTGGTGACCAGCACTTTCTCGATACGATGCTGATGCAGCAACTGCTGAATTTCCTCGCGACTGGCGCCCTCGCGAACCGTCACCAGCCGATCCCGCCCTGTCATGGCGACACTGACGGGCTCGTCGAGACGGGACTCGAAGCGCAGGTCACGACTGGTGACGATACCCACCAACTGCTCACCCTCCACCACCGGTACCCCGGAAATGGAATTGGCGCGCGTGAGTTCCAGTACTTCGCGAATGCTGGTGTCTGGCGTAACCGTAATCGGTTCCTTGATCACACCGCTCTCGAATTTCTTTACCCGTCGCACATGTTCGGCCTGCTGCTGCAGCGACATGTTCTTGTGCACGATGCCGATACCGCCCTCCTCGGCCAGCGTGATGGCCAGCCTGGCCTCGGTCACAGTGTCCATGGCGGCGGAAATGATCGGGATGTTGAGGCGGATTTCGCGTGTCAGCCGGGTTGACAGATCCGCGTCCCGGGGCAGCACGCCGGAGTAGGCCGGAAGCAGGAGAACATCATCAAAGGTGAGGGCTTCCTCGGCGATTCGCATAAACAGACACCTTGTGTGACGGGGCGGCGCGCCGGCCGCCAGGTAGCCGGCCATTATAAGGATTTTGCGCGCTTAGCGTAAACTCCGGGGAAGCGGGACGGAACGGCTGAGACCGTCTTGCGGCTGCGACTCGCAGGGTCTCGCCACCACGGCCCGGCCCCGCAACCCCTTGGCTGACACTACCCGGGGAAGGGCGCGGGAATACATCGGCGTGTCCCTGTATGATGCCCCTATGCAGACTTCGACGCCGCCGGATGCAAGCCCGCAACGCATTGTCCTCACCGTTTCCCAGCTTAATCGCGAAGTCCGTGAAATGCTGGATCGGGGCCTGCCCCTGCTGTGGGTGGAGGGTGAGCTGTCCAACCTGGCCCGCCCCGCATCCGGACACCTGTACTTCACCTTGAAAGACAGCCGCGCCCAGGTTCGCTGTGCCATGTTTCGGCCTCGTGCCCGCCTGCTCGGCTTCAGACCGCGGGACGGCGTGCAGGTGCTGGTTCGCGGGCGCGTCAGCCTGTATGAGCCTCGCGGGGACTACCAGATCATCGTCGACAGCATGGAGGAGTCGGGTGATGGCGCCTTGCGCCGTCGGTTCGAGGAACTCAAGGCCAGGTTGTCGCAGGAAGGACTGTTCGACGCCGAGCGCAAGAAGCCTCTGCCGTCCATGCCCCGGCGCATCGGCATCATCACGTCGCCGAGTGGTGCCGCCATCCGTGATGTGCTCCAGGTGTTGCGTCGGCGCTTCCCGGGGATCGGTGTGCTGATCTACCCCGTCGCCGTACAGGGGCGGGATGCCGCCGCCGGAATCGCGGACATGATCCGCATGGCGTCGCAGCGGGCCGAGGTGGACGTGCTGCTGCTTACCCGGGGCGGCGGTTCGCTGGAAGACCTGCAGGCGTTCAACGAGGAACCCGTCGCCCGCGCCATCGCCGACTGCCGGTTGCCCCTGGTAAGCGCGGTGGGCCACGAGATCGATGTCACCATCGCCGACTTCGTTGCCGATCAACGAGCGCCAACGCCGTCGGCAGCTGCCGAGTTGCTGAGTCCCGACGGATCCGCCTGGAACGCCCGCGTACAACGCACGGCGGAGCGGCTGCGCCGACTCACCGACGATCAGATGCGCCGCCTGGCGCTGCGCCTCCAGCAGGTTGAAGGCAGACTGCAGCGGCAACATCCGGGAAGACGACTCCGCGACCACGCCCAGCGACTCGATGAGCTTGATCTGCGGCTGAGACGGACCTGGCGCCGGCGCTGTCAGGCCAGTACCGCCATTCTCGAACAACTCGTCAGGCGGCTCCTGACTCGCGATCCCCGGCAGCGAATCCGCGAGCATCGACTTCGCTGCAGATCCCTGGAGCAACGCCTGAAGGGTGTGCAGACCCGGTGGCTCGCAATTCACCGGCAACGGCTGTCGACAACCGCCCGCGCACTGGAAACCGTGAGCCCCCTGTCCACGCTTGGCCGCGGTTATGCCATCGTGCAGTCCGCTGACGGCACGATCGTCCGCGACGCCGCCATGGTCTCGCCCGGAGACAGCGTCAGCGCAAGACTCGCCCGGGGCCGACTGCAGTGCCGGGTCGAGGCCACGGAGGAAGCGGATGCGGACGATCGTCCCATGCCGGAAAGCTAGCCCGCATTTCTCACCGCCCTTTTCTACGCACGCCGATCTGCTCGCTGTGTCGGGACGTACTCCCTCCAGCCGGCTCGACGTAGTGTCAGCTACGCCTTCGCCGTCTTCCGGTCCGTGCGCCCCCCGGTCACGGCAACAGCTCGACGCTCTCGCCACGAACGGCGGTGAGATATGCGGGCAAGGAGCCCGTGGGCAACGCGCCGGGCGCCCGCTCCCATGGTCCTGACTCCGGTGCGTCCGGATGCGGAATCTGCCGAGCTGCAAGGCGGTCCTGACCACCGGATCACCGGCAAAACGGCTGCGTCTCCGAATCAGGCCATGCCGGACCCGCTCCCTCAACCGGCATTGAACCGGTCCCGGTCGTGGGCGGCGTGGAAGTCAATCCTCGGCATACGTGCAATGATGCGCGATGGATTGATGAACGGGTGACTGACGTAGTAGTGCTGCCTGATGTGCTCCATGCTGGTGGTGTCACCAAATCCCGGGCGCTGATACAGGTCCCTGAGGTAATTCCGGAGGTTCGGGTAATCCTCCACCCTGCGTTCCGAACACTTGAAATGCACGGCGTACACGGCGTCGAAGCGCACCAGGGTGGTATAGAGGCAGATATCCGCCTCTGTCAGGCGATCGCCGCACAGAAAACGCTGCCCGGACAGCTTCCGTTCGAGCCTGTCCAGTGCCACGAACAATTCGTCGGCCGCTTCTTCATAGGCGCCCTGGGAACTGGCGAAACCGCACTTGTAGACGCCGTTGTTGAGCGGCTCGTAGATAGCGTCGATAGTGGCCTCAACCTGCTCCAGCAGGGACGGGGGGGCGTAATCGGCGGTGTCAGACGCGATCCGGTTGCAGTGATGATCGAACATGCGCAGAATCTCGCGCGATTCGTTGTTGACAATGGTGTGTTCACGGGTATCCCAGAGCACCGGCACGGTGACCCGCCCCGTAAAGCGGGGATCGGCTGCCTGGTATATCTCGCGCAAATAACGCGCGCTGAGTACCGGATCGGACGTGCTGCCGGGAAAATCGCCGAATTCCCAGCCTTCGTCGAGCATGTGTGGGTGCACGACGGATACCGGAATGGACTCCTGAAGGCCCTTGAGGTGCCGCATGATGAGAGTGCGGTGGGCCCACGGGCAGGCCAGGGAAACATACAGCCGATAGCGACCCGCTTCCGGCCTGAAACGGGCGTCAGCACTGTCGTCAATCCAGTCGCGGAACCGTGACTGCTGCCTCACGAACCGGCCATGCTCGTCCGGCTCATAGCCCTGGGCATACCAGACACCCTCAACCAGTTTGCCACCCACGATATCCGCTCCAAGTCATTCCGGCGGCTTCATGCCGGCTGGGTCATGATTTTAGTTCGATATCGGACTTATTGCCAGTTTGACCGGTGCGAGCGGGAAGATCAAGAGCTCACCTCGGATGCGGCGTATCCTCGATGTCACTCAACTGAAGATTGAGGGCATGCACGGAAATATGGATCTCCCGAACGGAGAGAGCGAGCGAAACCATCAGCAGCACCAGGCTGACGGTGAAGACCAGTTTCCCTGCCGTGAGGAACCCGGCAAACAGGAGGAACATGCACAGAACGCAGAGGAACAGGCTTGCGACACCCGCCTCCTGCATGGTCCGGATCAGGTTCACGCGACGGCGCAGATTGTCGATCTGACCCTTGATGACCGGATCGGGACGTTCCCGGTAACGCGCCTGCAATTCCCTGATCAGTGCAGCCAGCGCAAGAAAACGGTTGGTGTACGCGAGCAGCAGCAGCGAAACGGCCGGAAACAGGAGGGCGGGCGTAGCGAGAGTCAGATCCATGTACAGGTCTCCGTACCCGGGAAACACTCATCCTAGCCCGCATATCTCACCGCCGTTCGTCGCGAGGGCGCCGAGATGCCGCCGTGACGGGGGACACGGACCGGAAGACGGCGAAGGGCGTAGCTGACACTACGTCGAGCCGGCTGCAGGGAGTACGCCCCTTTTCGGCGAGCAGATCGGCGTGCGTAGTAGAAGAGCGGTGAGATATGCAGGCTAGCTAGCGTCTCCTTAACAGAAGTTCGTTGCCACTGATCTGCTGCCCAACCGCGCTCGACCGTGGATGCTCCCCAGCGCGCCTCGCCCTGGGACAACGGAATGTCAATGCGACCGTGCCAACATATCGCTGTTTGCCTGTCGCCGAATGGGCCCGGGGACACCCATGACCTACGAAAAAACGGGCGCCGTCCTGACGACACCCGTTCGCTCATGCCCTGCTGAGGCCACAAGAGCTATTGCATGGGCTGCTGCTGTTGCATCTGCTCCTGCTGCAGCTGCTCGAAGCGCGCGATGAGATCGTCAGTCTCGGGGTCCTCTGCACGCATGGCATCGAGCATGTCGTTCTGCAAGCGGTTCTGCGCGTCGATGATCTCGTCATCCTGCATCGCCATCTGCTGGCCTTCCTGCAGGTTCATCTGGATTTCCTGGGCCTCGGCCATCATGTCCTCGCGTTCGCTCTCGGACACATCCTCCTCGCTGAAACGCTGCTGCAGTTCCTGAAGCCGTTCCATGTCCCTTTCCGGCTCGTAGCCGCCTTCCTTCATCTTGTCCAGAAAAGCTGTCTCCAGCTCTTGCGCCTGCTCCTGGAGCTCGGGGTTGTTCTCGAAGGCCTGCTGCTGGATCTGTCCCAGACGCTGCTGGATCTCCTGCAGCTCGCCACCGCCCTGCGGCCCACCCATCTGGGCGGACGCCAAACCGGCAATCACCATGCTGGCGGCGGCCAAGACAGCGACAATTGGTCCCTTGAGGCGGGATACAATAGCTTTCATGTGAACACTCTCTATATAGGTCGGCGACCCCGGCCCCTGTCCGTTCGGGTCTGTGATTCCGGATAAGCCTGCTAAGATAACAGGCCTTGTGCGGGCAGTGTCAAATTGTCCCAACTGCCACGACTAGTGGGACAGCACCGGCACGACATTCGTTCCTCGAAAACGATCCCGAACGCCGGTCATCTTCCTTGCGCAGACACGTTGGATATTCATGATCTACCCGCAGATTGCGGGAGACGCTGGGCAGGTATGGTTAACGGGACATGCACGCATTATCACTTCGAAAACTGAGCAAGACCTTCAAGGGCGGCGTCGTCGCCCTCCGCGATATCGACCTGGACGTGGAGGAAGGCGACTTCTTCGGCCTTCTCGGCCCCAACGGAGCCGGCAAGTCAACGCTGATCGGGATCGTCTGCACGCTGATCACACGCAGCAGCGGCGAGGCGGAAGTATTCGGATACGACATCGAGAAACAGGCCTGGCAGGCAAAGTGTCTGCTCGGAGTCGTGCCGCAGGAGTTCAACTTCAACGGCTTCGAGACCGTCGAACAGATCGTACTCAACCAGGCATGCTACTATGGCATCCGTCGGCGGGAGGCGAAATGGTCGTGCGAACGCTACCTGCGGGAACTCGGGCTCTGGGAAAAGCGCAGAGCCGTGTCGCGCACCCTGTCCGGAGGCATGAAACGGCGGCTCATGATCGCGCGCGCACTGGTCCACAAGCCGCGGCTGCTGATCCTGGATGAGCCGACCGCCGGAGTCGATATCGAATTGCGGCGTTCGATGTGGCGTTTCCTGGAGAGGATCAACAGGGAAGACGGTGTAACGATAATCCTCACCACCCATTACCTGGAAGAGGCGGAGAGCCTCTGTCGCAATATCGCCATCATCGACGAAGGCCGCATCATCGAGAACACCAGCACGGAGGCGCTTCTCACCCGCCTCAACACCCATGCCTTCATACTCGACCTCGCATCGCCGATTGCCCGCACCCCGGACATCCCGGATTTTCCCATCAAGCGGCTCTCGGACAGTCGGATCGAAGCGGAGATCCGCCGGGACCAGTCGCTGACGGATCTGTTCGCGAAACTCGCCGAGGCGGGTGTCCGGGTGAGCAGCATGAAGAACAAGGCGAACCGCCTGGAAGAACTCTTCATCCGCCTGCTGGATAACAAGCTGGATGACGAGGGCCGGCAGACGGTGTCCGCCCGGGGCGCCTGAAGCAGCACTGCACGCTTTTCACGGGGAAACTCATGTACTGGGAACGAAGCCTGGTGGCGCTTGCGACCATTGCACGCAAGGAAACAACCCGCTACCTGCGGATATGGATGCAGACACTGCTGCCGCCAGCCATCACCATGGCACTCTATTTCGTGATCTTCGGCAACCTGATCGGGCCGAGAATCGGACCCATGGATGGCTACAGCTACATCGACTTCATCGTCCCCGGCATCATCATGATGGCGGTAATAACCAATTCCTACAGCAATGTCGTCTCATCGTTCTTCGGCGCGAAATTTCAGCGCCATGTGGAGGAACTGATGGTCTCCCCGACCCCCAACGCCATCATCCTGCTCGGCTATGTGTCAGGCGGCGTTGGCCGCGGTCTGCTCACCGGCTTCATCGTGACCATCGTTTCGTTGATGTTTACCAGTCTGCAGATTCATAGCCTTTTTATTACATGCTCCGTGGTGCTGCTCACATCGATTCTTTTTTCACTGGGTGGTTTTATAAATGGCGTATTCGCAAGGAAGTTCGATGACGTGGCCATCGTTCCGACCTTCATCCTGACACCGCTCACCTATCTCGGCGGCGTTTTCTATTCCATCAGCCTGCTTCCCGATTTCTGGCAGGTCGCCTCACTGGCAAATCCCGTGCTCTATATGGTGAACGCCTTTCGCTACGGGATTCTCGGGGCCGCCGACATCAACATCTGGGTCGCCTATGCGCTGATCCTGCTCTTCATAGCAATACTCGGCAGCTTCAGCCTCCACCTGCTGAACAGGGGCGTGGGACTGCGATCCTGACCCATTCCGACAAGAAAGCACGGCGGCAACATCTTGCCGCCGGTCTCGCTCGACCTCGATTCCCGGACCGACCTCCTCAGTCGATCCGCAGCTCGTCAAGCGAACGGCCCTTGGCTTCCCATTCCTTGATCCAGGAGGGCTTGCGGCCACGGCCGGACCAGCCTTTGGTGGGATCTTCGGGATGACGAAAGCGAACCTTCGCTTGACTCTTGCCGCTCTTGCCGGCCACACCGGCCACCAGGTCCGACACGGCCAGACCATAACGCTCCGCCAGCTTCTTGAGTTCCTTTTGCGCCTCCCTGACTTCTTGTTTGCGACGTCCACGCAGCTCCTTGTCAATGTCTTTCTTGAGCTGCTGCAATTCCTGCGTGTTGTATTTGGAAAGGTCCATTTATGCTCCCTTTATTTTCAGAGGGTCACTGTGTTCTGTGTGGAAACGGGCTACACCACTACTCCCCGAAAACACTGCCATTGCCGGGCCGCGACCTGTTCCCGCGCGAGTTGGCATCAATTCGAAACCCACCGGGCTTCCCGCACGCGGACAATGAATAGCCAATCATTAAAGATGGGATACACGAGGCTTCCATAGATCCACTTAGTCGGTGGAAAAAGATAGATCAAAATTCCGCCGTCTGCAAATACAATGCTGTGTAATGCACCTGCCCTTTGCGCTGCCCATTCCAGAAACGCCGTTTTGACCAGACTTTTCCTCACGAAGCGTGAATGAATCAATGTCTCCGGACAGAAACACTGCCTTATTGGCGTAATGGAGACGCTGAAGTATTCACGCGCTCGCGCTCGTGTCGCATGGCAACCTGGCAAGGCGCGGTGCCGGTTCGGTGGCTCGAGCTACCGGGCCGGCGACGCAACACCGCCGGGGCCATGCGGCCGAGCCCCAGGGGGTTGGCACCGCACACCCCGAATGCGGTGTTGCGCTGCTTGACCGCACAGTGACTGCGGCGCTGCGCAGCGCGCCTTGCCTCGGATAAAATGGGATGCCAACGCGAACGCGTGAGTACTTCAGCGTCTCCCAAGGTCGTAGAATGATCGCGGGCTGCGCGGCAAAGGCGCCCAGCCCGCATATCTCGCCGCCGTTCGTCGCGAGGACGCCGAGATGCCG
>SLSJ01000238.1 GCA_007130525.1 Ectothiorhodospiraceae bacterium | reverse complement strand
GCAGATCGCCAGCGCCTTGCCGCGGGACTTTTCCGTTATCATATGCACAGGGTCGGGAACGCCGTCCGGGGAAACGGCTTCCCGACCTCGATAAAGACATCCGAGGTCGGATATATTCCTGCACTGACAGAAACTCGAAATCGCACGTCGAGATTATTCAGATACAGCGGACCGAGTCATGACAGGGGTGGACATGGAACCGCATGAAGTCAGCGAACGCCGGGAGCTGCTGCTTCATACAGCCAGGGAATCCTTTCTCGACCGGAAAAAGGCGGAACGCTGGCTGCAGGTTCCGAAATCTTGCCTGGACGGACGTACACCGTTGGAAGCCCTGGAGGATGAGCACCGGTTCGAGGAGTTGATGGAGTACCTGGTGTCCAACATATATCAGCGTGCAATGGATTGACGCGCGGCCGGAAGCACCTCACCCCATGCCAGACCCCGGTCGTCCAACCTCCTCGGGGCGTTTCGCGTGCAACGGCCATCCGGTTACCACGGGCACCGATTGGGCGACCAGGGTTGCACGAGTAATCAGTCGCCGACCCGTCGCAGCAATCCACGACTGGCAAAATGGTAAAGGCAACCACCCGGGATGGCGGCGGCCAGGGCCACCGACAGTGGCACCAGGGCCGAGGCGAGCAGGTCCACGCTGTCATAAAACCCCGGCAGCATGGCAAGCGCTGTCAGCACAATGCCGGGCAGGGCCAGGCTGGTGCGCAGGTGTTCCCGGTCCATGCTTCTGACCACGACGGCGGCAGTTGCGATTGCGGCGGCGATGGCGATTGCCAGGTCGTGGGACAGGCCACCCTGCTGGCCGGCAGCGGCGGGTATTATCCACTCGATCAGCAGGAACAGCCCCGCCCCTGCGAGCACGGCACCGTCCAGCAGGCGCCGGAACCAGAGAATATCACTTGCCGGCTCGACCCCCGCCACCAGGGCGGCAACACCCCGACCACGCCAGGCCTGGATGCCAAGGGCGATCGCCAGCAAGGGCGCGCATGCCATAGCCAGAATCTGCATCGCCCCGGGGGTGCCGACTATCGCCGTAGCCGCCAGACCGGGCGGCGCGGCAAGCGCCACCGATGTACTGGCAATGAACACAGCCAAGGCCGGAAAAAAGGTCCGTAGACTGACAACCACGTACGCCGCAAAGAGACTCAGCATGGCGCCGAGGAACAGCATGCCTCCCATGACCCGGGCAAGATCGGCAACTCCGTGCAGCCCAGGACCCGCCAGGCGGACAAGATCGGTGCCCACGTAACCATACGCCAGCAACAGCACGGACACCACGAGCAACGCCAGCAGGATCTCCAGCGGATCCGGAATAAAGTGATGTAGCCACGCTTTCACTGGAATCTTGCCTGCCATGGCGGCTGTCCGTACAAGCGTCAGGGACTTTCAGTGTTTCACCCGTACACGTCGAAACACACGACAGCCGTCACACTTCGAATGCAGCCTTGCCGGGGCAGGCGACGAACGGTCGTTTCCATGGTGGGGCGGCGCGCAGTTGACCCGCGGGGTGAGCGACATCGATACTGCCTGCGACTTCAGCTGCTGGACCGGCCATGCCGTCGACAGCCCAGGTTCCCCGCCGGATTGACGACCTCGCAACTTACGCTCTGCTCTGGTGCGCAGGACTCTATCTGCGGCTCACACTGCTGGTGGCACCGCCGCTTGCGAATCATATCGGCGACGCCCTGAACCTGAGCCAGACCGGCATTGGTGCGCTCACCACGGTACCATTGCTGATGCTCTCGCTGGCCGCGGTGGCAGGCGCTTTCCTGATTACGCGCATAGGTGCCCGCCGCACCGTAATTGTCGCCCTTCTATTGATTCTTGCCGGTTCCTCGTTCCGCGGCGCCGCCACCAGTCCCTGGTTCCTGTTCGTGGCGACGGGCGTGATGGGCCTGGGCATCGCCGCCCTGCAGCCGGCGCTGCCCAGCCTCTTGACCCGCTGGTGTCCGGACCGCATCGCGCTTGGTACCGCCATCTACATGAACGGCATGCTGATGGGCGAGGTCCTGAGTGCCGGTTTGACGCTGCCTCTGGTCATGCCACTCACCGGCGAGAACTGGCGACTGGCGCTGCTGGCCTGGTCGCTGCCGGCGTCCCTCGTGGCGCTGGGATTCTATCTGCGCGGAGACACCACCGCGGCCCCGGCACCGCCTGTCGTCGCGCATTGGATGCCGGCGTGGCGGTCACCTGTGGTCTGGCAGCTGGGGCTGCTACTGGGCGCCACTGCCGGCCTTTTCTTCGGTACCAACGCCTATATGGGCAGCGTGCTCAGGGCGCGAAACGAGGCTGAACTTCTGGCAACAGGCCTCTTGCTGTTCAACTCCGCGCAGCTGGCGGCTTCCCTGTTCATGCTTCGTCAGGCGCGACGCTGGGTCGGCCGCACGACGCCCATGCTGGCCATGCTGGCCGCTTCGGCAACCGCTCTGTTGCTGTTTCTGCTGCTGGACGGGCTCGCGGCGCTGATCGCGGCCACGGCGCTCAGCTTTGCGTCCGGCGTGCTCCTTATCCTGCTGGTTTCATTGCCGCCAATGATCGCATCCGGCGGCCGGACCGCCTCGCTTTCCGCCGGCATGTTCACTGTCGGCTACGCGGTGTCCTTCCTGGTACCGCTGGCGGGTGGCCGGCTGGCTGATGCCAGTGGACTGGCATCTGGCGCGTTGCTGCCGTTGCTTGTCTACACGCTACTGGTAATCCCCGTTTGTGTGCGGCTGGGAGCGACCCTGGAAGGCGCCGGCAGACATCGCTGAACGTACCCGGATACCGGTGCCGGGGGCTGTGGTATGCTGCGCATGGGGTTAGCGAAAGGAATCCGAATGGGACGGGCCGCATGCCCTGGGGCCGAGTGATTCCCGTCCATGCAATGATCCGGGTCTTCGGGGGATGGACTATCGCGAGAAAACCCGCTGATGTCCCATACGGATCGTACACGGAGCTGATTCGGCATGGCTGACTCTTCGCGTTCCGAAAACACCGGGGTTCCGGTGTACGTGGACGGGAATAACCTGATCGGCGAAACGGATCTCAAGGGGCACGAACTCGCCGAACTGTTGCACGAAACCCACGAGGCGGTGATCGTGCTTGCCGGCAACGGCGGCGAAATCCACAGCGTGGGCGGCGCCTCGAGCGCGGACCTGCCGCGCAACGTGCGAGGCAGATCACTGGCTGAACTGGTGGACCGCGGCAGCGCCGACACCGTTCGCCATGCGCTCGATGCCTGCCGGGGCGAGACACGCTCCGTACGCATTGCCTTCAGCATGAGCATGGCCGGCCGCCAACGATTCTTCGATGGTGCCCTGCGACGACTCGACGATGGGCGCATCATCTGCGTCGCCCGCGATGTAACGGCCCACCGCGCCGCCGACAGCGCTCTCACTGCCCGTTACGGCATGGAACGCCTGCTCGGCCAGTTCTCCTCACGTTTCATCAACATCCTGCCTGAACACATAGATGACGCCATCAACACCGCACTGGCGGAACTGGGCCGTTACAGCGGCGTCGATCGCGTGTACCTTTTCACGCTGCAGGCGGATACCCGTAACATGATCAACAGCCATGCCTGGGTCCGCAACGAACGCATGCCTTCGTTGCACGGGATCACGCTGTCCGTCCAGGGGCTGCCATGGCTGATGGGCCGGCTACGCGCACGCAAGGTGGTGTGCATGGACCGGCTCAACGATCTGCCGTCTGCCGCGGAAGCCGAGCGCCGCCTGTTCCTGGGCCACGGTGTTGGCTCCATGGCGGCCATGCCCATCATCTACTCCGGCGGCCTGCGCGGCTTCGTGGGCTTCGACCTGGTGCGGCGCGAACGCCTCTGGAGCAGCGAACAGATCCACCTGCTGCGCACCGCGGGCGAGATCTTCGCCAGCGCGCTGCAGCGCCGACAGTCCGAAGAGCGCATTTACCGCCTCGCCTATTACGACGGCGTTACCGGGCTGCCCAACAGGCTGTTGCTGAGGCGGCGGCTGCAGGAACGACTGTCGCGGCAGCATCCCGAAACCTTCGCCCTGGTGCTCATCGATGTGGATGATGCGGGCATGCTCAACGACCTGCTGGGGCATGACGTCGGCGACGTGCTGTTGCGGGTTATCGGTGGTCGCCTGGCAAAACGGCTGCGGGACACGCATACACTGGCGCGTTGGGGTGCCGACGAGTTCATGTTCGCGCTGCCGCTGGATGAACAAGGTGATCCCCTGGAGGCGCGAATCGAAAGATTGCGCGCGGCGCTGATGGCGCCCGTCCAGGTGGCGGGGCAGTCGCTCCAGGTCAGCTTTTCCATTGGTCTGGCCCGTTACCCCGAGGACGGTAGAGACGTGGGCGGCCTGATCCGCTACGCGGAACTGGCACTGCGCCATGCACGGCGCGGCGGTCGCGGGCGCTTGCAGCATTACAGCCCCAGCCTGCAGGCGGATGCGGCGGCGCGCAATCGCTTGCAGCAACGCTTGCGCCAGGCCGTGGAACAGGGGGCGTTCCGCCTCCACTACCAGCCGCTTGTGTACGCGAAAAGCGGCGAACTGGCCGGTGCCGAAGCCCTGATTCGCTGGCATGACCCGGAACTGGGAGATGTCTGTCCGGAGCGGTTCATCAATGTCGCCGAGGATACCGGACTGATCGTATCGCTCGGCGACTGGGTGCTTCGCAAGGCATGCGCCGAACTGGCCCGTTGGCGAAATACCGGTTTACGCGTGCCGCGGTTATCCATCAATGTCTCCGGCCACCAGTTGCTCGACGAACGGCTGCCGCAATCACTGGAACGGCTGCTCGAACAACACGATCTGCCCGTGTGCTCGCTGGAACTGGAGATTACCGAAAGCACCCTGATGGAACGCGAGAAACGCAGTCTGCCGGTACTGCAAAGACTGCGCGAACTGGGGATCGGCATGTCGGTGGATGATTTCGGCACCGGCTATTCATCGCTGGGTAAACTCAAGCACCTGCCGGTCACGGTGCTGAAGATCGATCGATCCTTCATCAAGGACATCTTCACGGACGAGAACGACCGGGCCATTGTCATCGCCATTCTCGCCATGGCCCGCCAGCTCAAGCTGCAGGTTGTCGCCGAAGGGGTGGAAACTCCGCAGCAACTCGCCTTCCTGCGCAAGCACGGCTGCGACATCATCCAGGGGCACATCCACAGCCCGCCGCTGCCGCCGGCGGGCTTCCGGCGCTGGGTCCTGGCCCGGGGAGCCTGGGTGACGGGCTAACCCGCATATCTCACCGCCCTTCTACTGCGCACGCCGATCTGCTCGCCGTAAAGGGGCGTACTCCCTGCAGCCGGCTCGACGTAGTGTCAGCTACGCCTTCGCCGCCTTCCGGTCCGTGCCCCCGTCACAGCGGTATCTCGGCGCCCTCGCGACGAACGGCGGTGAGATATGCGGGCTAAGACAGGGATGGCGGCCGTTTCCTACGGCACCAGCACCAGCGACCGCGGCAGCTCGACTTCCATCATGATGGGCAGGTGATCGGAAACGGGATAGTCCACCACCTCCGAGCGACGGACCGCCAGCGTGTCGGAGACCAGGATGTGGTCGATGTTGCGCCGGGGGCTCCAGCTTGGGTAGGTGAACAGATCCGAAACCGGCTCACGCAGGCTGGTGGTATCCAACAGGTGTCTCAGCTCACGGCTGTCGGTACGGCAGTTCAGATCGCCCATGACCACCACGTGGGGCAGTTCCCGCACCAGCCCGGCGACATAGTCGAGCTGCCGCATCCGGGTACGCTGGCCCAGCGACAGGTGCATGAGCAACACGTGCAATTCTTCTCCCGGGCCGCCCAGGCAGATATGCAGCGCCCCCCGCCCGGGAATCATGCCGGGCAACTCGTGTTCGCTGACCCTCAACGGCCGAAAGCGGCTGAGCAGTCCGTTGCTGTGACGAGCGAAGCGCCCGATTCGGCGGTTGGTCTGGTCGTGCCAGTAGGGGAACCCGGCGCGCTCGCTCATGAACTGCGTCTGGTTGACGAAGCCGCTGCGAAGACTTCCGGCATCGACTTCCTGCAGACCCACCAGGTCGAACTCGCTGAGCAGGTCGGCGACGCGCTCGATGTTGCGCGGGCGGTCCGGATGCGGAACAAGGTGCTGCCAGCCGCGAATCAGGTAGTCGCCAAAATGCCGCGTACGCATTCCGGTCTGGACGTTGTAGCTGAGGATGCGCAGGCGCGTGACCTCCGCCCCATTCAGCAGGGTGCCATTCGGCCTGCTGCTCACTGCCGCCCCCCCGGCCGCTGGTTGTGCAACGCTGAGGCAATCCCGAACCGCGATCATCGACCTGCCTGGCGCTCCTTCTCCACCAGGTGCTCGATGATGCGGATCATGTTCTCGTGTCCGCCGGCACGACGCGCATCCACCAGATACCGGCCGTTAACTGCCACCGAGGGGGTGCTTTCCACCTGGTGGCGCCGGGCGCTGTTGTCGGCACGACGCATGGCAGTGTCAACCGCGAAAGAATCCCAGGCAGCTTCAAACGCCTCGCGGTCCACGCCCTGCTGCTCGAACACCGCGCTCAGCCCGTCCCTGGAATCAAGCCGCTTTCCCTCGTCGTGGTAGGCGACGAAGATCGCGCCATGAACAGTATCGGTCACCTCCAGATCCTCGGCGACGTAATAGGCGCGGGCCAGCGGCTCCCAGGCCGCACTGAAAACCACCGGTGTGTGTAGCACCCGGACGTCGTCACCCAACGCTTGCTGCAACCGACTCATCCTGGGCTTGAAGGTATAGCAGTGCGGACAGGCGTAGGAGAAGAACTCCCTGACTTCGATCCGGTCACCGGTTTCCGTGCGGACCGGGTTGTCCAGCTTACGGTAGTCGCTTCCTTCCCGGAATGTCTCGGCCAGTGCGCTGCCTGAAAATAGAAATGCAACAAGCACCGCAGCGAATAGTCTTGCCATCTGTCTCTCCCCCTGGTTACACGTGGGCCGGCACCCTCCTAGCCCGCATTTCTCACCGCCCTTCTACTACGCACGCCGATCTGCTCGCTGTGTCGGGGCGTACTCCCTCCAGCCGGCTCGACGTAGTGTCGGCTACGCCTTCGCCGTCTTCCGCTCCGTGCCCCCGTCACAGCGACATCTCGACGCCCTCGCGACGAACGGCGGTGAGATATGCGGGCCAGGCACGGCTATCCACCTATTCGACCGCTGCCGGCGTCAGAGGTTTAGTCCGACGCCCACCCGAGCCGTCACAGCTCGCCGTAGGAATGCAGCCCCGAGAGGAAAATGTTCACGCCCAGAAAGGTGAATGTGACGATGAACAGACCGATCACGGCCCACCAGGCCATGGGCGTGCCACGCCAGCCCTTGGTGAAGCGCAGATGCAGCCAGGCCGCATAGTTGAGCCAGGTGATCAGTGACCAGGTTTCCTTGGGATCCCAGGACCAGTAACCGCCCCAGGCATCGGCGGCCCAGAAGGCGCCGAGTATGGTGGCAACGGTGAAAAAGGCGAAGCCCAGGGCCACGTTCTTGTACATCAGGTCGTCCATCACTTCCGCCGATGGCAGACCGCGCCGCTTCCACGCGTCGCTGAAGCGTGCCTGGACCAGGTAGGCCACGCCGATCATCGCGGAGATGGCGAAGGCGCCGTAGGCGACGAAGTTGGTCGGAACATGGATCTTCATCCACCAGCTCTGCAGCGCGGGAATGAGCGGATCGATCTCGTGCGCCTGGCGATCGAAGTGATACCAGAGCAGAAAACCGATGGATGCGGTGATGATGATGCCGACGAAACCACCCAGGGCGCGCGTCCTGTACCGGTACTCGTAGTACAGGTAGATGAGCCCCGTGGTCATGGCGAACAGCACGAACACTTCATACAGGTTCGTGACCGGGATTCGTCCCACATCCGGGGAGATCAGGTACGACTCCCACCAGCGCACCAGCAGGCCGATAAAACCGGCCCCGGAAGCCGCCCAGGTAAAGGCTGAGCCCAGCTTCCCCATGAACGGCGAATTCGCGATCAGCCCGGCAAAATAGACCACCATGGCCGCCGGGAACAGGGCGCATATCCACATGATCGCCGATTGACTGGAAAGCAGGTAATTGAGAAAGAAGTCGTTCTGCGCCGCCTGCAGGTCCGGATAGCGCGAGACCGCGAACAGGGTCAGCAAGGCCACGACGATGCTGAATGCACGGGCCGGCTTCCACATCCAGCCCACGGCAACCAGCATCACCCAACTGAGATAGAGGATCGCCTGTTCGTAGCCATCCATCCACTGGGCGAAATGCACACTCGCGTAGACGGTGCCAACCAGGAATGCCGCGGCCCAACTCCAGTCGAACCAGGACAGCCGGCGGAAAAAGCCGCGCTCGTCAAAGCGGGTGGCCAGGGTTTCCTGCGGTGTGCTCATAGACCCTCAACCTCGTTATTCCCTCGCACCGGCGCCGACGCGTCCTGAAGACGGTGGTCGATCTCGTCGGCCAGCGCCCGGTACTGGCCTGCAAACCCGAGCGGATCACGCTGGTTGGTTCCGGCCAACAGGACCATCGTGCCCGTGTCATGGCGACGTATCCAGCACCACATTCTGCGGTGCGACACGTAGAAAAGCAGGAAAATCCCGCCAACCAGCAATGCGAATCCCAGATAAACCACGTTCTGCCCTGGTGCGCGGGCTATCTGCAGGCCGCTGGCCTGCCGGTGATCGTAATCCCGTAGCTGCAGGAACACCGGCGCCCCGTATGCCTTGATGGCCGGCATGGCAGAAATCGCATCCTGGAAAAAGACCTGATCGGACCCCCCGAGTTCCCTTTGCGGATCGTCACCCGTCGCTGCCAAAGCATCCCTGTATGCTTCCCAGAGCGTGCGCTCCATGACCATGCGTGAAAACATCACCAGCGTCTCCTGGCTGTCGTCGACACCCCCGGCCTCCGCGATGCGCTGCCGCAGGTGCTCCATGACACTACCGAAACCCTCGTCGAGCAGGCGTTGCACCAGCTCGCGCCCGCTCGCGGCAACCTGGGGAATCAGGCTCCGGTCAGTGAGTCCGAAATCATCCATGGCATCGGCGGCCGCACGCATGGATGCCTCCCGCAGGCGCTCCTCCGAGGTCAGCGCGTCCAGGAAAGCCATGAACAGTTCCGGACTGTCATCGGCGTCGGCCGGCAGGTGCAGAAACCGGAACTCCTCGGCCGGCGAACTCCGCACGCCACTGAGAAAATACCGTCTGTCGTCAATGGTCACGGGGCGCATGTAATTCCGGAATTCCCTGGCCGTCCCATCCGCTGCCCGGAGCCGATACTCGAACCGAGGCCCCAGGTTTTCCACCTCGCGGCTGCCGGGCACACCGGGAACACGGCGCGCATTGAATGTCTCGAACTCGGTCAGTTCCAGCCTCAGGCTCTGACCGGCCACCTCCAACTCCAGGTCATCCCGCAGCACGCGCCCTTCCAGTTCGTAGGCTGCACGGTCGTCGCCGGCCAACGGCCAGGCGCGCATGTAGAGCCGGGAACCGCCGTCTCCGAAACCGGACTGATAGATGGCGTAACCGTTGTAGATCAGCGGATGATTGACCGCGATGGTCTGGCGGATCGGCTCCTCCAGTTCCGGCGCCGTGATGACCACGTCGCTCTCGAACAACCTCGGCTCACCGGTGTCATGGTGTTCAACCCGGAACTCCTCGAGCTCGATGGTGAACGGCAGTTCCTGGACCACGTAACCGTCCCGCAGCGGAAGAAAGACCACACCGGCCCGACCACCCTCGGGAATGTTCACTGTCCCGCGGAACGCCGCCGCGCCCGCGGACACGCGACTCTCGGCGCCAATGCGGGATACGGGGATATCCCGGGTCTCCACCACCAGATCCCCGCTCCATTCGCGGAATTTCAGCATCAGGTTGCCGTCGATCAGACCACCAACGCAGATCACCACGATGGACAAGTGCGTAAGTATGTAGCCGATGCGGTTGCTGGATCCCGTCATGCCCGCGAGCAGCAGGGCATCGCCATGCTCCTTGCGCCGAATCCGGTAACCGTTGCGCTTCAGCGCACGGGTGGCCAGCGCCTCGACCTCCTCCGTCGGCAGGTCGGTCTGCCACTCTCGATGATTGCTGAACGCTCGCAGTGACCGTTCCTGCTGGTGCTCACGGAAGCGGTTCATTTCCTTGAGCATGTTGGGTGTGTTCCGGGCAAGGCAGATGGACGTGGAGACCACCAGGAAGGCCAGTATCAGCAGGTACCAGGGGGCCGCGTAGACGTCATACAGCGACAACCGCTCAAAGATGTTGAACCAGAAGGGGCCGAACTTGATCAGGTAGTCCTGGAAAGGCTGGTTCTGTTGCAGGACGGTACCGATGACGGACGCAATGGCAATGACCACCAGCAGCGTGATGGCCAGATTCATGGAGCCGAGAAAACCCACCAGAATCGATGCCGTGCTCCGACGCGAGCGCCGGCCGGCGCGGATGGATTCTGCGTTCGCAGGAACCGTCGACATGGTCAGGAGCCGGATTCGGTTGTGAGACACCGTAAGTTTGCGGCGGCGACCGCCACTGCCATGGCCCCGTCCTTCAGCCAGGCATCAAACCGGTATGCGGTCAGGGCGCCATGGACGCGCAAGGGGGCGGTGAACCGCTGATGGCGCAGTACAGGACGACTCAGTCTTCAGCCCTGCGGTGAAGACCGTCCAGGTATGAGGAGACAGCCCTGATCTCTTCATCGGACATGCGTTCGGCAACGGAGCGCATCATTCGGTTCGGATCGGTCTGACGCTCTCCGGATCGGTAAAGGTCAAGCTGCGTGGCATTGTACTGGGCATGCTGGCCGCCGACCCGGGGAAACCCGGCCGCTCCCATGCCACCACCGGCCGGCACGTGACAGGCCATGCAGGCGGCCACGCCCCTGTCGGGTATGCCACCACGATAGATCTCCTCGCCGCGTTCCACGAGGTCGGGGTCGGCGCCGCCGACACTCATCTCCTGCTCGGCATAGAACGCGGCCAGGTCGCGCATATCCTGATCGCTGAGGTCCTTGACCTGGTCATACATGATGACGTTGTCGCGGTCGCCGTCGCGGTATGCCTTGAGTTGCCTGTATGTGTACCCGGCATGCTGCCCGGCCAGCTTCGGCCATTCGCCAAGCGCACTGTTGCCATCGGCACCGTGGCAGGCTGCGCAGGCAGCGGACAGCTCCTCGCCCCGCGACACATCCCCCGCCATCGCCGCTCCGGTGAACACCAGTGCCGTCGACGCCAGTACAACGCTATGCCAGATCTTCATGAATCGCGAACTCCTCAGCGAAAAGGCGGCCCTCGGGTCGG
>SLSJ01000267.1 GCA_007130525.1 Ectothiorhodospiraceae bacterium | reverse complement strand
TCACCAACGGCATCGCAGTGCGCATGGCGGTCATGTCGATGTGTCTCGAACAGCGGGGAGTGGCGGCGGAGGAAGGCGCATGAGCGGCGTCTCGATCCTCGGTGGACGGATCATCAATCCGGCGGACGGCAGTGACCGGTGCACGGATCTGCATATCGCCGACGGCCGCATCATCGCCATCGGCACTGCGCCCGAGGGCTTCCACGCGGAGCGCAGCATCGATGCCGCCGATCTGATCATCTGCCCCGGCCTCGTGGATCTTGGCGTACACCTGCGGGAACCCGGGGCGGAGCACAAGGCGACCATTGCCAGCGAAGCGCGGGCGGCCGCCGGCGGCGGTATCACCACTCTTTGCGCGGCACCGGATACAGACCCGGTCACGGACACGCCGGCCGTGGTGGAACTGGTGACCCGCCGGGCACGCCAGGCACGGCTTACACGGGTCATGCCGGTAGGTGCGCTGACCGTGGGCCTGCAGGGGGAACATATCAGCGAAATGGCGGCGCTGCGGAAGGCCGGTTGCGTAGCCATGAGCGACGGCGGCCGCCCCGTGGTCAACACCCTGGTGCTGCGCCGGGCCCTCGAATACGCAGCCACCCAGGACCTGCCGGTGATCCTCACGCCCGTGGACCCTTACCTGACCGCTCAGGCCTGGATGCACGAGGGCTGGGTCTCCACCCGCCTGGGCATCGCCGGCATCCCGGTGTCCGCCGAAACCTCGGCTCTGGCCCGTTACCTGGCGCTGGTGGAGGATACCGGCGCCCGCGTACACTTTGCCCGCCTCTCCACGGGCCGCGGCGCGGCCCTGGTTGCGCGGGCGCGAGAGGAAGGACTTCCGGTAACCGCGGACGTCGCCATCCACCAGCTTTTCCTGAGCGAGATGGACGTCAGCGGCTTCGACAGCCTCTGCCATGTTCAGCCACCGCTGCGCGGCGATGCGGATCGTGACGCGTTGCGACAAGCGGTCGCCGACGGCAGCCTCAAGGCCATCTGCTCCGATCACCAGCCCCACGAACCGGACGCCAAGGAAGTCACCTTCACCGCCTCGGAACCGGGCATCTCCGGGCTCGACACGCTGCTACCCCTTGCGCTGCGCCTCGTGGACGACGGGGTGCTGTCCCTGCATCGCGCGCTCGGCATGCTGAGCAGCGGTCCCGCGGAACTGCTGGGACTGAATGTGGGCCGGATCGCCGAGGGAGAGCCTGCCGACCTGTGCCTGTACGATCCGGATACCCCGTGGTGGCTGCAGGCGGAGAGCATGCGCAGCCGCGGTCGTAACAGCCCGTTCCTGGGATGGGAGTTCACCGGTCAGGTACGGATGACCCTGCTCGGCGGGCGGATCATCTTCGACGCCGCCGCAGAGGACGGCCTGCAGGCGTGAGTCGCATCGTCGGCAGCAGCCGTTTGCCGGACGGGGGCCACCTGCTCCAGATCCACCATGATGCCGCCGGCGAGGTACGCCCCGGTCACTGGTTCAGACTGCGCCTGGGTGACCGGGACGTGGCCCTGGCGGTACTGGATGCATCATGCCACGAGGGCTGGCTGGGCTTCCGCGTGCCGAAGGCGGCGGAACCACCGCCCGCGTATGGGACCACCTGCGATCTGGACGGACCGTTCGGCGACACCCTCACGCCGGCATCCGCCGGCCGTGACATGGTTCTGGTTACGGATGCGCAAGGGCTTTCGGCGGCGTTGTTCGCAGCAACCGCCGGCGCCGAGAATGACACGGCGCCACGGCTTGTGCTCGCGGAACTGAGGGCGACGCCGCCCGTGCGCCTGCGGCCATCGCGCTTCATGCTGCCCGGCTTGCCGCCGGGAACCATCGCCGGCGTCTCGCCGCTGGAGGATGCCGGTATACCCAGCCGCGTCGCCCACCCCGATGGCCTGCCGGGATGTCACGACGGCAATATGGCAGAGTTGCTCCGTCACTGGATCAAGCACCAGCGAGCGGCGCAACGCTGGCGCTACGCGGTAACGGTAATCGGCGCTGACCGTTTCGTGAGCGAACTGGAGACCCTGCTGGCCGGGCGCGTCGGCGAGCATCGAGGGATGGTCATCCCTCCGGGATGACCGCGCCAAGCCGTGCCGCGGGGTGGGGGCCTTGCCGCCTGGCGCTCGGCGCTTGTAGCTATAACGGAATCCCCTCCTCCGGATCGATGGCCTCCGGCACGTCGGTGTCAAGCTCCATGCCGTGCTCCTCTCCAGCCTGCCAATAGCGGATCATGGCATCCTCGCCGGACGGCGTTTCCCGCACCAGATCGAGGAAATGCATCGGCGACTCCGGTGTTTCGCCGTTCACTTCGAGAATCAGACTTCCCACCTCCAGGCCTTTCCTCGCCGCGGGGCCGCGGACGCCGCTGACAAGCACGCCACCCCGATCGGGGAGATTCAGCGCGTTTCGCAGTTCACCGGTCGCCTCCACCACGGTAATGCCCAACGCGGTCACCACCTGATCGGTTTCCAGACCCTCGTACTCGCGCTCGCGGGCGCTGACGAGTATACGCGGCGCAACCAGGATGGTCGCATCACTGCGGGCGGCCAGGGCAAGCGCGTCACTGGGCCGCGAATCCACCAGTACCGGCGTATCGCCTTCGCCAACGCGCAACTCCAGGACTCCCATGTACGTGCCCTGGACCAGGTCATCCACGATGACGCGCTCGAGTCGGGCATCGACGGCCTCGAACAGGTTGCCGATCAGGTCATGGGTCTGGGGCCGCTGGACCTCCACTCCCTGAAGGGCGAGCAGGATGGCCCTGGCCTCGGCAACCCCGATTGCGATGGGGACGATATCGCCGGAGGCCGGTTCCCGCAGCAGCACCACGGGCGTACCCGTTGCGGGATCCATGCCCACGGTAGCCAGTTCCACCGGCAC
>SLSJ01000173.1 GCA_007130525.1 Ectothiorhodospiraceae bacterium | reverse complement strand
GTGACGGGGGGCACGGACCGGAAGACGGCGAAGGCGTAGCTGACACTACGTCGAGCCGGCTGCAGGGAGTACGCCCCGACACGGCGAGCAGATCGGCGTGCGTATAGAAGAGAGGTGAGATATTTGGGTTAGTAGAGGTGATGCCGTTCGCGGATCACCTCCAGCAATCCGGCCGATGCATCCTCCACCATGTCCAGCACGCGTTCGAAGCCGTCTCCGCTACCGTAATAGGGGTCCGGCACCTCGGTTTCGGGGTACCGGGCCGAATAGTCCAGGAAGCGGTGAAGCCGGTGCTGTAGGCGTTCCGGACACTCTGCGCGAAGAATTCGCAGATTGTCCTCGTCCATGGCGACAATCCACTGGAAGTAATCGAAATCAGTCAGCGTGAACTGGCGCGCGCGCAGATCGCCTATGTCGTAGCCGCGCCGGCTGGCTGCAACCCGCGCACGCTCGTCGGGTGGTTTGCCGATATGGTAACCGTGCGTACCCGATGAATCCGTCTCTATGGCGTGATCGAGACCCGCAGCACGCGCCATGTGCCGAAAAACACCTTCCGCGGTCGGCGACCGACAGATATTGCCCATACAGACAAACAGAACTCTCACCATATTGCTCGAACTCCGGATTGGTCAGTCAGCGGCGCGTGAGCAGCGCCTCCACCCTCGCCAGGTCCGCCGGCGTGTCGACGCCCGGGCCCGCGTCGCCGGCGACCTCGGCCGTAACGATGGGCACACCGTGCCACAGGGCGCGAAGCTGTTCCAGCGACTCCCGCTGCTCGATGAGCGGAGACTCCAGCTCCGGGTAGCCGCGCAGGAATGCAGCACGATAGGCATAGATACCAAGGTGGCGCCAGCATTCGGACAACTGCCCGGAGGGCCTGCCCGCGCTCTCCCTGTCCCAGGGCACTGGAGCGCGGCTGAAGTAAAGCGCATATCCCAGCCGGTTGCGAATCACCTTTACCACGTTGGGGTCCGCGAGCAACTCGGTTTCCCGCAGGGGAGTAACCAGCGTGGCGATGCCGGCATCACGGTGTCGGCGCAGCTCACCAGCCACACGGCTGATGAACTCCGGGGGCATCAGGGGTTCATCACCCTGCACATTGACGACAATCTCCGCGTCGTCCAGTTGCAGCCGTGTGACGACCTCGGCCAGCCGATCGGTTCCGGAGCGATGGTCCGCACGCGTCATGACCGCCTCCTTGCCGAAGGCCGCGCAGACATCGCGAATCCTGCTGTCATCCGTGGCGACCACGACCCGCTGCGCCCCGCTCTCCTCCGCACGGCGGATTACATGGACAACCATGGGTTTGTCCTGCAGCAGGGCCAGCGGCTTGCCCGGAAAGCGCAACGAGCCGTACCGGGCGGGTATTATGACGGTAAACGCGGTCATGCATCCCCCACCGATGCCGGTCGCTTCCGTGCATTCCGCTTGCGCCGCGCTTCCAGCGCAGCGCGAGTGCGCGCCTTCAGGGCACGCGCGGTCTCCTCGGTGAGTACTGTCTCGGCGGGAACCGCCCAGTGACGCTTGCTCGCGAAACCCACGCACTTTACCGCGTCCTTCTCCGTCATCAGCACGGGCAGGTCGTCATCGAACCGGATGTCCTGGGGGCGAAACGGGTGATGATCGGCGAACGGGTGCGGAATGATCTCGATGCCGAATCTGGCAACGCCGGCAAAGAACCGGTCCGGATTGCCGATACCGGTGACTGCGTGCACCTTGCCACCCGAGAACGTTTTCAACGGCACCTGTTTCTCGGGATCGACAAGACTCCAGGCCTGATCGAGCTTCAGGGTGAAGTAGTAGGGGGTATGCCATGACGGTCCGCCGTTGGCCACCAGCAGGTCCACGCTTTTCAGACGTGAGCGGGGCTCGCGGAGCGGGCCGGCAGGCATCAGGTGACCGTTCCCGAGCCCGCGTGCCGCGTCGATCACGACGATCTCCATGTCTCGCTGCATGCTGTAGTGCTGGAGCCCGTCATCGGAGACCACCACATCACAGCCGAATCGCTCGATCAGCGCTTCCGCCGCCTGAACCCGGTCCGGGCTGGCGACGACCGGGCAGCCGCTGCGCCTGGCCAGCAACACCGGTTCGTCCCCTACGAGAAACGGATCGCTGTCCGGCATCACGAGTTGCGGCCACTTCTCGGCGGAGCCCCCGTAGCCACGTGTGATGATGCCGGGGCGCATGTTCTGGGTGCACAGAAAGCGCGTAAGCCAGAGCACCAGGGGAGTCTTGCCGGTTCCACCGACAAAGATATTGCCCACCACCAGTACCGGGACCGGAAGCCGGTGACTGCGGCGAAGACCTGTTCGGTAGGCCAGCCGCCTCAGCGTTATCGCTATCCCGTACACCCAGGACACTGGCAGCAACATCAGGGATCGCGACGTGTTGCGCAGCCAGAAATCAGGCAGACGGATCATTGAAGGATTCCTCCGCGGCACTCGCGTCGGCGAACAACGAACGGTGACGCTTCATTCGTCGATCTGTGGAAGCGTGGCAAACGACAGCCGGGTGATATCGGCGCGCCCCGCCGCTTCCATGCCGCGGACAACGTTCTGATGCGACGCCCGCGCGTCCGCGCGGATAACCAGCGGGGCCTCGGGGTCGTCCTCGCGGGCCTCGATCAGCGCGCGGCGAATGGTGTCGAGCTGGCTGTTCACGAGTTCGCGACCGTTGACGAAAAACTCGCCGTCCGCACTGATCGCCAGTTCGATCGGCTCCTGGGCACGCTCGGCAGGCTCCAGCCCGGCCTCCGGCAGCGTCAGGGAGATATCCGCCTCACGGAGAAACGTAGTGCTGACCATGAAGAAAATAAGCATCAGGAAGACCACGTCAATCAGCGGCGTCAGGGTGATCTCGGGTTCATCCTTGCGACGGCCGCGGAGGTTCACGAGGCCCTCTCCATCGCAGAGCGACGATCGCGCTGACCCTGTATGACTTCGACAAGCTTGAGCGCATCCTGCTCCATCGCAACAATGTACTGGTCCACAAGCCCACGGAAATAGCGGTAGGCAATCAGGGCCGGAATCGCCACGGTCAGACCCGCTGCCGTGGTGATCAACGCTTCCGATATGCCGCCGGCCAGGACCGAGGCGTGTCCGACGCCGTGGGCGGTGATGGCCCCGAACACCTTGATCATTCCGATTACCGTGCCGAGCAGGCCGAGCAGCGGCGTGATCGCGGCTATGGTGCCCAGCGTATTAAGAAATCGCTCCAGCCCGTGCGCTTCGTGCCTGCCCGCGTCCTCGATGGACTCCATCATCACTTCGCGGCTGTGATGCATGTTGACCAGTCCGGCCGCAAGCACACGCCCCAGCGGCGAGTGTTCGCGAAGTTGTCGCACCTGGCCCGCATCCATCTGGTTGTTCTTCACCAGGTGCCAGATTTTGGCCACCAGGTGCCGCGGCACCACGCGCTTGGCCTGCAGCGTCCAGAATCGTTCACCGATTATGGCCATGGCAACGACCGAGCAGGCAATGATCGGCACCATCAACCAGCCGCCTGCTGTTATCAGCTCCAACACCTTGATATGGCCCTCGTGACAGGGGCTGCCGGGGGCTGTCCCAGCGTTCCCGCAGCCGATTCGAATTCCGCTACCACCGTGGTCGGGGATTTCCTGAAGGGCGGATGATAAATGAACCGTATGTCGATTCACACGACGGATGTCGCAAACCGCAGCCGAAATATGGCCTCTCCGGTCGCCAACCTCGCATTCAGTGGCGAAGCCAGTATCTTCCCGTGCCGCGCGCCGTACGATCTCCCGATCCGTCACCTCCGAGGCGGATCGTAACCGCACCGGATTCACCGGTCGTGACGGTGCGGGTGCCGGCACGATCCCAATCCAGTAACGCCTGCTCGTGGGGCAGCCCAAACCGGTTGTTGCGGTCAATCGGAACGAACACGGTCTCGGCGCCGAGCCGCGCGGCGAATTCCGAGGGAACCGCCTCGCCGTGACCGTGCACCGGTGCGATGACCCAGCGCACCGGATCCAGCGCGCCTGCGGCCACGTGAGCCGCACCCGCGCGGCTCACGGCATGCGCCACCAGCAAGCGGTCGCCGCCGGCATCGATCATGAGCAGGCAGCCGGCGTCGGCTCCCGAGGCGTTGCGGATAAAGCGCAATTCGACACCGTCCCAATGCCATCCGGCCGCGTCGGCGCACGTGATGTCCTGGTCAGGACCAATACGCGTTGCACCGTCCAGTAGGGCGGCATCGGCTCCGCCGATGCTGCCAGCCCGGTCATTGCTGAGGACGACGGCATCTGGCCGCCGGACACCGTGATGAATCAACAGCCGTGCCAGGTCTCGCCCGAACCAGGCGGGACCGGTGTCGTACAGGAGCGCGTGCCGCCGGGTCCTTATGAGCAGCGCATGCCCATGACCGACGTCCGCCAGCACCACCACCGCCCCGCCTTCCGGAATCGGCGCGGGCTTCCATGCCAGCGGCAGGGCCACCAGCAGCAGGCCACACAGGCGCACCGGGAGAGCCACCGGCGTGAGCACCGTTACAACACCCAGGCACACCGGCAGCATCACCCAAAAGGGCGGCACGGCCCTGATGTCCGCGCCCGGGTTCAGCGATGCAAGCATCGCCAGACCATGGTCAAGCAGTTCCAGCAACCATCCCGCCCAGCCAACCAGGAAACCGCCGAGGGCTTCACTGAACTGCCCGAGCATGACCCCCGTCAGCAATAGGGGCACCACCAGTGATCCCACTAGCGGAATCGCGAAAGCATTGGCAAGCGGCGCGAGCCAGGCGATGCGGCCGAACCACCATAGCGTTATCGGTGCCAAGGCAACGAGCAACGCCAGCTGGACGCGACCGAAGGACTCAACCGATGTGGCCGCACTGCTGTGTCCCGCAGCCAGATAGATCAGGGTGGCAACCGCGCCGAAGGACAACCAGAAGCCGGCACCCAGCGGCGCCAGTGGATCAAGCAGGAGCACGGCACAGAGGGCGTAAAGGAGTACGTTCCATGGCGAGGTACCGCGGCGCAGGAACACGGCCAGGAAACCGAAAGTGACCATGATCAGGGCCCGCTGGGTGGGGAGTGCGAAGCCCGCCAGAGCGCTGTATATGACGGCTGCGGCCAGTGCAGGGGGGATCGCCAGGAGCGTCGCCGGCCATCGCTTCGCGGGCAGGGCCACGAAACGCAGTAAAGCGGCACAGGTCAGCCAGGTGCCCCCCGCGACCAGGCCCACGTGGAGGCCGGAGATCGCGACCAGGTGCGCCGTGCCGGTGACCAGCAGCCGCTCACGCAGCTGTGGATCGATGAGTTGGCGATCCCCTACGGTCAGCGCCACGGCCAGCGCCGAGGCGTCCTCGTCCGCGATCCGGAGCCGGACCCAGCGCCCCAGTCGTTGCCGCCAGTTGTGTAGTCCCCGCCCCTTTTCCAGTTGGCGATTGTCGCCAGCGCCTACGACCTGCGCCGTAGCCCCTATCCGATTGGCGAAGTAGTAACGCTCGATATCCGGAACACCCGGATTCACCCTCTGGTACGGCGACGCGAGGCGCAGTTTGAGCTGCCATACCGAACCCGCCTCGGGTACGATCGGGGCCTGAAACCAGCGGACTCGGACACGCTTCGGAAGGTCCTCCAGGTCCGGCTCAAGTGGGCGGAACAGAAATCGGACGTCACGCTCGCCCGCTGCCGGAACACCGATGATCCGGCCCTGAACCGTTTGCACCCGGCCGTCCTCCCCCGCCGACAAGCGGTCAGAGAGCGCGGCCTGAGCGCTGACCACGACCAGGCCGACCCCCGCGAGCAGGAACCATACGGCCCTGAAAAGTGACAGACGCAGCAGCGGCGTCAGCAACACGAGCAGGCTGAGCGGCACCCATGTCGGCGGCAACACCGGCAACTGATGGGCAAGCAGGACGCCGCCGCAGAAGGCGAGACAGATATGACGCATGTTCCTTCCCTGGAACGGTCATGGATAATAGTGCCCGGATCTGTTTCACTCTGTGTCGTGGACCGGCCAACCGGACCGGGTCCCGACGCCACGCAAATCCGGGTCGCCACCACCGGGTGGCGTCGGTTTCCAGCATAGCGGAATGGAATTCGCGCGTGCCAGGGCACGGGCGGAGCGGGAACACTCGGCCGCAGCCACGGTGCCTGCCCCGGCTGGAAGCCTTCCGGATGGTGCGGATGAATGAACACAGTTACACCGGTCGCGGATGCGGACCCACCCCAAGGCCGGCGCAATATCAACGCCTGAACGGTTGCAGGCAACGCTGCTGAGAGTTGGCGGAATGCCGAGAAAGTTCATCAAGCGCTATCTTCCTGACGCTCACCGGGTCCGTGACCATCAGCACCTGAAGATGTTCGGTCGCCTCCTCCACGATCCCCTGCTCTGGCACCTGAACCGGTATTCAGTGGCTGGCGCGCTGGGCACGGGGGTGTTCCTGGCATTCATTCCCATGCCATTCCAGATGTTGGCAGCGGCCGCCATAGCCATACTTTTGCGCTTCAACCTGCCCGTGGCCGTGGTGACGGTATGGATTTCGAATCCGTTCACCATGCCACCGATGTTCTTCTTCAGCTACCGCATCGGAAACTGGCTGATGGGTTCCCCGGTGCGCGATCGCGGCTTTGAGCCGACCCTGGAATGGTTCTGGGTGGAACTCGGGGACATCTGGCAGCCCCTCTATCTGGGCAGCCTGGTGATCGGCGTCATCGCGGGACTCGCGGCTTACGGTCTCGTGCACCTTGTCTGGCGCATCCACGTCAGCTACCTGCTGCGCTTGCGACGCTCGCGACGCAACCATCGACTGGCCAAGCAACCCGATTCGGGAGACCAGTAGCCGGGCAACCGGTGCTTCCTCAACGAGACGCTGATCTGGTCCCGCGTTCGCGTTGAAGGCTTTTCAGGTAGCCGTCGCTCATCTCCAGCGTTCGATCCATTCTCGCCGCCAGGGCCTGGTCGTGCGTCACCATGACCAGACTCGTTCCCTCTTCGCGGTTGAGTTCCCTGAGCATCGCGAAAACCTCGTCCGCGGTCTGGCTGTCGAGGTTGCCCGTGGGCTCGTCGGCGAGCACACAACTGGGCCGCGTGACCAGCGCACGCGCTATGGCGGTGCGCTGACGTTCGCCTCCGGACAGTTCACCGGGCTTGTGCGCGAGCCGGGAACCCAGCCCGACGCGGTCGAGAACCGAGGTGGCGGACTTCCTTGCCTCGGCCGGCGCCATCCGCCGGATAAGCAGAGGCATGGCGACATTCTCCAGCGCGCTGAATTCCGGAAGCAGGTGATGGAACTGGTAGATGAATCCCAGGTGGGTGTTTCGCAGTTGCCCCCGCTGGGTCGTGTCCAGTTCGTAAACCGATTCGCCCATGAGATTCACCGTTCCGGCGGTGGGCCGTTCCAGACCGCCCAGAATGTGCATCAGCGTGCTCTTGCCCGATCCGGAACGTCCAACGATCGCGAGTTGTTCGCCCCGCGCCACGGACAGGTTTACCTCGTGAAGGACCTGTACATGCAGCTTGCCGTCGTCAAAGGTCTTGCTGACACCCCGGCAGCTCAACACCGTATCCGCCTGCCGTTCACTCATAGCGCAGCGCCTCCGCCGGCTCGGTCCTTGACGCGCGCCAGGCCGGATAGATGGTCGCCACCAGCGACAGCGCCAGGGCGACGCTGGAGATCCGCAGCACGTCCCGCGTCTGCAAATCGGACGGCAGATCGCTGATGTAGTAGACGTCGGCCGGCAGAAATTGCTGGCCGAGCATGTTTTCGATGGCCGGAACAATGGTTTCCACGTTGAGCGCCAGCAATATTCCGCCGGCAGTGCCCAGGAGCGTTCCGAATACGCCGATCACCGCTCCCTGGATGATGAAAACCCGCATGACCGTGCCCGGACTTGCGCCGAGAGTGCGCAGGATGGCGATGTCCGCGCGCTTCTCGTTCACCACCATCACCAGGGTGGAGACGATGTTGAAGGCCGCAACCGCGATGATCAGGGTAAGTATCACGAACATCACCGTTTTTTCGGTCTGCACCGCGCGGAAGAAGTTGGCATGCTCCCGGGTCCAGTCACGCACCTGGTATGCGCCATCCAGGGTCAATGCAAGTTCGCGACCCAGCCTGGGCGCCGCCATGAGCTCATCGAACTGCAGCCTCAGGCCACTGACGTCGTCGTTCATGCGTAGGATGGTAGCCGCATCATCCATGTGAATGAGGGCCAGGCCGCGATCATACTCGTACATGCCGATGTGAAAGGTCCCCGCCACCTCGAAGCGCTTTATACGGGGAACGATGCCGGCCACCGTCGCGCGCGCTTCCGGTGTTACCACGGTCACCATGTCGCCCACACCCACTCCCAGCATTCTGGCCAGGGCGCTGCCCAGCACGATCCGGTAGGCGCCGCTTTGCAGGGCGGCGGCGGAACCGCTGGCCACGTGGTCCATAACCCTTGACACCTCCCGTTCCCGATCGGGCACGATGCCGCGGATCATGGTCCCGCTTACCTCACCGCCGCGGGAAATCATCACCTCGCCATGCACGAATGGCGCAGCGCCCGTGACCCTGGGATGTTCCAGAACCTTGCCGGAGACGGAATGCCAGTCGCCCAGCCTGCCGCCGGCATCGGTCACCGTGGCGTGCGCGACCATGCCGAGGATGCGCTCGCGCAGCTCCTTCTCGAATCCGTTCATCACCGAGAGCACCGTGATCAGTGCCGTTACACCGAGGGCGATGCCAAGCATGGAACTCAACGATATGAAGGACACGAACTGGTTGCGCCGTCGCGCACGCGTGTAGCGCAGGCCGATAAACAGTTCCAGCGGATTGAACATGAAACGCGGGTCTCCCGATACCAGGCCGTGTCAGGGGCAGACGACGGGCACGGAACTCTCAAGCCGTATGGCGTGGATGGTTGGTTGCGCGCGCAGGGCATGGACCTCCACGCCCGCGGCAATGGCCGCACGCAGCGCGCGCCCGTAACGAGGGTCGATCTCGTCCGCCGGGCGCACTTCGTTGACGTCGCCCCGCTGCACGCAGAATACGAGCATGGCCCGACTACCGGATGCCAGTAGCGACTGCAGGGCTTCGAGATGGCGCCTGCCGCGTTCGCTCACCGCATCCGGAAACAGGGCCACGCCACCTTCGACCGCGGCAGTCACATTCTTTACCTCCACGTAGCATGGTGGCCTGTCGGGGTGACCTTCCAGCAGCAGATCCACGCGGGTACCGCCTCCGGGTAGCGTCACTTCCCGGCGCACACGCGCGTATCCGGCGACGGCGGGCAAGCGGCCGCTCGTGATCGCTTCCTCGACCAGGGCATTGGGATGGCCTGTATGAATGCCGACCAGCCCGGCGCCCGGTAGTTCCACCATCTCCCAGGTGTATGCATACTTGCGCCGCGGATTGTCGGCACGGCTCAACCAGACGCGGGACCCGGGGGTGCTGCAGCCAAGCATCGATCCGGTGTTCGGACAGTGGCACGTGATCCGGGTCCCATCGTCCAGACAGACATCGGCGAGAAAGCGCTTGTAGCGCCGAATCAAGGTCCCCGTCGTCAGTACCTGCCCGAAATCCATGCCAACCGCTGTCCGAATCCGCAAACTGCCCGTGGTGATGCGAGCACGCATTCTAACCCGGATCTCCCACAGGTCGATGGCCCCACCGTCCGGCCCCCACAAATGCACCGCAACGAGTGATCGGAAATGCGATGCCGTCGCCGTTTTGGCCCCCGGGGGGCAATGCTATGATCGGACTCACCAAGCCTTTGCGGGAGAATGCCCGATGTACGGACGATTGGGACCGAGCAGCCTGTTTGCGCTGAGTCTGCTGCTGGCCGTGCCCCTGGCCCACGCGGACCGTCTGCTGATGGATGTGATCCAGGCGGAGCGGCAGGCGGATACCCTGCCCCGAAACGGCCAGACAATGGAACAGGTGAAGTCCCGCTTCGGCGCCCCCGAAGAACGCGTCGCCCCCGTGGGCTCACCACCAATCAGCCGCTGGAAATACAGCGACTACACGGTCTATTTTGAGTACGATCTGGTCATCCACACCGTTCCACGGCGTTGACCTCCCGGGGGACGCGCCGTACTCGTCCGTCCGGGGAACCCTCCATGAACGATCGACACTCCCCCCACCGGTGGCTTCCCCCGGAATGGGCTGCGCAGCAGTTCGTCGTGCTTACCTGGCCACATGACAGGAGCGACTGGGGAGACGACCTGGAGGCCGCCGATTCCACGTTCCGCTCAATGGCCCATGCGATCGCGTCCGAGGAGCGCCTTGTCATAGCCTGCCGCGACCAGGCACACCGCGAGCACGTCGCCGCCCTGCTCGGGCAGCTGTCGGCGGCGACGTTTTGCATCGCGCCTTCCAACGATATCTGGGTGCGCGATCACGGGCCCATCACGGTGATCCGCGATGGCCGGCTGGAGCTGCTCGATTTCCGCTTCAACGGCTGGGGCAACCGGTATCCGGCAGACCTGGATAACCGGGTCACCGCGACCCTGGTCGAGGCCGGCGCCTTTGCGGATTTCATCCACACGCCCGTGGATGCGGTCCTGGAGGGCGGCAGCGTCGAGACCGACGGCGAAGGCACCGTGCTGCTGACAAGCCGCTGCCTGCTCCATCCCAGCCGCAATGGAGCAGTCGATCGCGATTGGGTGGAAGCGCGCATGCAGGAGTGGTTTGGCTGCGCTCACGTGCTTTGGCTGGACCATGGGAGGCTGGAAGGTGATGACACCGATGGCCATGTCGACATGCTGGCCCGTTTCGCGCCCGGCCGGCGGATCCTCTACACCGCATGCGACGATCCCGCCGACAGCCACCATGAGGAACTCGCGGCCATGGCCGCCCAGCTCCGCGAATTCCGAAACCGGGACGGTGACCCATACACCCCGGTAGCCCTGCCCTGGCCTCCCGCACTCCACGATTCCGACGGCAAACGCCTGCCGCTGAGCTACGCGAATTTTCTCGTCATCAACGGCGCGGTACTGGTACCCGTGTACGGTGTCGACACCGATCGGGATGCCCTGACGCGTATCGCCGAAGCATTCCCGGGTCGTCAGACCATTCCCATCAATGCCCTTCCACTGGTCAGGCAACACGGCGGCGTGCATTGCGCCACCATGCAGGTACCGTTCGCGGCGCGCTGAAAAAACGCGCGCACGACAGCAGTGAAGGGATCTCCGTCTAGCTGTACAATTTCACGCCGCCCGACGGGGAACTCCGGGGCCCATGCGCAGTCCTGTTGAAACCCGGCCTCCGGGAGGCGAATCCGGACGGAGATGAACGTTCCTATGGCAAACACTGACTC
>SLSJ01000004.1 GCA_007130525.1 Ectothiorhodospiraceae bacterium | reverse complement strand
GGGACGATGTCTCCTACCGTCTGTACCCATGGTCAGATGCCAGCCTCGTCCCTCCACCCCGACAGACCCTTTCTAGGCCTGACACGCAGAAACATACAAGGCCAGCCCCCTGGCCGATAAAGCCCTGCGGCTCGGCGCCCGGCGCCCGGCGCCGTCAAATCGCCGAGAGGGCTCGGCTCCTACAGGGGGCAGGGTCGCCCGCAACCCCAATGCAGGAGGCCAGCCCCCTGGCCGATGGGATCCTGGCGCTTGGCGCTTGGCGCTGTCAAATCGCCGAGAGGGCTCGGCTCCTACACAATCCTTGAACACGTAACACGTAACACGTAACACGTAACACGTAACACGTAACACGTAACACGTAACCCGTAACCCGTAACCCGTAACCCCTCGCCCCTCAGACACCTCCGTGTTGTCCCTACTTGACAGCTTGAGTGCCAGAACCGACAATCCCGACCTCTCCGCATTACCCATGGCTACGTAGCTCAGTTGGTTAGAGCATCGCACTCATAATGCGAGGGTCGGTAGTTCGAATCTACCCGTAGCCACCATTCAAATCACTTGCACGCGAGCCTTTCGCAGTTTTCTATACTTTCTTTCATGGTGCCCGCTGAATTATACGGCACGGTTCATGCCGGGTTTTCCGCGGCGCTTCGGTTCAAAGTCTTCTTCGGGTGTCCGGGGTAGGGCCGGAAGGGATGCTACTCTGGTGCAGACGGTGGGGTTGCCAACCTCCTCAAGGATCCCGCCGCGCGCGGAGCATGCGCATGATCGCATACACAGCGTGCGGCCAGGGGGTTCACAATCAGGGAAAACGGAAATGGGACAGGGCTCCCCGCGATTGATGTTTGTCAATCCCCTTCTTGATTCATGTCATGTCCCGCTTCGGAGGGACGGCCTAGTATGCCGTGTATGAATGATCCAGGAACAAGTATCGACACATCGTGTTCCGGCTCGACCGTAACGTCAGGGGACAGAAGCCTGAGGGCCCACGGACTGAGCTGCCGGAGGGGCGGGCGCCCATTGTTTTCCGGTATCGATTTTTGTGTTGATCCCGGGCAGACGCTGTTCGTCCGCGGGCGAAATGGCTGCGGCAAGACAACCCTGCTGCGGGCTATCTGCGGGCTTACGGAACTGGAATCGGGCCATGTCTACTTTCACGGCGAGGACATCCGAAGCCTGGATGATCCCGCGCGGGCGGATCTCGTGTACGTTGGACACCGCGATGCCGTCAAGGACGAGTTCACTCCTCTGGAGAATCTTGCCGTCCATCAGGGCCTGCGAGGCGAAGTGTTCGACGAGGCACACTGCCTCGACGTCCTCGAGGAGGTTGGGCTGGGTGGTTACGAGGATGTCCCTACCCGTTACCTCTCCCAGGGCCAGCGCCGGCGCACCGCGCTTTCGCGTTTGCTGCTTTCCTCAAGTCCGCTCTGGGTGCTTGATGAGCCGTTGACCGCACTCGATGTTCGAGCCGTGGACTGGCTGCTTGAACTCTTGAATCGACACCTGGTGCGAGGCGGCCTGTTGGTCACCACCAGCCATCAACCCATCGATGGTTTGCGTGAGGCAAGCATTCTGGACATGGGCTAGAGGATAATGTGGAGGTCGTTGTGGACCCTTCTTCGACGCGATGTCTCGTTGATAGTCATGCGACGGCAGGATGTCCTGACCGTGGTGGCCTTCTTCGTCATCGTCACCACCTTGTTCCCGCTTGCCGTGGGGCCGGAGCCCGAGACGCTGCGCGCGCTGGCGCCAGGCGGCGTATGGGTTGCTGCGGCGCTGGCCAGCCTCATTTCACTGGACAGGCTGTTTGCCGACGACTGGCGCGACGGCACCCTGGAGCAACTCGCACTGACCCGTCAATCCCTGCCGGTGGTGGCAGTGGGCAAGATCGCCGCTCACTGGCTGTCGCTGGGCCTGCCACTGGTCCTGCTCTCCCCGCTTCTCGGTTACTCCCTGGGGCTACGCGGATTCGAGCTGGTGGTGCTGGTATGGTCGCTGGCGCTGGGCACCCCCGTGCTCAGCCTGCTTGGCGCCACGGGCGCTGCATTGACCCTGGGAGTGAGGGCGGGTGGAGCCCTCATGGCGCTGCTGGTGCTGCCTCTCTACGTTCCGGTATTGATCATCGGGTCCGGCGCGGTGTCAGAAGCAATGCACCAGGCCGGGCCGTATGCGCACCTGTCGTTGCTCGGAGCCATGCTGGCGATCGCCCTGCCGCTTGCGCCATTGGCCGTGGCGGGGGCGCTGCGTATCAGCCTCGATTAACCGGGTTGGTTCATAATTGACCAAGGCCCGGCAAGGAGTATCGCGATGTTACCACGACGAATACCCTGGCTGACGTTCGCCGCGCCGCGTAATTTTCATGCGCTGGTTCAGGCGCTGGCGCCCTGGCTTGTGCGAGGCGCCGTCGTGCTGGCGATCGCGGGCCTGTATACCGGCTTTTTCGTGGCTCCACCGGATTATCAGCAGGGCAACAGTTACCGGATCCTCTTCATTCATGTGCCGACGGCCTGGATGGGGATGTTCCTTTACCTGCTGATGGCCATGTATGCGGTTATCCACCTGGTCTGGCGGATCAAGATGGCCGATGTGATGGCCCGCTGCCTTGCCCCGACCGGGGCGTTGATGACCTTCGTGGCGTTATGGACCGGCGCTTTGTGGGGAGCGCCGACCTGGGGAACCTTCTGGGTCTGGGATGCCCGGCTCACGTCCACCCTGGTTCTGCTGTTCCTGTATCTCGGCTACATGGCGTTGCGCTCCGCCGTCGATGATCGCGAGAAGGGCGGACGCGCCGCCTCGCTCCTGGCCCTGGTGGGGGTGGTCAATGTGCCGATCATCTACTTCTCCGTGGAGTGGTGGCACACCCTGCACCAGGGAATGTCGGTCACCCTGACCAGCGCTCCCAGCATGGCGCCATCCATGTTCACCGCCCTGTTGTTGATGACGGGCGCCTGCTGGCTGTACTGCGCCGCCGTTACCCTGCGCCGCGCGCAGGTGGACGTGCTGGAGCGCGAGGCGGATACGCAGTGGGTGCGGGATGTCGTGCAGCGGCGGGAGGTCAACGGGGTTTCCAGGCCAGGTGCGGCCGTGGCCGATGAGTCGGCTGCCGTTCGTGAAGAGGGGCGTTCGTGATGTGGGATGGTGTGGGTGATTTCATCGCCATGGGCGGACACGGGCCCTACGTTTGGGGCTCCTACGGGGTTTTCGCGGCACTGCTGATCGCAGAGGTGCTGTTGCTGGGCCGGCAGCGTCGGCGAACGCGGGCCATGCTGGTGCGGCGCTGCCGACGGCAGGTTGCCGCGCAGTCACATTGGGGGCCGGAGTCATGACGAAGCGGCAGAAGCGGTTGACACTGGTCGTCGGGGTGCTGGCGGGGCTGGTCATAGCGACGGCGCTCATTCTCAACGCCTTTCGCGATTCGATGGTGTTCTTTGTCACGCCCTCGGAGGTGATGGCCATGACAGAGTTGCCGGAACGCAAATTCCGCATCGGCGGGCTGGTCGAGAGCGGCAGCGTCGTGCGCGCGGACGATTCCGCCAAGGTGTCATTCCGGGTGACGGATACCGCCAGGAGCGTTGTCGTGACCTACGACGGCATCCTGCCCGACCTGTTTCGGGAGGGGCAGGGCGTGGTGGCCGAGGGCTGGATCGACACGGAGGGCACGTTCCATGCCGACAAGGTATTGGCACGCCACGATGAAGAATACATGCCCGCCGAAGCCCAGGCGGCAATCGAGCGGGCGGGGCATCCGCCGGGTGCCGGACAGGAGTACTGAATAATGATCGCCGAGCTTGGTAATTTCGCGCTGATCCTCGCCTTCTGCCTCGCCATCTCCCAGGGCGTATTGCCCCTGGTCGGCGCAAGGACCGGCAATGAGCGTCTCATGGCCACCGGGCGCTCGCTGGCCGTTGGCCAACTGGTCTTCCTCGCATTCTCCTATGCCGCGCTCACCTGGGCATTCGTGGCCAGCGACTTTTCCGTGGAATACGTGGCCCGCAATTCCAACCTGGCATTGCCTACGCAGTACAAGGTCACGGCGGTCTGGGGCGGTCACGAAGGCTCCCTGCTCCTTTGGGTTCTGCTGCTGGCGGCCTGGGGCGTAGCCGTGGCCGTTTTCAGCAAGGCGCTGCCGAGGAAGATGCTGGCGCGCGTCATGGGTGTGCTGGGTATCGTTTCCACCGGTTTCCTGGCTTTCACGGTACTCACCTCCAATCCGTTCAACCGGCTCGCCAGGGTTCCGGCGGACGGGGTCGACCTCAACCCGCTGCTGCAGGATCCGGGGATGATTGCCCACCCGCCGTTGCTCTACATGGGATACGTGGGCATGTCGGTGGTGTTCGCCTTTGCCATTGCGGCGCTGCTCAGCGGGCGACTGGATGCGGCATGGGCACGCTGGTCACGGCCCTGGACGACGGTTGCCTGGTGTTTCCTGACGCTCGGCGTGGGGGTCGGTTCCTGGTGGGCCTATTATGAGCTCGGCTGGGGCGGCTGGTGGTTCTGGGATCCGGTCGAAAATGCGTCGTTCATGCCCTGGCTCACCGCCACCGCGCTGCTTCATTCCCTGGCCGTGACCGAGAAGCGGGGCGGGTTCAAGGTGTGGACGGTCATGCTGGCCATACTGACCTTCGCCCTGACCATTCTCGGGGCCTTTATCGTGCGCTCCGGGGTGATTACATCCGTCCACTCCTTCGCCGCCGATCCCGACCGCGGCGTGTTCCTGCTTTCCATGCTGGCGGCGACCCTGCTGGGTTCGCTCGCCCTTTACGCCTGGCGGGCGCCACGGGTGGGACTGGGCGGAGGCTTCGGCTGGTATTCCCGGGAGTCGCTGTTGCTTGGCAATAACGTCCTGCTGGTGGTGGCCTGTGCCGCGGTGTTCGTCGGCACGCTTTACCCGCTGGCCCTGGACGCGCTGGGCCTGAGCAAGATCTCGGTCGGTCCCCCTTACTTCGATGCGGTTTTCATGCCGTTGATGATGCCCATGCTGTTTCTGGTTGGGGTGGGGCCGCTCATCGCCTGGAAACAGGCCGACCCGGTGGAGACCAGCAAACAGCTTCGATGGGTCTTCCTCGTCAGCATACTGATCGGTATCGCCTGGCCGTTCGCGATGGGTCTGTGGAAACCGCTGACGGCGCTTGGCCTCGGTCTGGCCGCATGGATCCTGCTGACCGCCGCGGTGGACACGCGCAATCGCATGATGCGCCGGCGCTCCCAGGGCGTTGGCAGCATGCTGGGCGCGCTGCGGCCGAGCTTCCTGGGAATGCACCTCGCTCACGCCGGTCTTGCCCTGGTGGTGGTGGCCATCTCCATGGTCAACAGCTACGAGGTCGAGCGGGACGTGCGGCTGGCTCCGGGCGATACTGCAACAGCGGGCGGTTACGAATTCACCATGCTGGGCGTGGGGGGAGTGAGGGGTCCGAACTACGACGCCGACCAGGCTACCATCGAGGTCACCCGCAACGGCAAGCCGGTGGCCACGCTGACCCCGCAACGACGCTACTACGACTCCCAGTCCGATATGCCTATGCACCAGGCCTCTCTGCACCGGCGCCCGACACGTGATCTGTACGTCTCGCTGGGTGAGCGGTTGAGCGGCGATGCCTGGCTGGTGCGCCTGTATTACAAGCCTTACATGTTCTGGATGTGGGTCGGCGGCCTGATGATGGCCTTCGGTGGTTTCCTGGCCGCGGCCGATCGTCGCTATCGGCTCGCGCGTGAACGCTCCACGGTTGTTGCCGAAGAAAGGCCTGCGGCAACCGGGCGCAGCGCCGGGCAGGAGGTGGGTTGATGCTGCGCCGTATCGCATTCCCGCTGGTTGGTGTGCTGGTGATACTGGGGCTGCTGTACGTTGGCCTGGGCATCGACTCCCGGGCGCTGCCGTCGCCATTGGTGGGCAAGCCTGCCCCGGCTTTCCAGCTCGAGTCCTTTTATGATCCCGAGGAGATCGTCACGGAGGCGGATTTCATTGGCGAGGTGGCGCTGGTGAACGTCTGGGCCTCGTGGTGTTCGTCGTGCCGCTCCGAGAAACCCTACCTCATGGAACTTGCCAGGCAGGGGGTAACCATCCACGGCTTCAACTACCGGGATACACGCGCCGATGCCAGGCGCTATCTGTCCGCGGAAATGAACCCGTACGACAAGATCGCCTTCGATCCGAATGGCGAGGCCGGGATGGAGTGGGGTGTCTATGCCACGCCGGAAACCTACGTGCTGGATGCCGGGGGAACGATTCGCTACAAGCACATCGGACCTCTCACGCCGCGGATCATCAGGGAAGAGGTCCTGCCACTGATCGAAAAACTCGAGGCGGAAAACCGATGACGGGGAAAGCGCTGCAGGCATACCTGCATGACCGATTGCACGCGCCGGGATATCGGACACTGGTCCTGGCCGGTCTGTTCCTGGCTGCTGTTGTTCTGGCCTCTCCGGTGGCCGCGCTCCCCATGGGGAAGCCGGTGGATTTCGAAACCCAGGAGCAGGAAGCCCAGTACCAGAAACTGGTTCGGGAACTGCGTTGTACGGTCTGCCAGAGCGAGACCATCCACGAGTCCAACGCGGCGCTGGCGGGTGACATGCGGCGGCGGGTCTACGAGATGACCGCCGCGGGCGCCAGCGAGCAGGAGATTATCGACTTCCTCGTCCAGCGCTACGGCGATTACGTGCGCTACCGGCCGGCATTCCAGGCGAATACCGTCCTGTTGTGGACCAGTCCTTTTCTGATCCTGTTCGCGGGAGGGATGGTCTGGCTGCAGGTTGTGCGGCAACGTCAGCGCCTGGTCCTGCGCCAGGAGTTGAGCGCGGAAGAGCGGGCCGCTCTTGAGCAGTTTCGGCGTGGAGAGTGATTCGATGAGGTGCGAAGGATGAATACGGCGTTCCTGTTGGCGGTTGTTGCCCTCTGTGCCGGGGCCGTTGGTTTCGTGCTGTTTCCGCTGCTGAGGGAGTCCGGCGGCGCAGTCCGTAACCGGTCCCAACGGGAGGTGAATGCCGCCATATACCGGGACCGACTTGCGGAACTCCAGCATGACGTGGCCCAGGGAACGCTGACCCGGGAGCAGTACGACGTCGCCGTCGCTGATCTGGAGCGGGAACTGGTGCAAAGCGGTGCGATCGAGTCCGATGACAGTCCGCCCCAGACCGCTTCCAGGCAGCGCACGCTTCTGATCGCCTCGGGAACGGTCGCCGCTCTCGGCGTGCCGCTGCTGGCAATCGGGCTGTATGGCAATGTCGGTTTTTCGGACGTGGTTTTCCAGGACGGAGCGCAGACCCCGGCTCAACTGCAGGCCCAGGGGGGCGGGCAGTCGCAGCGGGGTGGCGGCATGCCGTCCGATCCCCATGACACCGAGGCATTCGAGGAACTTGCCCAGCAACTCCGCGCCCGGTTGGCCGCCAACCCGGACGAGCAAATGGGCTGGGTATTGCTGGCACGAACCCTGGTCTTCCTGGGGAACTTCGAAGAGGCCAGCGAGGCCTTCGCCGAGGCAGTCACCCGTGGCGGAAGCGGCGATCCGGATCTGCTTGTCCAGTACGCGGATGTGCTGGGCGAAGCGAAGGGCAGCCTGCAGGGGAAGCCGAAAGAACTGATCGATAAGGCGCTCGCGCTTGCCCCGGAACATCCGCAAGGGCTTTGGCTGGCCGGCACCGCCGCCTACCACGAGCAGGATTACCCGAACGCCAGTCATTACTGGGAACGATTGCTCTCCGTGTTGCCGCCGGATTCCGAGGGAGCCTCGATCATCCGCTCCAACCTCGACGAGGTCGAGGCCCTGGCCGCCGACGGTTGAGGCCCAGGGTCCGATCGCTCCGAATGGAACCGAGCGCCGCCGATCAGCAGGGGAAGAAGTCATGAAAGGACGAGTGCTGGTTCTGGACGATAACGTGGAGATCATCTACGCGGTCCGACGCGTTCTGGAAAGCCGCGGCCTGGACGTGGTGGAGGCGACCAACGGCAGGGACGCGGCCGGGGTGACGGACGAGGTGGATGCCGCCATTATCGACATCCGGCTGGAGGAGGAGTCGGGCATCGACCTGCTGGGAAACCTGCGCGCGGAAGGCAACGGCATCCCCGTGATCATCCTCTCGGCCTACGCCTCGCCCGACAACATTGTCTCCGCATCCAAGTACGGCGCGGTGGAGATCCTGCGCAAACCGGTCAGCTCCGAGGAACTGCTTGCTGCCGTGGGGCAGGCGCTGGAGAAGAAGACGCATCAGGCACCCCAACCCGAGGAGTCGATGAGCGGGGTCGCGGTGCAGGGATGCGCACCGTGCATGGTGAAGGTTTTCAAGTCCCTGGGACTGGCGGCGACCAACGATCTGAGCGTATTGCTCACGGGCGAAACCGGTGTCGGAAAGGACGTGGCCGCGCGGATCATCCATGAGCATTCGGAGCGGGCCGCCGGACCTTTCGTGGCCTTGAACAGCACCGCCATGCCGGAAACGCTGCTGGAGGCGGAGCTTTTCGGCTACGCGGCAGGGGCCTTTACCGGCGCCGTGCGAAGCACGCCGGGCCGGGTGGAAAGCGCAGCGGGCGGCACGCTGTTCCTGGACGAAATCGGTGATATGCCCCTGAGCTGTCAGGCCAAGGTTCTGCGGTTTCTCGAGGACAGGACGTTTCATCGGCTGGGTGAATCGACGCCGCGTCACGTCGATGTGCGTCTTGTGGCAGCCACCAACCAGGTGCTGCCCGAACTCGTGGAGCAGTCGCGATTTCGTCGGGACCTCTATTACCGCCTGGCGCAGATTCCCGTATATATCCCGCCGCTGCGTGAACGTACCGAGGACATCGGGCTCCTGATCGACGTCTTCATCGCTTCCGTCAACCAGGAGCTTGGCCTGCAAATCGAGGGTGTTTCCGAAAAGGCGGTGGAACAGGCCCGGGCGCATACCTGGGCCGGCAATGTCCGCGAGCTCAAGAACACCGTCTACCGGACAGCGGCGAAGCAGAAGACGGGCGTGCTGGAATCGCTGGAACTGATGCCGGAGAAATCGCCTGTGGAAGGCGGTGACGGGGAAGACGCGCTGCACCACATCATCGATGCCGCCATCGCCCAGGGTCGCCTGCGTGAGCTCCTGTTCCGGTTCGAGGAGGAAGTCCTGACCCTGGCGCTGGATCACTATGACGGCAACAAGAGCCGCGTCGCCGAGGCCCTGGACATCTCACGGAACACCCTGCGGGCGAAACTCCGCGCATTCGGCATGCCGTCTGATATCCGGCATGTTGGCTGATATCAAGGAGTCCTCGAGCGCCCGACGCAAGAACGACCGATGCAGTGCCGTCCGCAGCGCGGTATGGGGGTGACTGGGGAAGACAATGGCAACAACCGCAGTGCCACGGGCCGCCGGATTCTCCCGCAACCTGTTGTCGGGGGTTGGATCGCGGCTGGCCGCGACGTTCCTGCTGGTGGTGCTGCTGGTGACCATTCCGCTGACTGTCTGGCTCTATCAGTACGCTCACGGCCAGGTCGAGGAACGCACGCAGCGCGTGATCGCCTCGCTGCTGGAGCACGACCACGGCCTCCTGCAGTCCAGCGTGGCCAACCACGAACATTGGCAGCTGTTCAGGCTCACCCGCTCACTGGCAGCACCCGAGTACATGGCCAGCGTCGCGGTGCTGGACGAGAACGGCAACCTGCTCGCCCATTCCGACCCCTCCGTTTACGGCGTGTATGCGCCATACACGCCGCCACCTCATGAGTCGGCCGAGCGCGTTCCCATAAGGGGCATGCGGGGGATCATCGGAGAGCTGGT
This sequence comes from Ectothiorhodospiraceae bacterium, assembly GCA_007130525.1. Taxonomy (GTDB): domain Bacteria; phylum Pseudomonadota; class Gammaproteobacteria; order Nitrococcales; family Aquisalimonadaceae; genus Methylonatrum. Next base: position 1,538 of record SLSJ01000004.1, on the reverse strand, counting down.
GCTGGTGTGGAATCATGAAGCGATGAGCGCCAGTTTTGCACCGGTTCGCCGTGCGATCCTGCTCGTGACGGGGACGTTCGCCTTGCTCGCCTGCCTGTTCGGTGTCGGTGTGGCGCTGTTGTGGCGAAATCGCCTGCTGCGGATTCTCGCGCGCGCGGGCGATCAGCAGGGCATGGCTTTCCAGTATGCGGGAATGACCGTCGGCACTGGCACTGGTCGCGGCGACCCGCCGGAACATGGCGATGAACTGGATGCGCTGGAGCACGAACTTTGTCAGGCCTTCGATCAGCTTCGCCTGTCGCAGTGGATTCTCAACAGCGTGCAGGAGTGCGTTCTGCTGGTGGATTCGGACGGCAATATCCGTCACGTCAACCGGAAGGTGGAGGATGTTTGTCGTGGCAAGAACTGCCAACACGACTGGCGCCTCGGGGACCTTTGCTCCGGCCCGGATTGCGTCGACCTGACCATGCACTTGCGGGACAGGGACCAGGGTACGCTTGAGACCAGGGTGACCATCTGCGAGTATCAGTTTCCGGCGCTGGTCTCGTTTCGCCGCTCCGATGACATGACGGTGTTCACCATTACCGACCTCACCGAGTACCACCTGCTCAAGGAAAGGGTGGAGAGACTTCGCGCGCTCTCCACCCTCGGAGAGATGTCCACGGAGTTCAGTCACGAAATCAAGAATGACATCGCTCCGGTCAAGCTGTTGTGTCAGACGGCGGAGTTGCCGGAGGAAGACAGGCGGGTGATGTTGCGCTCCATCAACCGTATCGATGAACTGGTGAGCGACTTCATGGCCTTCGTTCGGGGTGAGGAGCAAACGGCCTCCGTGCTTTCCCTGCGCGAGGCCATCAGGGACTGTTGCGGCAAGCTCGGCGGTATCGCGGAGGCCAAAGGCGTCACCGTGAACGTCACCGCTCCCGATATGCAGGTGGAGATTCCATCGGGAGCCTTCCGCATGGTGGCAGCGAACCTGGTCCGCAACGCCATACAGGCAACCGGGCCGGGCGGACGGGTGTGGGTCGAGGCGCAGGTGGCATCGGACGGTGCAACCGAGTTGACAGTTGCCGATGACGGCGCGGGTATTCCGCCCAGGATCAAGGATCGCCTGTTCGAGCCGTTTGTTACAGCGCGTGAGGGCGGTACCGGGCTGGGTCTGGCCCTGGCGTATCGTCACATGATTCAGGCGGCCGGCTCGATCGACCATGCGCCCCGGCAGGGGGGCGGTACAGTCTTTACCGCCCGCTGGCCCCGGCGTCAGCCATACGGTGAGCGGGATGCGGGATCCCGGGGCTCCCCCTGGCCTCCCGTGACCGCCCCGGCCGACGGTGACCAGCCGGCACCAACGGGGCCACGAAACTAGCCCGCATATCTCACCGCCCTTCTACTACGCACGCCGATCTGCTCGCTGTATCGGGGCGTACTCCCTGCAGCCGGCTCGACGTAGTGTCAGTTACGCCTCCGCCGTCTTCCGGTCCGTGCCCCCCGTCACAGCGGCATCTCGGCGCCCTCGCGACGAACGGCGGCGAGATATG
>SLSJ01000254.1 GCA_007130525.1 Ectothiorhodospiraceae bacterium | reverse complement strand
GTGAGGCCAGGGATATGCGATACCCCGAGGGGCCGCGAACAGGGCGTCCGGCCAGTATCGGAAAGCGCGGCATGATCTCGACTTCCCATCAGTTGGCGAGCGCTGCCGGACATGCCGCAATGCGCAGTGGCGGCAGCGCGGTGGATGCCGCCATTGCCGCCAACGCCGTGCTGTGCGTGGTTTACCCGCACATGGCCGGTCTCGGAGGGGATGCATTCTGGTTGATCCATGATCCGGCCGACGGCGGCGTGTATGCCCTGAATGCCAGCGGCCCGTCAGCGGCGGCGGCATCCATTGCCTATTACCGGGACCAGGGTCATGTAAAGGCCATACCGGCACGCGGAGCGCTGGCGGCGCTGACGGTGCCGGGTGCCGTGGATGGCTGGCGGGAGATGCACCGGCATTACGGCAGACTGCCCTGGGAGGAACTCTTCTCCGATGCCATCGCCTACGCGCGCGACGGCTTCGCCGTGGCCAGATCGCTCGCCGACTGGACCGCCCGGGACGCCGCCCTGCTCGGGCAATACCCGCCCACCGCAGCCGTCTACCTGCCCGGCAACGAAGTTCCCCGGCCAGGCGCGGCACTGCGAAACCCGGCGCTGGCCGGCACATTCGAACGGATTGCCCGACACGGCGCAAGACAAGGCTTCTACGAGGGTGAGACGGCACGGGCGATGTGCAACGCCCTCGGGCAGAAGGGCTCACCGCTCGCCGTGGAAGATTTTGCCAGCTACCGGGCGGAATGGGTGAACCCGATATCCACGGGCTACCGCGGCTACACCGTCTACGAATGTCCGCCCAACACCCAGGGCTTTGCCGCGCTGCAGATCCTCAACCTGATCGAGGGATACGACGTGGCCGCCTGGGGGGACGGCTCCGCGGACTACTATCACCACATGGCCGAAGCCGTGAAGCTGGCCTTCGCCGATCGCAATGCCTGGCTCACCGACCCGAAGTTCCTGGACATACCCCTCGACCGTTTGCTTGACAAGAACTACGCCCGCGAGCGGCGGCGCCTTATAGACGCAGAACACGCCATGGACATGGAACGGGTGCGGTCCGGCGTCCCGGCCGGGCGTTCCGCATCCGGCCCGGCCGTTGCTGGCGATACATGCTACTTCTGCGCGGTTGATTCAAGCGGCCTCGCGGTATCCGTGATCCAGTCCGTCTACGAGGACTTCGGCAGCATGGATACGGCCGGTGACACCGGCGTGATCCTGCAGAACCGCGGCTCGTTCTTCTCGCTGGACCCCGACCATCCCAACAGACTGGAGCCGGGCAAGCGGACGTTCCACACCCTTATTCCGGCCATGCTCTGCCGGGATGAGGAACCCTGCCTGGTCTTCGGCAGCATGGGTGGCGAAGGCCAACCGCAAACACATGCCGCCCTGATAACGCGTATCGTTGACTTCGGCTACGATGTGCAGCAGGCCATCGAAGCACCCCGATGGCTCATGGGCCGCACCTGGGGCGCGAATACGCAGGAGCTCTCCCTCGAGGGCCGCGTCAGTGATCCCGTGGTCGACGCGCTGCTGCGACGTGGCCATCCGACGAAGCGGGTTGCCGACTGGAGCGAACGCATGGGCCACGCCCAGGCGATCCGGATACACCCGGACACCGGCTTCCTCGAAGGTGGCGCCGATCCACGCGGAGACGGCGCTGCCATCGGCTATTGACGGCCGGGAGAGTCTCGATATTCGCTCGGCGTTTCGCGGCTGCGCGGGCCGGGGGGCGTTCATCAACGGGAAGGAGACGGAAATGCCCGACTTGCCTGCAATGCTGATTGTACCCGTGGACGGCTCCGACGGAGCCAATGCCGCCGCCGGATTTGCCGGTGAACTGGCGGACAGGCTGCAGGTCCCCCTGAACCTCCTTTTCGCTTTTCCGGTAAGCCCGTTCGACGTATTCGGAGTGCCGGACGACGCCTCCAGCCAGTATTTCGACCCCGAGACTTTCGAGCAACTGCGCAAGGAGGCCTCGACGGTCGCGTTCGATGGGGCGCGCAAGGCGCTCAAGGGCTGCGGTGCCGAGGTTTCCGAAGTCTTCCTCGCCGGCGATGCGGCAACGGTGATCCTGCAATACGCCGCTGAGCATCCCGGCGCAATGATCATCATGGGCAGGCGCGGCATGTCGCGCGTCAAGGAGGTGCTGCTCGGCAGCGTCAGTCAACGCGTCCTGCACCATGCCACCTGTCCGGTGCTGGTCGTGCATTAAGCAAAAAAAGGGGGGCACATGTTCTTTCAGATCATAGAGGTCATTGCCCTGGGGCTGGAGGCGCTGGGTGTCCTGGCCATTCTGATCGGTTTCATGCTCGCCACGGTGCGCTACCTCAAGCGCGGGCATCCTTTCACCAGCCACGAGGCCTACATCGAATACCGGCACGGCATGGGGCGCTCGATACTTCTCGGTCTGGATTTCCTGATCGCGGGAGACATCATAAAGACGGTAATCGTCGCGGAGGTCGGGCTGAACATACTGGTCCTGATAGCCATCGTGCTGATCCGCACCTTTCTCAGCATGACCCTGCACCTGGAAGTTGAAGGGCACTGGCCCTGGCAGAAGCCTCACAAGGACGCGTCGTGACGTCGCCCCGCCGAGGCGTTGAGGCCGCGAGCACCCGCCATTTCCCGGCTCGGCCCTTCGCTTGCCTTCGCGGTGCTCACCCGCTCCCCGGCAGGTGCCGGGCCTACCTGGCCCGCATATCTCACCGCCGTTCGTCGCGAGGGCGCCGGGATGCCGCGGTGACGTGGGCACGGAGTGGAAGGGCGGGAGATATGCAGAGTCAGCGGTGAGCCTGCCCCTGTAGGAGCCGAGCCCTCTCGGCGATGTGACAGCGCCAAGCGCCGAGCGCCAGGACCCCATCGGCCAGGGGGCTGGCCTCCTACATCGGGGTTAGCCCGCATTTCTC
>SLSJ01000158.1 GCA_007130525.1 Ectothiorhodospiraceae bacterium | reverse complement strand
GTGGCGGGGGGCACGGACCGGAAGACGGCGAAGGCGTAGCTGACACTACGTCGAGCCGGCTGGAGGGAGTACGCCCCGTCACAGCGAGCAGATCGGCGTGCGTAGTAGAAGGGCGGTGAGACATGCGGGCTAGACGGGATGCGCACGGCGCATGTCGGCTCACGAGGATCACCTGCCCGCAACCACGGTATTTGAACGGCGCCCCGCGAGACTATCCCGGAAAACGGTGTTAGAAGCGTTCCACCCAGGGACGAAGATCGAGTTCGAGCGTCCAGGCACTGCGATGCTGGCGGTGCAGGCCAAGGTAGGCATTGGCGATCTGATCCGGCTCCAGCAGGGAATCCGGACCCCGTTCGTCGACAAGTTGCTCGTAGCGCGGAGAACGGATCTGACCGTCGATCACGACGTGGGCGACGTGGACGCCCCTGGGTCCCAGTTCTCGCGCCATGCTCTGGGCGAGCGCGCGCAGTGCGAACTTCGGTGAAGCAAGATTGGCGAAACCGGCGCTGCCGCGCAGTGACGCGGTAGCCCCGGTGAATATTATCGTGCCGCTGGCTTTGTCCACCATGCGGCGAGCCGCCGACTGCGCTACGAGAAAACCGGCGAAACAGCCTGTGCGCCAACAACGCTCGAAGTCGGCCGGGTCGGTTTCCAGCACCGTCCCCTGCTCAAATACGCCGGCGTTGAAGACAACAAGGTCCGGTGCCCCGAGCCGGTCCGTGAACCGGAACAGCTCTGCAACCGCCTCCGGCGATGTGGCGTCGCAATCATGCAGATGCACCCGATCAGCACTTGCCCCCGAACGCAGGTCGGTCCGCTGTTGCGCGTTGCGCGCCGCCGCTACAACCGTCATGCCCTCCCCTGCGCACATCCGGACCAGGCTGGAGCCCAGCCCCGGCCCGACACCAACTATCAATGCCGTCTCTGCCATACTCGCTGCTCCTTCACCCGTTTCCGTTGCCCGACGCGATTCCCGGAGAGCCGGCCGAAGACCTAATTGGCCGTCACAACCATGCGGGAATTCCAGGGTGACGCTGAAGCGCCCGGCACGCCCGGCATTCAATCGACGTCGCCGCTCGGGTTCAGCCTCCGCAGTCGGGTTTCCCGGCATGCTTGCGCTGTCGATTCACCACCAACGCCATGCCATGAAACGGCGAAAGCACGCCACTGTCCTCACCTGCACATAACCGAGGGGTCATCGGCGTGCATAGAACGCCATCGCCTCTCCAAGCTCATGCTTCCAGAAGGCCGTGGTTTCGGCAACACCGGAGCCGCCCTGCCATCGCCGGCAACGTCGGGCCGTGTCGATAAAGCCCGGCCAGGCCTTCACCGCAGTGCGGCGACGGACCAGCGCCGAAATGAAGGGGCGCTCATGCCTTTCATCCTCGTGCATCAGGATCGACAGCGCCCGGTGCACTTGATCCACGGTGATCCCGGGCACCACCGGTTTCAGGGTCCGGGTGATGAACCCACCATCGACCACCCGGTTCCGTCCGGCGATGAATATGAGCAGCGATCGCACCAGAACCCGTATGATGTTGAGCCTGCGCGCCGCCGGCTTCGCGTACGTGGCGCGCAGCCGCTTCGACCTTCGCCGACCCGGCCGCGCACCGCCCGATTGCCCGACAGTCGCCGTTGGCGGTGGTGCATCGACCTCGTAGCAGCGACCATCCGGTTCCATCACGGCGGACCAGGACCATTGGCCGTTGCCGAAAGTCACCCGGAGCCTGCCGGCGTCAGCACCGTCCCCCCGTTCCAGCCGTCCCGCCATGTGCCCATTCCGCATGGCCCGTTTCAGGGTGTCCTCGGTGACACCAAGGCGTGAAGCCAGGAACCGTGCGTCTATGGTCATGTCGTCGGCGGGACCGGAGAGCACATCACTTGGCAACTGTTTCATGGTCGGTAATCCCCCGTGTTGCGGATGCGGCGTGACCGTCATCTTGTTCACAGTCCGTGACACGCAGCATACAGTTCTGTTTCGAAACCATTACAGCCACTGCTTTGCTTTCTCTGGCGGCATTTGTTGCCATAACCAGGCAATCGGATTGCGGCCAACCGCATTGCGGGCATCAGCGTCAGTCCCGGGTTCGAGTCGCTTCCCAGGAGGCCTCATGCACTACACAAAGCAGATCGGAATCCCGCGGATCAATACGCCGTCCCGAGTGACGACAGTAATCTCCCTGTCCGAAGCCGCCCAGACACTGTTCCAGGCATGCACAGTCATGGCAGGTACCGATCCGTGTTCTTCCCGCCTTCAACTGCGGGTCACCCAGCAATGCCTCGAGCACCCGCTCAAGCGCGGCTTTGTCAGACTGCGTGAGTCGCTGGATGGCCCGCACCAGACCCGTTGCCGGATACTCCGCCAACTTCTCCCGGCCGCGTCGAGTGACCACGATCTCGGCACTGCGGCCGTCATCGGGCGCCGGCACGCGCACCACATACCCCTTGGCCGCTATACCCTTGACGATCTGCGAGGCGGTCCCCCTGGAGGTGGCGTTATACGCTGCAAACCCCGACACCGTGCGGGACATGCGGTTGGCGAGCGAGAAATACTGCAGCGCACACCACTGAACGGGTGTCAGCCCCCCGGTATTCGTCTCGATTTCATTCGATCGAACAAGGTGGCGGAGCATCGCCGCGAGCGTTTCGGGCCGGTCATGTGATTCTGTGGCCATGCTGGAGATAGTATCGCTTCGATACTATCTGAGTAAAGGGCGTGCATTTCAGGCCGCCTTGCGGCCACCATCGCCGGTAGAGCCGGCCGTGCCGGACCGGCGCGGCCAATCGCCGCGATACGGATTCGGCCGCAGCGCACGGGAGGTCTGTACGCAATCGGCTGAATGTCGGACGATGGTACATGGCAAGAGCAGATTCCGGGGACCCGCCCCCGGCATTCCCTCAACCGGGCAAACGGAGACCCCGAAATGAAGTATTTCGCGATACCGCTCACCGCGCTGCTCGCCGTGAGTGCGGCACCAACTGCTCAGACCGCCGAGTCGGATTTCACGTTCGAGCAACGCATCGCCGCGGCAGAAGCCGTGACCAGTGAACTCTTTGACGAACTGTCCGGCCGCCTGAATTCGGCGCTGAGCGAGGGAGATCACTCGGCAGCGATCCGCGTCTGTCGGGACGAGGCGCCGGCAATCAAGACCCGCCTCTCGTTGGAGCACGGCTGGCATATCTCCCGCGTCGGTACCCGTGTCCGGAATCCGCTGCTGGGTACGCCGGATCCATGGGAGCGCTCGGTCCTTGATGACTTCGAACGCCGTATCGGGACGGGCGAGCCGATAACCGACCTCACCCACGCGGAAGTGGTCGAAGCGGGAGAGAAACGGTACTTCCGCTACATGCGCGGAATAGGCGTGCAGAGCAACTGCCTCGCCTGCCACGGAGCGCGTGAGCAGATGGATGCCCCTGTTCGCCGAATCCTGGAGGAACGCTACCCCCATGACCGGGCATTCGGCTACGAGGTCGGCGAACTGCGAGGCGCCTTTACCGTGATTCAACCGATGCCCGAGGCGGAGCGGGAGTAATGGCTAATACGGGTGTGATGGAAACGCGCTTCTATCGGATCAACTCCTTCCTCGCCCCAACACTGGACTGGCTGGTGCCGGGGTGGCGTTTCGCCGCCGTTGCCGATTCCTACCGGGCCACCACGGGTGAATACAGCGGCCCCCTGTATCTCCTGTTCACGAACGATGACGCCGTGGTACTGATACGCAATGCACCGGACGACCAGCCCGAGGCCCTGGACATCGTCTCCCGCTTCTCGCTACAGGGCCGAATCGATCCCGGAGCCGCGACCGGAGAACTGCACCAGGCGGACAACGCGCAACGGGCGGAGGCGCTCCGGTGCCTGCCGCAGTCGCGTGACACGGGGCCGGGACAGGTCGTGCCGATAACACCGATCTGGGTGGCAGGTCAGGTAGGCTTCTGCGTGCATGAGGAGCCTCACCTGGTAAGCGTCTTCCAGTTCCGCGACGGACGCTGCACGGATGCGGTCTCATCCACCGAGGCGCAACGCATCGTGCCGCTGGCGGAAGAATAGAACGGTGGACGTTGCCCCCACCGCGCCATGAAGGCGGCCACTCCAACGCTTGTGAGGACGCCGATTCGACAATGCATTGGCCCTGGTGCATCCTTACTTGATCGAGGTCAATGCCGGTTTCCCGCCAGACCGGGATGATGCACACATGTCGACTCCACGCGCCATTGCCGTTGTCCTGCTGGTGATCGCCTCACTGCTGCTGCTGCCCATGCATCAGGTGGCGGCCAATGCGGGTATGGCCTCCCATGACGACCACCTGGCCGTCGGGTTGGACGCGGAGCCGGGGGCCCTTGCCGATGCGAGCACCGGCGCGGGCTGCGGGGAGCGTAGTGGCTCCGTGGCACCGTATGACTGCCCCACCTGTTCCATGTGCGTATCAGCACTCACCCATCGCTCCGGTTCGGTCGCGATGCCGCCAGACCCGGCGCCGACTGCCGGAATCGTGATTACCTTGTCCCGGGTGCCTTCCCGGGAACCACGCCCTCCGAAACCCACCCTCGCCTGATCGGCCGGCGGCCTGATGCCGCCTGAGGTCGGTCGTTTCCGTGTCATCCGGATGGTTTCACGCACTCCGGATAGTCCGCCCATTCCACCAGTCACCGTGGCATGCAGCCGGGGCGGAACACGGTCGACCACCATGGTCTACCGGGATCGTCATTCGATCCCCATGCGAGGAACACGCACATGCCGTTTCCAACCTTTGGCAAGCTGCACGGTCTGCTGGCCGCCGCATTGCTGACGGCTGCGCCTCTGGTCGCGGCCGGGCCGGTACTGACCCTCGAGGACGCCGAGCAACTGGCCTTACAGGATGAACCCACGGTAGGTCGTTACCAGGAACTGGCGGCGGCTCGGCAGGAATCGGCCGTATCGGCCGGTGCATTCCCGGATCCCATGCTGATCACCGAGTTGATGGACGTCCCTGCAGATCGACCGCGTCTCGATGAAGACCCCATGACGCAACTTCGCGTCGGCGTCCGCCAGGCCTTTCCGCGCGGGCAGACCCGCGCGCTCTCCCGGAGCAGGGAAGAACTGCGCGCCGCCGCCGAACACGCCCGCGCCGATGCGGCCGAGCGGGCCACGCTGAACGGGGTACGCGCAGCCTACCTGGAACTGCACTACAGGCGTCAGGCGGTAGCCGTGCTGGAAGACAATCGCCGGCATTTCCAGGATCTGCTGGAGGTGGCCGAGTGGGAGTTTGCAAGCGGACGCGTCTCACGACAGGACGTTATCCAGGCGGAACTGGAGCTGGACCGGCTGGAAGACCGACTCTCCGCGGCCCGCGCGGAAGCCGCCGCCGCCACGGCGGACCTGGCCCGCTGGGTGGGACCCCGGGCGGCAGACAGACCCCTGCCCGAAGCGATCCCGGAGATTTCCTCCGCAAACGGCGAGGCCATTGACGCTCACCCGCTACTGGTGGCGGAGGATATGACGGTCACGGCCGGACAGCGCAGCATTGAACTCGCGCGGCAAGGTTACCGGCCCGAGTGGTCCCTCGAAGTCACCTACGGACGCGCGACGGCGTCCGGCGAGGATAACCCGGACCGATTGTCCGCCATGGTCATGCTGGATCTGCCGTTGTTCACCCGGAACCGGCAGGACCGGGACGTGGCCGCCAGCCGCCGGGAAAGGCACGCCGCGGAGTATGCGCGGGAGGAACAGCATCGCGCATTGCAGCAGGGACTGGCGTCGACCCAGGCCCGCTGGTACCGGCTACGGGAGCGGGAGGCACGCTTCCGGGAGCGCCTGCTCGCTGCCGCCGAGGAAAACGCCGAAGCGGCGGAAGAGGCATACCGCGCCGGCATGATCGAATTCACCGCATTGATGCGTGCCCGCATTACCCACCTGGATACACACCTTGACGCCGCCCGCGTTTCCACGGATCGGCGCCTGGCCCAGGCCCAGTTGCTTTACCTGCTCGGAGAAAACCAGCCATGACGCCCCTCGCAACTGTCGTTCTTCTTCTCGTGGGTGCCGGTGCCGGCGTCGGCGCGCTGGCACTCTACCAGGGCGGAATCCCCCTGTCCCTCGGCACCGACGCGCGCGCGGAGCGCGAGGTGCTGTACTACCAGCATCCACACAACCCGTCCATCCGGTCCGACGAACCGCGCAAGGACGAGATGGGCATGGATTACATCCCCGTCTATGCCGACGCGGACAACGATGACGTCGACCCGGAAATTGTCCGCATCACCCCCGCGGTGATTCAGAACATGGGGGTTCGCACGGCAACGGTGGAACGCGGCAGCCTTGCCCGCGGGATCCGCACGGTCGGTTTCGTGGAAGTGGACGAGGCCACCCAGTCCCATGTCCATCTCCGCACCGAAGGCTGGATCGAGGACCTTCAGGTTCGGACCACGGGGGAACGTGTAGAGGCGGGACAGGTACTCTTCCGGCTTTACTCGCCGGTGCTGGTCAATGCGCAGGAGGAGCTGCTGCAGATCATGCGGCGCGGGTCCGACCTGAATCCCGCGCGGCAACGCCTGCGCGCGCTGGGCATGGACGATAGCGCAATCCGCACGCTGGAAGAACGCGGCGAGGTACTGCAACTGGTGCCGGTACGGGCCGCCCAGGATGGCATTGTCCAGAGCCTTAACGTGGCGGAGGGGATGTACGTACAGCCCGGCACCGAGGTGATGAGCATCGCCGACCTGTCGCGTATCTGGGTCATTGCCGACCTTTTCGAACACCAGTCGGATGCTGTCCGGGAAGGCCTGGCGGCGGAGGTCCACCTACCGTTTCGCGCCGGTGAAACGCTCAACGGTCGCGTTGGTTACATCTACCCCACCCTGGCGTCTCCCACGCGCACGATACGGGCGCGCCTGAGTTTCGATAACCCGGACGGACGTCTGAAGCCTGGTATGTGGGCCGATGTTCACATCGAGGGTGAGGCCACCGGGGACGTGACCCACGTTCCCGCCGAGGCGGTGATCCGGACGGGCCACCAGGATCGGGTCATAGCCGCCCTCGGCGATGGCCGCTTCCAGGCGCGCGAGGTACGCATGGGACGACGGATCGGTGACCGAATGGAAGTGCTGGAAGGTCTGGAGGAAGGGGACCTCATCGTCACCTCGGGTCAGTTCCTGATCGATTCCGAGTCTTCCGTGACGGTGGAACTGGCGCGCATGGCCAATGGCGAGCATCCATCCACCGAGCAGGTTGACGGCGACGAGGACGTGGAGGCCGAAGGCCGGATCAACAGCGTGGACCGGGACGCGCGCGAAGTGAACCTGGACCACGAACCGATTCCGGCGCTGGGCTGGCCGGCGATGACCATGGACTTCACCGTTGCCGACGGGGTGAGCCTGGAAGGGCTGTCGAAGGGCGACCGCGTCCGTATCCGTATCCGCGAACGCGAGGAATACGTGTTCGAGCTTACCGCCATCGAGCCCCTGGGGCACGACCACTGAACGGAGGCATCCCATGATCGAGCGAATCATTCAGTGGTCCCTGGACAACCGCCTGCTGGTGCTGCTGCTCACTGGCGTGTTCATCGCATGGGGCATCTTCTCGTTACGGCAGACTCCCCTGGACGCCATTCCGGATCTGTCGGACGTGCAGGTCATCATCCACACCTCCTACGCCGGACAGGCGCCCCAGGTGGTGGAGGACCAGGTCACCTACCCCCTGACGACGGCCATGCTGGCAGTGCCCGGAGCGGCGGACGTGCGCGGCTTCTCCATGTTCGGCGACTCCTATGTGTACGTGCTTTTCGAGGACGGCACCGACCCGTACTGGGCTCGCTCCCGGGTGCTGGAGTACCTGAGCCAGGTGGCACCCAACCTTCCGGACAGCGCCCGCCCCGCCCTCGGCCCGGACGCCACCGGCGTTGGCTGGGTCTACCAGTACGCGCTGGTTGACCGTACCGGCGCGCACGACCTCTCGGAGCTGCGCGCCCTGCAGGACTGGTTCCTTCGGTTCGAACTGCAGTCGGTGGAGGGCGTTGCCGAAGTCGCCACTCTCGGCGGCATGGTGCGGCAGTACCAGGTGGTGCTGGACCCCAACCGGGCCCGCGCCTACGGCCTGACCCAGGCACAGATCCGCAAGGCGATTCAGGACGGCAACCGGGAAGCGGGCGGCTCGGTGGTGGAAATGGCCGAGGCCGAGCACATGGTGCGCTCGCGCGGCTATCTCACGGGCATTTCCGACCTCGCCCACATACCCGTTGGCAGCGGCGAGGACGGCACGCCCGTACTGCTCGAAGACGTGGCCGAGATCCGCATCGGCCCGCAGGCCCGGCGCGGCATCGCCGAACTCGACGGCGAGGGCGAGGTGGTGGGCGGCTTCGTGGTCATGCGCCACGGCGAGAACGCGCTGGCCACCATCAACCGGGTAAAGGAACGCCTGGCGGAACTGGAGCGCGGCCTGCCGGACGGTGTGGAGCTCGTGGAAACCTACGACCGTTCCGTGCTGATTCAGGAGTCGGTCAGAAATCTTTCCGTCAAGCTGGTCCAGGAGTTCCTGATAATCGCCGCCGTCTCCCTGGTGTTCCTGTTGCACCTGCGCTCGGCGCTGGTCGCAATCGTCAGTCTGCCGATCGGTATCATGGCGGCGCTGCTGATCATGCAGCAGCAGGGCATCAATGCCAACATCATGTCCCTGGGCGGGATAGCGGTCACCATCGGCGCCATGGTGGATGCCGCCATCGTAATGGTCGAGAACCTGCACAAGCGCCTGGAGCGGGCGCTCCCGGGCGAGGATCGGTGGACCACGGTTTCCATGGCGGCAAAGGAAACCGGGCGGCCCCTGTTCTTCGCCCTGCTCGTCATCGTGGTGAGCTTCCTGCCGCTGTTCGCCCTTGAAGGCCAGGAAGGGCGTCTGTTCAAGCCCCTGGCCTTCACCGGCACGTACGCCATGGCCGCCGCCGCCGGGCTCGGCATTACCCTGGTGCCGGTGCTGATGGGCTATCTCGTGCGCGGCCGCATCCGCCCCGAGGCCGGACATCCCATCAGCCGCCTCCTGATCGCGGGCTATCGCCCGGTGCTGAGCTCGCTGCTGCGGTATCCGTGGACGACCGTCGCCGTGGCGGCGCTGTTGGCGGCGAGCATGATTGTACCGGGTTCACGGCTGGGAACGGAGTTCATGCCCGAACTGGACGAAGGGGATCTCATGTACATGCCCTCGCTGGAACCGGGTGCCTCCATCGGCAAGGTCCGCGAGTTTCTGCAGCAGACTGACCGCCTGATCAAGACCGTACCTGAGGTGGACCGGGTTTTCGGCAAGGCGGGCCGGGCCGAAACCGCCACCGATCCGGCGCCTCTGGGCATGCTCGAGACGGTGATCCGGTTCAAGCCCCGGGATCAATGGCGTGACGGCATCACCAAGGCCGACATCATCCGGGAGCTGGACGAGACCGTACGGTTTCCCGGCGTGGCCAACGTCTGGGTGCCACCCATCAAGACCCGTATCGACATGTTGGCCACCGGCATCCGGTCGCCGGTGGGTGTCAAGATCGCCGGCCCGGACCTGGAGGGAATCGAGCGCATCGGCCGGCAGGTTGAAAAGGTGCTGGAAACGGTTCCCGGTACCGCCTCCGCCTATGCCGACCGCACCGCGACGGGCCGCTACATCGAAGTGGAAGTAAACCGCGCGCGCGCGGCGCGCCATGGCGTCAGCGTCGAGGCACTGCAGTCGGTCATCCAGACCGCGGTGGGCGGCATGAACGTGACCGAGACCGTGGAAGGCCTGGAACGGTACCCCGTCAATCTGCGTTACCCGCAGGACTGGCGGAACTCCGTCGAGCAGCTTCGCGAACTGCCGCTGGTCACCCCCAACGGCGCCAACCTGCCGCTGGAATCCCTGGCCCGCGTGGACATTGTCGACGGGCCGTCCATGATCCGCACCGAGAATGCCCGCCTGAACGGCTGGGTGGTGGTGGACATCCGCGACCGGGATCTCGGCTCCTACGTGGCGGAAGCGCGGCAGGCCGTGACCGACCAGGTGGAGCTGCTACCCGGCTATTCCATCACCTGGTCGGGCCAGTACGAGCACATGGAGCGGGCACAGGAGCGGCTGAGCTACGTGGTCCCGGTAACAATCGTGCTCATCTTCCTGCTGCTCTACCTGTGTTTCCGCAGCTCCGCCGAGGCACTGATGCTCATGGGTGCGCTGCCTTTCGCGGCAGTGGGGGGCGTCTGGCTGATCTTCTTGCTGGGCTATGACGTCTCCGTGGCCGTGGCCGCCGGCTTCATTCTGCTCATCGGGCTGGCCACCGAGTTCGCCGTGGTGATGCTCATGTATGTTCGCAATGCGGTCGAGCAACGGCAGCCCGGTACACGGGCGGAGCTGGAGGCGGCGATCATCGAGGGCGCGGTGATGCGGGTCCGGCCCAAGGCCATGACCTCGCTCACGGTCGTCCTGGGCCTGTCGCCGTTGCTGCTCGGCGGCGGTCTGGGCTCGGAAGCCATGCAGCGGATCGCGGCCCCGGTAATCGGCGGCATGATCACCGCCCCCCTCGTTTCGCTGCTGCTCATCCCGGTCCTCTACTGGCTCTGGCAGCGCAACCGTCTATCCACGACTGACGAGCAAATCGATACAGCAAACCAGGGAGTATCACCATGAAAACGCTTCATTCGACATCAGGCATATTGTTTCGAGTTCTTTTGAAATCGCTCGTCCTGGCAACCGGCCTGGCCATGGCCGCGGTGCCGGTGCTGGCTCATGACCGGCACCACGGTGGCGACTCTGATCGTGTCACCGCGGAAGCCGAGGGGGTGCTTGAGGCGATTGACGCCGATGGCAGGCATGTAACCCTGAGCCACGACCCCATCCCGGACCTGCGGTGGCCGGCCATGACGATGGACCTGCCGCTGCGGGACCCGGAGCTTGCCAGTGAGCTCGAACCCGGCGACCCGGTGGCCTTCACCCTGGAGCAGACGGGGGAAACGGACTACGAGATTACGGAAATCCGCGCACTGGACTGAGCACCCGGCCGCGCGCCTCCGTCCAAGGAGATGCCGATTGATACGTTGCGTCTCCTTGGGCCTTTTTCTTCCCCCTTTTTTCCGCAAGAGTGACGCAGCGCCGCCGGTGACCGGACCGCCTCGTCCGCGCATGGCTGCACTGTATCGCCAACCCATCGTCCCGCATTGACCGTATCCCGCCCGCCGGCGCGAACACATATACGGCCCCTGCCCGGAAGGGAAGCCGGAGCAGGTAACGCTCAGGATGCCAGGCGGGTCCGCTTGAGCAGGATCGAGTTGCCTATGACCGACAGCGAACTCACGGTCATGGCGATCACACCGATCATCGGGTGCAGCAGGCCGACGGCGGCGATGGGGATTGCCGCGACGTTATAGGCGCTGGCCCAGAGCAGGTTCTGCACGATCTTGCGGAAGGTGGCCCTGGAAAGCCGCATGGACTCGACCACGCCGGTCAGTTCCCCCCGCACCAGGGTCACGTCCGCCGCCTCGATGGCCACATCGGCACCGGCGCCGATGGCAATGCCCACGTTGGCCTGCTTGAGCGCGGGGGCGTCGTTGATGCCGTCGCCCACCATGGCCACGTGATCACCGTAGCGCTCCTGCAGCGCGCGGATGGCATCCACCTTTCCCTCCGGCAGCACACCGGCCTGAACCTCGTCAATACCTACCTCATCGGCAACAGCGCGCGCGGCGCGCTCGTTATCGCCGGTGACCATCACTACGTACAAGCCCAGTTCATGCATGCCGCGAATGGCGCCGACGGATTCATCCTTGATGGTGTCGGCGACGGCCACGATTCCGCGCGCCTGACCATCGGAGGCGACGATGACCGCGGTGCGGCCCTGCATCTCCAGGTCCTGGAGCGCGTCGTCCAGCGCACCGAGACCGGAAACACCCTCCTCCTCCAGCAGGCGGCGGTTGCCGATCAGCACGCTTTCGCCGCCCACCCTGCCGGAAACGCCCCGCGCGCCGGTGGAGCGAAATTCGCTGACCTCGCCCGGCTGCACGCCTCGCTCGCGGGCGCCGTCGACAATGGCGCGGGCAATGGGATGCTCCGAGGCATTCTCCACCGAGGCCGCAAGGGTGAGCAGAGCGTTCTCGTCGGTATCAGCGGCTACTACGACCTCGGTCAGTTTCGGCTCACCGCGGGTAATGGTGCCCGTCTTGTCCAGGACCATGACCTTGACGTCCTTGAAGGTCTGGATGGCCTCGCCGGAGCGAATCAGAATGCCGCGTTCGGCCCCAAGACCCGAACCCACCATCAACGCCGTTGGTGTGGCCAGCCCAAGCGCACAGGGGCATGCGATGACCAGCACGGCGACCGCAGCGAGTATGGCCAGCACCGGCACGGCCGCCTCCGGATTGACCCATGGCAGGAAACCGGCGCCCCAGTCCAGGATCGGGCGCAGGGTCTCCGGGATCAGCAACCAGGCTACCAGGCTGGCCATTGCGATCAGGATGACCAGTGGCACGAAACGGCCTGTCATGCGATCGGCGAACTCCTGGATCGGCACCCGGGAGCCCTGGGCCTGTTCCACCAGGCGGATGACCTGGGACAGGAAGGTATCGCCGCCGACCCGCGTTGCCTTGACGCGCAGCCTGCCCTCCTTGTTGATGGTTGCGCCGATGACAGCGTCACCCGCGCTCTTGTAGACGGGTATGGATTCGCCGGTGGCGATGGATTCGTCCAGGTGGCTTTCGCCCTCCACCACTTCGCCATCGGTGGGGATCTTGTCTCCCGGGCGCACCACCATGATGTCGCCCGGCTGCAGTTCCTTCACCGCCACTTCCACTTCCTCGCCGTCGCGCTCAACGCGTGCGGTCTTCGCCCCCATGGTCAGTAGCCGGCGAATGGCCTGGGAGGCCCGTCCCTTGGCCTTGTTTTCCAGATAACGGCCGAGCAGGTGGAAAGTCATGATGGTGGCGGCCATCTCGATGAACGAGGTCATGGGGTAGAGGAAGCCCACGAGCCCGATCAGGTAGGGCGGCAGACTGCCCATCGATATCAGCACATCCATGTTGGCGTTGCGATTGGTCAGCGACCGCCAGGAGGCCTTGTGCGTGGCGGCGCCGCCATAGAGGAACACCACGGGAAAGGCGAGGACCGCAATGATCGCCAGGTACCCCGGGATGGGCTGCCAGAACATGTGCGGCATCATCAGGATCATGATCAGCGTGGTGGGAATGGCCGCGATCCACAGCCGCTTCCAGGCCTGGCTCAGGTAGGCTTCCTCGATCTCCGCTTCGGAGCCCGCATCCGCTGCTCCCTGCGTGCTGACCGTCGCCACGTCGTAGCCGGCCTTCTCCACCGCCTGCCGCAGTACCTCGGTATCCGGGCCGCCGGCGGCCACGGCTACCGTGACGTGGTGGTTGGCGATATTGGTCTCGATCCCTTCGATACCGTCCAGCCGCTCCAGCGTGCTGCGGATGATTCCCGCGCAGTGGTCGGAGCCCATGCCGGGCACCGTCAACTGCACACGCTGCACGCCGCCGCCGGATATGGCCGCGACGTCATAGCCCGCCCTTTCCACAGCACGACGGATACCCCCATCGTCCAGCTTGCCGGGCTCGTAAGTGACCTGAACGCGATGCGCTGCAATATTCGTCTGCACGTCGAGCACCCCGTCCAGACGCCGAAGTGATGAGGCGATGATGCCGGCACAGTGATCGCTTCCCATGCCAGGGACAGTCAACCGCACGTCATTGCTGGCCATCAGGTTTCCTCATGATCGTTCTCCCCGGGACTCCGTGAAGACTGCCCGACGCGGGCATCCCACCCGCGCCGGGCTGTTCCGCGTCGCCAGGGGACATCCCAGCCCGCATATCACACCGCCCTTCTACTACGCACGCCGATCTGCTCGCTGTGTCGGGGCGTACTCCCTCCAGCCGGCTCGCCGTAGTGTCAGCTACGCCTTCGCCGTCTTCCGGTCCGTGCCCCCCGTCACAGCGGCATCTCGACGCCCTCGTGACGAACGGCGGTGAGAAATGCGGGCTAGCCATTCTCACGCTCACGCCCGAGGGAGTCATGGCAGCGGAGCTATTGCTGCATCATGTCGCCGCGCATGCCGGGGCGGCCATGCATCATTCCGCCCGGTCGATGACGTCGCTCCCGCAACTGCTCACGCTGCTCGTCGGTAAGCCGATCCCGCATCTCGTTACGCAACCTGATGCGGTCAGCCAGCATGTCCCCATGCACATCCGCCATGCGTCCATGCAGCTCCCTGACGCGTTCCGGATCCGGGCGGTCCCCGGCCATGAGCTCCTGCATTTCGTCGCGCAAATCCATCATGTCCGCCTTGCGCGCGAACTCCTCACGACGGTGCTCACTGCGGAGTTCCCGGAACTGCATGCGCTGATCGTCATCAAGATCGAGGCGTCGCATCATTTCCTTTTCACCGTGTCTTGGATCCATCACACCGCCGCGCATGCTCCCGGGGCCCTTTCCATGCCTCTTGCCGGTGCGGGACTGACTGCCCATCATTGGGCAGTTTTCCATCATGCCGCCCTTGGCCACCCCTCCATGACCACCCCCATGCATACCGCCGCCGTGCATGCCCTGGGCACCGGCCATGCCGACCATTCCGGCACCAAGAAGCAGCGCCAGACCGATTGTTGCCCTGCGTGTGCGATTCATCATGATGTTCCCTCCTGAAGCCAGTGGCTTCCGTAATTCGCGCCAGACTTGGAATCCGCCCGGTACTGGTGGCGCCTCAAGTATGCCTCACGGTCGATGTGGCCGCTGGCGCAGCGTTTTCGCCACGCTTTCAGGGCGATCGCCAGCAGATGAGCCCAGGCGAAGATGAGGGCAAGAAAAGCGACCATGAGGATCAGCATGAGCGGGTGCCCGAACCAATGTCCGGCTCCCGTGTCGTGCATCATCGTGTGCATCCGTGAGTCTCCCGATAACCAGCGTGGCTTCCTCCTGCCCGACAGGACAGGCGTGCGGGGGAGATGTTCGGATCAGAGTCGCAGGCGCTGCGTGATCAGATAGACCGGGCTGGAGACGTCCGCAGGATCCGGCTCCTGACCGGCGGTGGCAAGGTACACAAGCCGCGGTCCCTGCGGGGGGGCATGAAGGAGGACCGCCGCAACGGCGTCCGTGAAGGTGGGCTCATCGCGATCACGTGCCTCCGCAGGTATCGCAACGCAGGGACCGGGGCCGCGAACGTGGTGGCAGACGGGTGTTTCCGGGTGGCCGTGGGTGTGCGCCGCTTCCGCTGCACGCTCCGGGGACTGCCCGGCAAGCACGGATGTCGCGTGCGCCGCACTGCAAGCGACTAGGATCACGAGCACGAACAGGAACACCCACGAGAATCGTACGGCTTGGTACGTCCCGGTGGTTGGCAGCCGTGGCCTCGCCTGCTCCGACATGAACTGCCCCCGTGGAGACTGTCACGAGATCATGACGGCACGATAACACCTGCCTGGATCTTGTCATTGACCCGCATCAATGCCGATCCGCTTCAAGTCGGCCGATCAGATACTTTTCCAACAACTCCCAGGCATACCGACTATGCGGCCGCCCGATTCCCTTGGTCTCCATCCCCTCCGTTGCCTCCCGTCCGCACCACCGCTCCAGGACCCGCGGTGAAGTCGGATGCTCCGGAACGTACTCAGTCAGGTCATAGACCTTGCCCCGAATGGCCATCCAGCAATCGTCCAGGGAATCATGTTCGGCCACCTCATCAAGGGTAAAGGTCGGCAGTTCGGCCGGAACCCGCACCGGCGGAGCAGACAGCCAGTGCACGATCAGCAGCGTCGCAATGCCGCCCCAGAAGAAAACGAACACCGTGTAGACGAGTCGATTCACAACAGATCGAACTCCTCGGTATGGAAGCGGCGGACGCCGGCCCTGCGCAGCATACGGCGGCAGTGGTCAAGCATGCCTGGCGGACCGCAGAGGAAGACCTCGCGCCGGCGCCAGTCCGGGCAGACCGTGTCGAGGTAGTCTGCCGTCAGTGCCCCCTCGCGCTCGAACAGATGGGAGGCGACCTGGAAATTCGGCACGCTGTCGGCGATCTGCCGAAGCTCGTCCAGATAGTAGGAACGGCTCGGATTCTCCGCGCAGTAAACCAGCGTGGTCTGCGCCGGCGGGCCGCCAAGGTGGCCAAGCGCGCGGGCACGCCCAACGAAGGGAGTAATACCGATGCCACCGGCAAGCCAGAGCGCGGCCCGGTCATCGAGGTCGGGGGGAAAGAAATCGCCGTAGGGGCCTTCGACGGTGACCTCGGCACCGGGACGGATATTCTGCAGGGCGCCACTGAGATCGCCCAGATCCTTGATGCCCAGCCGCAGTCCGTCCTCCTGCGGTGCCGAACTGAGGGTAAACGGATGTTGTTCGTTGTAGCCGATGCCCAGTTCCCGATCCAGGTGGGCGAGGTAGACGAACTGCCCTGGCCGGTAGTCCAGCCGTGATCCCTCCGGCCGCAGGCCGATCTCGACCACGTCGCTGGCGAGCGGCTTCACTTCGCTCACGCGGCACGGAAACCGGGCGAGGCGCCGCGAGAACAGTGCGCGGTAGGCGAAGGCGCTTGCCGCAACCAGCCCGAAGAGCATCCAGATGCTCCAGGCCCAGACAGGCGGCAGCATGGCACTGAGCGGCAGTGCATGGATCAGCGCAAGCACCAGCACCGCGCCGGAGACCAGGTGCAGCCCCTTCCAGCGCTGGTAGTGCGGCGCGCCGAAAAAGGCGAACGAGGGAGCAAGGAACACCATCATGCCAAGCAGCGCAAGCCAGCCAACCCATACCCAGAGATCGGCGAGCGGCGGGAACAGCGTGCCAACGGCGGCGCCAGTGGACGCGGGAAGTGCGCCGTAGGCCAGGAGAAGCGGGTGCAGCATGAGCAACACAAAACTTGCGGCACCGATATAGTGGTGGAGCCTCCACAGCCTGGTGAGACCGCCAAACCACGGATCAAATCCGGGCAGACGACTGCTTAGGGCCGCGTTCACCAGAAGACAGCTCAGACCGAGAACACCGACAATGCGCCCGGCCCACCGCAGCCGGTCCCCGGCGTCGTCGACGGGGAGCGGATACAGCCACAGCGCCAACAACCCCGGCAGCAGCAGGATCAGTACCAGCACGATGATGGCCGTCCCGCGCCTGTGCATGGTGTCCCCCCCGGAAATTACCTGCCGCATTCAACCGTATCCGGATTCGGGGGAACCGCCATTGACGGCCGTCAAATCTCGGCCCGCCAGCGGATGGTGCCTGATGGTCCGTCCCTTCCATCGACAGCCCCTCTCCCGGGCATCGGGAGCCGGCGTGGCCCGACCGGCCAATTCGACCCGCCAGGTCCGACGCCCGGGCAGCGTCGTGACCGAACCCGGGCGACAGGACAGGCATGGCCGGGGTTTCTGCCAACGCGGATCGCGGCTATCCTCGCCGCCTGATCCCGAGCGACGGTTGCACCGGATTGGACTATTTGCGCTTCATACTCCGCAACGCGAGATTCCTGGGCTTCGGCGTGTTGCTGGCCGGACTCTCCAGCGTCGGACAGACGTTTGTCATTTCGCTGTTCGGCGGCCACCTCCGGGAAGAGTTCGATCTGAGCAATGCCGATTTCGGCCTGCTATACGGCCTGGCCACTGTCGCGAGCGCCGTCAGCCTGATCTGGATAGGACGGCTGGTGGACTCGGTCGACCTGCGTGTGCTCACCACCGGCGTTCTGACCACTGCCGGTCTGGGCTGCCTTCTGCTGGCCGGCAGTCAGGGTATCGGCGTCCTCGCCCTCGCCTTTTTCATGCTCCGTCTCAGCGGCCAGGGAATGATGGTGCATATCGCCCAGACGAGCATGGCCCGTTACTTCACGACCGCTCGCGGCAAGGCGATAAGCATCGCCATGCTCGGACTCCCTCTCGCCGAGGGCATCGTGCCCTTGATCATGGTGAACAGTGCTTCGGTACTGGGCTGGCGGGAAACCTGGTTAATCACGGCCACCGTGGTGGCGGCGGTCATGATGCCGGCCGCGCTTACCCTGCTTCGGGGCCACCAACAGCGCCAGGCGGCGTATGCCGCGCGCCTGGCGGACACGGATGACAACGACCGGATGCGGGACTGGCGGCGCGGGGAGGTGCTGCGACATCCATTCTTCTACGCAATGCTGCCAGCAATAATGGCACCACCATTCATCATTACCGCGCTGTTCTTCCACCAGGTGCCGCTGGCGGAGGAGCAGGGCTGGAGCCTGCGGTGGCTTGCCTTCAGCTTTCTCGGTTTCGCCTCGGCCCATGTCCTGTCGCTCCTGCTCACCGGTCCGCTCGTGGACCGATTCGGCGCACGCCGCCTGGTACCCGTCTATCTGCTACCTATGACGACGGGCCTCGCTTTGCTCGCGATGGCGACCGGACCCTGGGTGGCGCCTGCCTACCTGATTCTCGCGGGTCTGAGCGTCGGTGCGGCAGGAACGCTTATGGGCGCCCTGTGGGCCGAACTCTATGGCACCAGACACCTGGGCGCGATTCGAGCCGTGGTCCAGGCGATCATGGTAATGATGACAGCCCTGTCCCCCGTACTGGCGGGATTGCTCCTCGATGCAGGGGCAAGGCCATCCGGCGTGGCTCAACTGTTTGCCGTCTACGCGGTACTGGCCTCGTTACTGGCGGCAGTGGCCGTGACAAGGGTGGCTCCTCGTCGCTAGCCCGCATATCTCACCGCCCTTCTACTACGCACGCCGATCTGCTCGCCGTGACGGGGCGTACTCCCTGCAGCCGGCTCGACGTAGTGTCGGCTACGCCTTCGCCGTCTTCCGGTCCGTGCGCCCCGCCACAGCGGCATCTCGGCGTCCTCGCGACGAACGGCGGTGAGATATGTGGGCTGGCAAGGACCGACAGCGTGCGATAAGGTGCCAACGCGGCACCCTACAGCAACGACGCCAGGGCCTCGTCCACCGCCAGCTTCCATGCGCCGGGGCGGACTTCACGGTAGGGGTAACGCCCTCCGGTAGCGCTGGAGATGACCACGTCCGGTTCCAGCTCTCGCAGCAGCCTGAGGCTTTCCACCAGGTCAGGCTTGTTGCTGGTGCCGGGCAGAAAACCGTTCCTCCAGGAGCCGTCATCGCCGATGTAAATGGTGTCGCCCGTGAACAGGTAGGTTTTCTGGTGCGGCGATTTCACCAGAAAGCATGCGCTCCCCGGTGTGTGGCCGGGTGTGGGGATGACCTCGATACCCCCCGGGTGAACCTCCCTGCTCTCGAACGTCACGTCGACCGGCGTAACCCCCCGCACCGCATCTTCCTCGATGCGGTGGCAGTACAGGGTGGCGCCGAACATCTGCCTTATCCGGGTCAGCGAGGGTCCGACCTCGTCCCGGTGGCTCAGATACTGCCGGGCGACGCCACCAAGTTCCCCCATGTGCTCCAGCTCATCCGTGTGGCCCGTGTTGTAGAACAAGACGTTGCCCGCCTCGCGAATAAGCAGGTAGGCATGGGTGGTCAGCCCGGGGAACGGATGTTCGGCCCGAGTCTGCCAGAGGTCGAGATAGATGTGCTTCATGACGCGTTCCTCGCTGCCGGCGCCACACAGGGAACCATGTGGAAACACTGAAGTATTCAAGCGGCCGCGTGAATACTTCAGTGTTTCCACAAGCATCGCATGTTCACGTCACTACAGGTAGGGAGCCACAAGTCAGCCGGCATGCGTGCCCCGCGGATGTATTGCGGCACCTTCGGATTCGAGAGCAAGTCCCGGAGTGTGCGACTCCCGGAATGGGCATAGCCTCCGGACTACCGGCATGGCACGATGACCGGGAGGTTCACCGGATCATGTACAACAGGAATCTCTTGCTGGCCGAAGCGACTCGGAACGATCGCCGCTGGGAGGCTGTGGTCAGCCGCGATGCCAGTGCTGACGGCACCTTCTACTATTCGGTGAAAACTACCGGGGTGTACTGTCGCCCGTCCTGTGCATCGCGCACCGCCAGACCCGAACACGTTCGGTTTCACCGAACCGCGCGGGATGCCGAAGAGGCGGGGTTTCGTCCATGCAGACGTTGCAGGCCGGACCAACCGTCACTTGCCGAACAGCATGCGGCCACCGTTACCGGACTCTGCCGGCTTATCGAAACAGCCGACGAAGCGCCCACTCTCGGAATGCTGGCGCGACACACGGGGCTCAGCACATACCACACCCATCGCGTTTTCAAGGCTGTCACCGGTCTGACCCCTAGGGCCTATGCCGCCGCACACCGAAGCAAACGCCTCCGTGAAGAGCTGGACCGAGGCCGGGGAGTGACGGACGCCATCTACGCCGCCGGTTACAACTCGAGCGGGCGGTTCTACGAGTCATCGGACCAGGTACTCGGAATGACACCCAGGAACTACCGCGCCGGCGGCGCGAATACCGACATCCGCTTTGCCATCGGCCAGTGCTCGCTGGGGGCGATTCTTGTCGCCGCAAGCTCGCGCGGCGTCTGTGCCATCAGCCTCGGCGATGACCCCGATGCGCTGGCCCGCAATCTCCAGGACCGCTTTCCGCGCGCCAACCTGATCGGCGGTGAGGCGGGTTTCGAGCAGCTGGTGGCCCGGGTAGTGGGCTTCGTGGAAGCGCCCCGGCTGGGCCTCGATCTGCCGCTGGACATACAGGGCACCGTCTTCCAGCAGCGTGTCTGGCAGGCACTGCGCGAAATACCGGCCGGCGAGACCATGAGCTACACGCAGATTGCCAGGCGCATCGGGTCACCGGCGGCGGCCCGGGCCGTGGCCGGGGCCTGCGCCGCCAACCCGCTGGCAGTCGCCATCCCCTGCCACCGGGTTGTACGCAATGACGGCGGACTGTCCGGTTATCGATGGGGCGTGGAACGCAAACGCGCGCTGCTGGATCGCGAGGCGCCCGCCCGAACGTGAAGCGCTGCCCCCACTCGCAGTCGACAACCTCCCGATAGGGGGCCCCGACGTCGCCACCCACCAGCGGCGGGTTCTAGCCCGCATATCTTACTGCCCTTCTACTGCGCACGCCGATCTGCTCGCCGTGACGGGGCGTGCGGTGCCAACCCCGGGGCTCGGCCGCATGGCCGCCTTGCGGTGTTGCGTCGCCGGCCCGGTAGCCCGAGCTACCGAACCGGCACCGCGCCTGCCAGGCTGCCATGCGACTCGAGCGCGATTGCGGAAATGAATCGGCGTCTCCCTAGCGGGCCGCGTGGAGGGCCTGATCGATGTCTCCCAGAATATCGTCGACGTGCTCGAGTCCCACCGAGATCCGCACCATGTCACGCGTCACCCCGGCCGTCAGTAGTTCCTCTTCGCTGAGTTGGCGATGCGTCGTGGTCGCAGGATGACAGGCCAAGGACTTGGCGTCGCCGATGTTGACCAGAC
Source organism: Ectothiorhodospiraceae bacterium (assembly GCA_007130525.1). Lineage (GTDB taxonomy): Bacteria > Pseudomonadota > Gammaproteobacteria > Nitrococcales > Aquisalimonadaceae > Methylonatrum. The sequence goes on along the minus strand of SLSJ01000158.1, from coordinate 10,942 downwards.
GGGTAATCAGCTGAAGCGCATCGATGAACTTCGCCCCCGCCTCTGCGCCACCCCGGATGCCGAAGCTGAGAATCCCGGATGCGCGGCCACCCATGTACTTCTGCGCCAGGCGGTGATCCGGACTGTTCTCCAGGCCAGCATACTTGACCCAGGTAACCTGTTCGTGGGCCTCCAGGTGCCGGGCGACGGTCATGGCATTCTCGCAGTGCCTGTCCATACGCAACGGCAGGGTTTCTATCCCCTGCAGAATCTGAAAGGCGTTGAAGGGCGACAACGCGGAGCCGGTATTGCGCAGCGGCCCCACTCGGCAACGGCCGATGAAGGCCGCCGCACCCAGCGCCTCGGTGTACACCACTCCGTGGTAGGACGGATCCGGCTGCGTGAGCATGCTGAATTTGTTCGCGTGTTCGGCCCAGGGAAAGCGCCCGGAGTCCACCACCACACCCGCTACCGTGGTGCCGTGACCACCCATGAACTTGGTCAGTGAATGGATGATGATATCCGCGCCCTGTTCGATGGGACGCCACAGGTATGGGGTGGGTACGGTATTGTCGACAATCAGCGGGACTCCACGGTCATGGGCGAGGGCCACCATGGCCTCGATATCCATGACATTCCCGGACGGATTTCCGATGGTCTCGCAGAACACCGCCTTGGTGCGCTCGTCAATGCGTGCCGCCATTCCTTCCAGGTCGTTGTGGGCGACGAACCGCACTTCCACACCCCGGCGCGGCAGCGCGTGCGAGAAGAAGTTATAGGTGCCTCCGTAGAGTTCGCTGGTGGTGACAATGTTGTCGCCAGCCTCGGCAATGGTCTCGATGGCATAGGCGATCGCGGCCATGCCCGAACTCACCGCCAGCCCTGCAATACCACCCTCCATGTCCGCGACCCGCTGCTCCAGTACCGCGTTGGTGGGATTCATGATGCGGGTGTAGATGTTGCCTTCCACCTTGAGATCGAACAGATCGGCGCCGTGCTGTGTGTCGTCGAAGGCATAGGACGTCGTCTGGTAGATGGGGACTGCAACCGCCTTGGTGGTAGGTTCTGGCTGATAACCGGAATGTATGACCTTGGTTTCGAACTTCATCACGTACTCCTTATGCGGCCGGACTTCAGCACGGTTCTGACGGTCGAGATATCGACAATTCTCACGTACGCGACGGCCGTGCAGCGGGTAGGCTGCCCGCCGCGATGCACCGCGCGGTACTTAACTTTACGGTCAAGCGCCGCAAGTGCGCCAGGCTGCCAGCATTGACTAGAGCGCGAACACGTGAACAGACCAGCATTCCCCGAACCGGAGTATTGCAGTTTTCGCATACGGACTTCGACTCGGGTATTGATGGTCTAGGCTTTAGGGAGACACTGATCCATTCAAACGTACGCGCCCGGTCCAAGCCGGGAAGCGCGGGGAGAGGCGCCGCGGGTTCGGTAGCCTGAACTTCCCTCTCCATGAGGGACACAACACCACTCGCAAATGCGCGATCAAGGGCTTAGCTGACCATGCACTTACCAGCCGGAAGCGAGCAGCCACACAACCGGGAAGTGGAAAGATCAACGCGCCAACCCCATCCAACACAACCTCTCCACACCATGGTAACAGGGGCGGTGCGCGCCGGATGCGCCACACCCCCACATTCGCAACCGAGTCAGGAGTCAATCAATGACGGAGAAGAATCCGGATAAGGGCTATATTGCCCTGCTGGGCTGGAGTCTCAACGCCATAGACGCGCTGGATCGTTTCGACCGGCGCTACGTCGTGGTAGCCCCGAAGTGGGCCGAGGAATACGCCACAAAACACGACATCCCCTACATCAAGTGGGATTTCGAGCGCCTCAATGACACCTCGCTGGACATCGCCGAGCGCCTCAAGGAGGAAGGCGTTGACGTGGCCATCCCCCTGTTCGAGGAAACGGTGGAATGGGCGGGCGCCATCAACGCCGTGTTGATGAAAAACCCGAGGCTGCATGGCCAGGCCATGCTGTTCCGTGACAAGGCGCTGATGAAACGGCGCGCCCAACTCGGCGGGATCCGCGTGGGCATTTTCGAGGAAGCGCATGACAGGAGCGATGTAATCCGCTTTCTGAAACGCGTCAACCAGACATTGCTCAAACTCGATGGCGACCCCAACGACCCCATCCACCTCAAGGCCTTCGACAAGGCCGGTTGCCTGGGCCATCGGGTGATTCGCACTCCGGACGAGGTGGATAACATCCCCGAGGAGGAATTTCCCGTACTCATGGAAAGCCACCTGGACGGCTGGGAGTTCGCGGTCGAAGCATGGATCCACAAGGGCAAGATCCGTTTCCTCAACATTTCCGAGTACGTGACCCTCGGCTATTCGGTGTTCGTGCCGGCCACACCGGAACTGGAAAGCTGGCGGCCCCTGATCACCAAGGAAATCGAGAAACTGATCAAGACCTTCGATATCGAATTCGGCTTCGTACACCCCGAATACTTCGTGACCAGCGACGGCACCTTGTACTTCGGCGAGGTGGCGTACCGGCCGCCGGGCTTCAAGGTCTTTGAACTGCTGGAGCGCGCATACGGCTTCAACGCCTATCAGGGGCTGGTGCTCGCCTTTGATCCCAAGGCGACGGACGAGGAAATCGACGCGTTTTTCCCGCAGCCCGTGGTCGATGCCCGGGGCTACGCCGGCTGCTTCGGGGTCTATCCGAGGCTGCGTGTTGTCAGCAGGCTGCAGATTCCCGAGGAAACCGAGGATCACGAGTACTTCGATTTCCATGAACTGACGCCGCCCGTGGAGGAAACCGTAACCAAGCGCACGGCCTTTGGTACCCACTGGGGGCTGGTCTATTTCTTCGGCGACAATCCGCACAAGCTGCGGGATCTGCTGAAGCATCAGGAAGATCTGGACTTCTATGTTTGAAACACTGTCAGGCTCTGTTGACCGGGCCACGCAAGGATGCATCGGTCCGGTCGCGGAATGATGCCGCTTGACCGCATCCGGCCATAAGGCTAGTTTGGAACTGTCATGCGCTCGCCATCCTATCTGCTGCTCTGTCTTGTCCTGATTGCAGCGTTCTTTGTTGCGCCATCGCACGTCATGGGCGACTACCAGAACCCAGAGTTCGTCGGCTCCGAGGTAGCCGAGGCGACGAATGGCACTGGCTCGGATTGTCACACCAACGCCGAATCCGGCGTCTGCCCCGACTGCATAGGTTGTATAGCCGGCGTGTCTGCCCGCACGGACAGCGAGCCCCTGATTATCGGTCATTCTCCGAACCACCATGGCTTCCCGGCAAAGCCGGCACACCCCTCCCCCGACTTGCAACCTCCCAAACGCGTCTTCTTCCTCTGATCCATGGTCGTCCTGACGCGCGCCTCCGGGCCGCATGCAGGGAAACGTGACCCACGCGCTGGCCGGCCACGTCCGGTCTCGCAGCGAGGAAGCAAACCATGTCTCCGAACCCGACCCGGGGGTGGCTCTGCCTGCTCCTGATACTGCTGCTGGCCAGTCCCGCCAAGCTGACCTCGGCGCCGTTGTCCATTAAACAGGCCGAACATCTCGCGCTGGAGCGAGACCCGACCACCGCCCGTTATCACGAACTGGCCGCAGCACGGGAAAACTCGGCCGAGGCGGCCCGCAGTCTACCCAACCCCGTGTTGATCGGCGAGGCCATGAACCTGCCCATCGACGACGGATTCCGACTCGACCGGACACCAATGACCCAGATCACCATCGGTCTGCGCCAGACCTTTCCACGCGGCGATACCCGGGCGCTTTCCAGCGCCCGCGAGCGCACCCGGGCCACGGCCGAACTGGCCCGGGCGCGTGACGCGGGACGCACGGCCCTGCGCGGTGTGCGCCAGGCCTACCTGGAACTGCTTTACCAGCGAAGGGCGCTTGCGGTACTGGCGGAGACACGTGAGCTATTCCAGGAGCTGCTGGAGATCACCGAACGGGAATTCGCTGCCGGGCGTGGCACGCAACAGGCCGTACTGGAGGTGGAGCTTGAACTCGAGCGCCTGGAAGACCGCATCAGCACGGTGCATGCGGCCGAATCGGCGGCCGAGGCGGAACTCGCTCGCTGGGTCGGCCACGAGGTCGCCGCCAGGCCGCTGACCGGGACGTTCCCGGAACTCCCCTTGCCGCACGAGGACGGTATCCGGGCGCATCCCCTGCTCCGGGCTGAAGAGGCGGCGGTGGAGGACGGCCGCCAGGGCATCGAGCTCGCCCGTCAGGGCTACAGAGCCGAGTGGAGTCTGCAACTCAGCTACGGCCGCGCGCCCGGCGCCCGTGCTCAGGGCGGCGTAGACCGATTGTCCGGCATGTTGATGGTGGATCTGCCTCTGTTCAGTCGGCAACGCCAGGACAGCGAAGTGGCTGCAAGCCAGCATCAACGGGACGCCGCCATGCTGGCTCTCACGGAACAGGCGCGGGATCTGGACGCACGGCACGCGGCCATCCTCAGCCGGCTGCACCGGCTCGACGAGCGCGACACACGTTTCCGTGATCGCCTGCTCGAATCCGCCCGCGCCAACGCGGAGGCGGCCGACCAGGCCTACCGCGCCGGCACCATCGCCTTCTCCGACCTGATCAGGGCCCGGGTCATGAACCTGCAGACACGTCTTGACAGCCTGCGGGTGTTCAGCGACCGGCGCCAGACGCAGGCGGAACTCCTGTACCTGCTGGGAGAGGAACAATGAAGACACCATTGATAACGCTGATCCTGCTGCTCCTCGGCGCAGTGACCGGCAGCGGCGCAACCTGGTGGTATCTGCACCACGATATGGACCACGAACAGGCCGAGGCTTCGGACAACGACCGCGAGATCCTCTATTACCGCAACCCCATGGACTCCTCCATCACCTCGCCGGAGCCCCGCCAGGATCATATGGGCATGGATTACATCCCGGTCTATGCCGACGACGATGATGCAGAGGAAGAACCCGGGACGGTTCGTATCCGGACGGCAGTCCTGCAGAACATGAACCTGCGCACCGCACCTGCCGAACGCGGCAAGCTTGTCCGGCAGGTGGACGCCTTCGGATTCGTGGACTACGACGAGGCCGGTCTGTCGCACGTCCACCTGCGTGTCGACGGCTGGATCGAAGAACTGCGCGTGCGCACAACCGGCGAGCGCGTGGAGGCCGGACAACTGCTGTTCCGGTTGTACTCACCCGTGCTAGTCAATGCCCAGGAGGAGTTCCTGCAGGCCGTTCGGCGTGGCGGCGGCGTCGAATCGGCACGACAAAGGCTGCGTGCACTGGGCATGGGCCCCGACGAGATAGCCGGGGTGGAGCGCAGCGGCGAGGTACGACAGACGATCTCGGTCCGTGCCAGACACGCTGGCGTGGTGCAGGAACTGCACGTCCGCCATGGCATGTTCGTCAGGCCCGCGGACTCCATCATGACCATCGCCGATCTATCCCGCGTCTGGGTACTGGCCGATCTCTTCGAACAGCAGGCAAACGGCGTCACCGTCGGTCAGGCAGCGGAGGTTCTGCTGCCCTACCATCCGGGTGAAAGCCTGCAGGGGCGCATCGACTACATCTACCCCTCGCTGGCGTCACCGACCCGGACAGTGCGGGCCCGACTGGCGCTGGACAACCCCGATGAACAGCTGAAGCCGGGCATGTATGCGGCCGTACGTCTGGACGCGGAACCCATCAACGACGTGGTGCACGTGCCGGCCGAGGCGGTTATCCGCACCGGTCATCAGACCCGGGTGATCGTATACAGGGGGAAAGGCCGCTTTCAGGCCCGGGAGATCCGTGTGGGCCAAAATGCCGGCGACCGGCTGGAGATCCTGGATGGTCTGGAAGAGGGCGAGCGGGTAGTGACATCCGGTCAGTTCCTGATCGACTCGGAGTCCGATGTCGTGGCCGAACTCGGCCGCATGGAAGCGGTGGAGTCGGACGATGAAAGGCAGGAAATCACGTCAAGGGGCGTGGTGAATGCGGTAGATGCGGATGCCGAAACCATCAACCTCTCCCATGAACCGATCCCGGAACTGGACTGGCCGGAAATGACCATGGACTTCGAACTCGCGGCGGACCTTGATCTAGAGGGCATCGAGCCCGGAGCAGAAGTGCGTTTCCGGATTACGGAACCGGAACCCGGCGTGTACCGGGTTACGGGTATCGAAGCCGTCAACGGCAACGGGAAAGGTTCGGGGTCGGATGACTGGGCTGAGGCGGTGGTCAACAGCGTCGATCGGGAGAACCGGGAGATAAACATCTCCCACGGTCCGATCCCGGACCTGGACATGCCGGGTATGACCATGAACTTCCTGGTCGCCGAGGGGGTGGATCTCGACAAGGTCCAGCCGCATATGAAAATCCGTTTCCGGGCCCGGGAGGCCGACACATTCGGTTACGAGGTCACCGCCATCGAACCGCTGGATGACCAGAGGGAGATGGACCATGATTGACCGCATTGTGCAGTGGTCGCTGGACAATCGCCTGCTGGTGATTCTGCTCACGGGGGTGTTCGTGCTCTGGGGCGTGTTCAGCCTGCGGCAGACGCCGCTGGATGCGATCCCCGATCTTTCCGACGTCCAGGTCATCGTGCATACCGGTTTCGCCGGTCAGGCGCCCCAGGTGGTGGAGGACCAGGTAACCTACCCGTTGACCACCGCGTTGCTCTCGGTTCCCAGGGCCCGGGACGTGCGTGGCTTCTCCATGTTCGGTGACTCCTTTGTCTATGTGCTGTTCGAGGACGGCACCGACCCGTACTGGGCCCGTGCCCGGGTACTGGAGTACCTGAGCCAGGTTGCCCCGGATCTGCCGCCGGAAGCGCGGCCTGCGCTGGGACCGGACGCCACCGGCGTTGGCTGGGTCTACCAGTATGTGCTGGTGGACCACACCGGCAACCATGACCTGGCACAACTGCGTTCCCTACAGGACTGGTTCCTCCGCTTCGAACTGCAGTCGGTGGAAGGGGTTGCCGAGGTTGCTCCCCTGGGCGGCATGGTGCGCCAATACCAGGTGCTGCTTGACCCCAACCGGGCCCGTGCCTACGCCCTCACCCTGGATGAAATCCGCCAGTCGATCCGGGCAGCCAACCGTGAGGCCGGCGGCTCAGTGGTGGAGATGGCCGAGGCCGAGTACATGGTGTGGTCCCTGGGCTTTCTGAAGGGAATCGAGGACCTGCGCCTGGTGCCTGTGGGTCGTGCCGGAGACGGAACCCCTGTACTGCTGGAGGACGTCGCCGAAGTACGCACGGGCCCGAGGGCGCGACGCGGCATCGCCGAACTGGATGGCGAAGGCGAGGTGGTGGGCGGCTTCGTAGTCATGCGCCACGGCGAGAACGCGCTCGCCACCATTGAACGGGTGAAGCAACGCCTGGAAGAACTCCAGCCCGGTCTTCCGGACGGAGTGGAGGTCGTGGAGACCTACGACCGTTCCGAACTGATCCAGGGTTCCGTGCGCCATCTGTCCGAAAAGCTGGTACAGGAGTTTCTGATCATCGCACTGGTATGCGCCGTGTTCCTGCTGCACCTGCGCTCGGCGCTGGTGGCCATCGTCAGTCTGCCAATCGGCATCATGGCGGCGCTGCTGATCATGCAGCAGCAGGGAATCAATGCCAACATCATGTCCCTGGGCGGGATAGCGGTCACCATCGGCGCCATGGTGGACGCCGCGATCGTGATGGTGGAAAACCTGCACAAGCGGCTGGAGCGCGCGCCCCCCGGAGAGGACCGCTGGACCACGGTTGCCATCGCGGCGAAGGAGACGGGACGGCCGCTTTTCTTCGCACTGCTCATTATCGTGGTGAGCTTCCTGCCGTTGTTCACCCTCGAAGGACAGGAGGGTCGACTGTTCCACCCGCTGGCGTTCACCGGCGCCTACGCCATGGCGGCGGCCGCCGGGCTCGGTATCACCCTGGTACCGGTGCTGATGGGCTATCTGGTACGCGGCCGCATCCGCCCCGAATCCGCACATCCGGTCAGCCGCAGCCTGATCGCCCTCTATCGCCCCGCCCTGGAAGGCCTGCTCCGGTACCCCTGGGTAACGCTGCTGCTGGCACTGCTGCTTGCAGCCAGCATGGTCTACCCTGCCAGCCGACTCGGCACCGAGTTCATGCCCGACATGGACGAGGGCGATCTGATGTACATGCCCACGCTCAACCCCGGAGCATCCATCGGCAAGGTCCGTGAGTTCCTGCAACAGACCAACCGGCTGATCAAGACCGTACCCGAGGTGGACCAGGTGTTCGGCAAGGCAGGCCGAGCGGAAACCGCAACGGACCCGGCACCCATCGGCATGCTGGAGACGGTGATCCGGTTCAAGCCCCGGGACCAGTGGCGTGAGGGCCTGACCAAGGACGACCTGATCCGGGAACTGGACGAGGTGGTGCAGATTCCCGGTGCCTCCAACGTCTGGGTGCCACCCATCAAGACCCGCATCGACATGCTTTCCACCGGGGTACGCTCAGCGGTGGGCGTGAAGATCGCCGGCCCGGACCTGCACGAGATCGAGCGCATCGGCCGTGACGTGGAGCGGGTGCTGGGCGAGTTGCCCGGTACCGCCTCGGCCTATGCCGAGCGCACCGGCACAGGGCGCTACATCGAGATCGAAGTGGATCGACGGCAGGCCGCCCGTCATGGTGTCACCGTCACCGACCTGCAGTCGGTGATCCAGACGGCGGTGGGCGGCATGGATGTGACGGATACCGTCGAAGGCCTTGAGCGTTATCCTGTCAACCTGCGCTATCCGCAGGACTGGCGCGGCTCGATCGAACGCCTGCGCGAGCTTCCGGTGGTCACGGCGAACGGGAACCACCTGCCGCTGGAGGCGCTGGCACGGGTGGAGATCACCGACGGCCCGGCCATGATCCGCACCGAGAATGCAAGACTCAACGGCCTGGTGACGGTAGACGTGCGCGGCCGTGATCTGGGTTCCTATGTGGCGGCCGCCCGCGACGCGGTGCGCGCGCAAGTAGACCTGCCGGCGGGGTACTCCATCGCGTGGGCCGGGCAGTATGAACACCTGGAACGTGCGCGCGAGCGGCTTTCCCTGGTGGTGCCGGTCACACTGGTGCTGATCTTCCTGCTGCTCTACTTGTGCTTCCGCAGCGGCGCCGAGGCTCTGATGCTGATGGGGTCCCTGTCCTTCGCGGCAGTCGGCGGCATCTGGATCCTCTACCTCATGGGGCTCAACGTCTCGGTCGCGGTGTTCGCGGGCTTCGCTCTACTGCTTGGCCTGGCTGCAGAATTCGCGGTGGTCATGCTGATGTACATCCGCGAGGCAGTGGACAGACGTCAACCGGCATCGTGGGCGGAGTTGCGGGCGGCCATCATAGAAGGCGCGGTGATGCGGGTTCGGCCCCTGACCATGACCGCCCTGACTGTGGTTCTGGGGCTAAGTCCGCTGCTCGTTGCCGACGGTCTTGGTGCCGAAGCCATGCAGCGTATTGCGGCACCCATGGTGGGCGGCATGATCACCGCTCCGCTGGTCTCGCTGCTGCTCGTGCCGGTGCTGTTCTGGCTGTGGCGGCGCCGGGAGTATGCGGAGGTTGAACAATCGTGACGGCAGGGACCGCTTCACGTGCGCCAGCAGGAACTGCAAAGGGCCTCCCCGTAGTGTAGGCTTCCCTGCAGACACGACAGAGATCAGCGATGCCATTTATCGATCTGGGCGAAGACAAGCTCTTCTACTCGGCCCATGACCAGGACGCCCGGCGCAATCTGGTGTGCGTTCACGGCGCTGCGGCCGATCATCGCGTCTGGCCGGCCGGACTCGGAGATATTCCTGACTGCAACACGTGGCTGCCGGACCTCCCCGGGCACGGCCGCTCCGGCGGGCCACCGCCGGAGCGCCTTGACGACCACGTGGAGGCCATCTCCGCCTTCATCGATGCCCTGGATCTCGACAATGTGGTGCTGGCCGGCCACTCCATGGGCGGAGCCATCGTTCAGGCGCTCGCGCTCAAGTATCCGGACTGTCCGCAGGCCTTGATTCTTGCCTGTACCGGCGCGCGCGTCGAGAACATGGATGAACTCATGGAACTTATCCGGCACGACTTCGACTCCGCGGTGGAGCGGCTGACATTCGCAAGCTTTGCCCCCGGCGCACCCGGCGCCCTCGTGGAAGCCTACCGCACTCACCTTCTCGATGTGGGTGCGCAGACCTGCCTTGCGGACTTCACGGCTTGGGGCAGCTTCGATGCCACACGGCATCTGCACCAGATCACCCAACGTACGCTTGTCATCAGCGGTGATATCGACCGCATGACCCCGCTCAAGCATGCACAGTTTCTGGAAGATCGCATGCCCGACGCCCGCCTCGCTGTCATCGCCCCTGCCGGACATCAACTGCCGCTGGAGCAACCCGATGACATGGTCTACCAGATTCACGATTTCATGGCGAGAACGCACGGCTGATCCCCGAACGGGCACGGGTCCGAGTACGCCGTACCGTTCGCTTCGATGTACGGAATGACGTTGCTGGAAACATCCTGGGGGCTGGCAACAAGGAGCAGCGTTTAGGGAGACCCAGGGGTGGAAGGATGATCGCGGATACACCTGAACACGCCGCAGCGGCCTTTTACCGGGCATTCGAACGTCGTGATCTGGATGACATGATGGCAGTCTGGTCCACGGCTCCCGACACCGTATGCATTCATCCGATGGGGCATCGGCTTGACGGTTACGATGCCATCCGTGAAACCTGGAAGCAGATCTTCGGTAACGCTCCGGCCATGCATTTCCACAACACCCGGGAACGCTTCATCGTCAACCGTGATATTGCAATCCAGACCCTCCAGGAAATCATCTACGTCGAGGGACAGACGGGTTCTCCTTCGGGGGTCCTTGCCACGAACATATTCCGTTGTGAAGCGGGTGAATGGCGCATGATCATGCACCATGCCTCACCACGACCCGAATCCGCAAGCAGCAAGTCGGTGCCGGCGGAACGACGGATACACTAGCCCGCATATCTCACCGCCGTTCGTCGCGAGGGCGTCGAGATGCCG
>SLSJ01000103.1 GCA_007130525.1 Ectothiorhodospiraceae bacterium | reverse complement strand
CTCGCCTCTCGCCTCTCGCCTCTCGCCTCTCGAGCCCTCGATCAGCAGGGGCAGTCACGCGCTGTCACACTGCCGTCTCGTGACTGTAACCACCCCGTCACAAAGGCGCTGTAGCATCCCCGGCAAATTGATCGTGTGCGCCTTTCACGCCGCGAGAGCCCCGTCTCATGAACGATGTAACCGGCACCAGCACCGGGAACACCAGGAGCCGCTCGGTGCATGACTTGCTTCCGGCCGGTGAACAGCGTGCCCGGCTCAGAAAGTGGCGTGGTTTCAAGGACCATGCAGCGCGTTATTCAATCGCGACTTTCGGTGTGGCGGTCATCGTTTGCCTGGGCCTGATCTTCGTATACCTGTTCAGCGAAGTGCTGCCCATGTTTCTGCCAGCGAGTGCGGAGACCCGCGCCAATTATGTTTCACCGGGCGGCAATCCCGCCATGACGGTAAATATCGCCAGTGACCGGCACCGGTCGCTCGCCGTGCGTTTCACCGATGATCGGCGTGCGGTTTTCTTCCGGCCGCTGGACGGGCAGGTGACGGACGAATACAGCATCCCTTTGCCCGAGGGTGTCGAGGTCACCAGCCGGGGGTTTGCGGAACCGAGGACCCGTCTGTCGGCCTACGGACTGGACAACGGACAGGTCCTGGTGCTGAGCCACCGCTTCGACGAGACGTTTGCCGACGGGGAGCGCACGGTCACGGGGAAGGTTGAATATCCCCTGGGTGATGAAGACACGGCCCTGCTGGATTTGGGGGAGGACAATGTCGCCGTAACGGGCATCGCCGTCCAGGGCGGCAGCAGCGGCATTTCCATCGTCGCCGCGCTCGCGGACGGGCGCCTGCGTCTGGTGCAGTTCGAGCAGACGACCTCGTTCCTCACCGGCGAAACCAGTGTGGAGCGCAAGGTCTACGATCTCGAGCGGCCGCCGGGTGATGGCGAAATCACGGCGCTCCTGCTTGATATCACCATGCGAAACCTGCTGGTGGGTGACGACCAGGGGCGGGTGCACTACTACGACGTCAGTCGCCCCCGCGACGCCGCACTCATGGACACCAGGCGGGTCATTCGCGGTGAGGGCGCCGCCGTCACGGCCATGGAGTACCTGCTGGGCACGGTGTCGCTGATTGTCGGCGGTTCCGACGGCACCGTGAGCCAATGGTTTCTGGTTCGCGACGAAGACAACATCAGCCGGCTGACCTTCATTCGAGATTTCGAGACACATGGCGCCCCAATCCGCACCATAGCCCCCGAATATGCGCGCAAGGGTTTTGCCACGGCCGACGAGCTGGGCGACATCAAGGTGCACTACTCCACCTCGGAGCGCACCCTGCTCCGCCACCGCGCTTCAGCGTCGCCGGTGAGGGTGCTGTCATTCGCTCCGCGCGCCAACGCCCTGTACGCGGTTGACGACGAGGAGCGGACCTACATTATCGACGTCGATAACCGGCATCCGGAGATCTCCTTCGGCGCTCTGTGGAAGAAGGTCTGGTACGAGGGCCGGTCGGACAGGGACTACGTCTGGCAGTCGTCCTCGGCGACCGACGAATTCGAGCCAAAATTCAGCCTGGTGCCGCTGACCGTGGGTACCCTGAAGGCCGCATTCTACGCCATGCTGTTCGCGACGCCGCTGGCCATCATGGGCGCGATCTACAGCGCCTATTTCATGTCGCCCCGCATGCGCGGCATGGTCAAGCCCACCATCGAGATCATGGAGGCTTTGCCGACGGTCATCCTAGGCTTCCTGGCCGGGCTCTGGCTTGCTCCCTTTGTGGAGGCGAATCTGCCGTCGGTATTCACCATTCTGCTTTTGATGCCGCTGATGATGGTGGCCTTTTCCTATGTCTGGACCCGTCTTCTTCCCAAGCGTGTGTGCGCCGCGATTCCGGAGGGCTGGGAAGCGGCGCTGCTCGTTCCCGTGATCCTGATAACCGGCTGGGCATGCGTTGGCACGAGTCCGCACATCGAGAATGCGCTGTTCAGCGGTGACATGCGGCAGTGGCTGACGGATGTGGGTATCACCTATGACCAGCGCAACGCCCTGGTGGTAGGTATTGCCATGGGCTTTGCGGTGATTCCGACTGTCTATTCCATCTCGGAAGACGCGGTGTTCAACGTGCCGAAGCACCTCACGCAGGGTTCGCTGGCGCTTGGCGCAACACCCTGGCAGACCGTCACCAAGGTGGTGCTGCTGACCGCCAGTCCGGGGATTTTCTCCGCCGTCATGATCGGTTTCGGTCGGGCGGTGGGCGAGACCATGATCGTGCTCATGGCCACCGGCAACAGCCCGGTGGTCAATTTCAACATATTCGAGGGCATGCGCACGCTTTCCGCCAATATCGCGGTGGAAATGCCTGAAGCGGCAGTGGGGGGTACCCATTTCCGGATCCTGTTCCTGGCAGCACTGGTTCTGTTCGTTCTGACTTTCATCATGAATACGGCCGCGGAGGTCGTGCGCCAGCGGCTCCGGCGCAAGTACAGCTCGCTCTAGCCCGCATATCTCACCACCGTTCGTGGCGAGGGCGTCGAGATGTCGCTGTGACGGGGGGTATGGACCGGAAGACGGCGAAGGCGTAGCTGACACCACGTCGAGCCGGCTGCGGGGAGTACGCCCCGACACAGCGAGCAGATCGGCGTGCGTAGTAGAAGGGCGGTGAGATATGCGGGCTAGCCACGGCAAGAAGTAGGGAAAGGTCAATTGCATGAATAGCTGGTTCAAGAGCGGCACACCCTGGGTCTGGCTGAGTGCCGGCGCAGTGGCCGTCAGCCTGGTGATGGTCGTGGGCCTGCTGCTCATGATCGCCGTCAACGGCCTGGGACATTTCTGGCCCGGGGCCGTGGTCGAGTTCGATTACGAAGCACCCGGTGAGGAGAGCAGGCGCGTCATCGGCGAAGTGAACCGCTCCGAGACCATGACTGCCGCCGCCATGCGGGATGCCGGCTTCGAGGTTCCGGAGGAGCAGTTGGTCGTAAACCGCCACCTGATCAAGCGTGGCAACCGTGACGTGACCGGCCGCGACTTCGTCTGGTACCTGGAAGATTTCATGAGGGACTGGCGTTACCCGGATGACGTCCTTGTGCTCGAGCGCACCACCTGGGGCGATTTCTACGGCTACCTGCGCGCTTACAAGCAGGACAGTGAGATCGTGGCCAAGGGTGCGGAGGCGCGACAGGCGTTCGAGGCCCGGTTGCGGGAGAGCCTGGAACTGGTCCGGGAAGTCGCGCGCATCGAACGCTTCGACATCGGCAGCGTAAATTACCAGATCGAGCAGATTCGACTGCAGCGGCGGGGGCTGGACCGTAATCCGGACTTCGGCGACGAGGAACGCGCGGCGCGCGAGGCGGAACTGGACGCGCAACGGGATGAGCTGCAGGCGCAATACAGGGACTTGCAGGTTCGTCGTAACGAACTGCGCAGCGACGTGCGCCGCTACGGCATCGTCATGGAAACCATGGAAGGCGACGAGCGGACCATACCCATGTCCGACATCGTCCGCGCCTGGTGGCCGAACGAGATGGGGCTGGGCAGCCAGCTTGTTCATGCCGCCGGCAGCTTCTGGGACTTTGTCAGCGGTTTCCCGCGCGAGGCCAATACCGAGGGAGGCATTCTGCCGGCCATCTTTGGTACGGTGCTGATGGTTATCATCATGTCCGTCGTGGTGACGCCGTTCGGCGTGATGGCCGCCATCTACCTGCGGGAGTATGCGAGACAGGGACCGCTGGTACGCACCATCCGCATCTCCGTGAACAACCTCGCCGGGGTGCCGTCCATTGTCTTCGGCGTGTTCGGTCTGGGCTTTTTCGTCTATTTCATCGGTGGCGGCATCGACAGGATGTTCTATCCGGAGGCGCTGCCTGCCCCTACCTATGGCGGCCCCGCCATCATATGGGCATCCCTGACCCTTGCCCTGCTGACCCTGCCCGTCGTGATCGTATCGACGGAGGAGGGGCTGGCGCGCATTCCCAGCACCATTCGCCACGGCAGCCTGGCCCTGGGGGCTACCAAGGCGGAAACCCTGTGGCGCATTGTCGTTCCCCTGGCAGCGCCGGCCATGATGACGGGACTGATCCTGGCTGTGGCCCGTGCAGCCGGTGAGGTGGCGCCGCTGATGCTTGTCGGCGTGGTCAAGCTCGCCCCCAGCCTGCCCATGGACGGAAACTTCCCGTACCTCCACCTGGATCGCGCCTTCATGCACCTGGGCTTCCACATCTACGACGTCGGTTTCCAGAGTCCCAACGTGGAGGCGGGGCGGCCGTTGGTGTATGCCACGGCGCTGATCCTGGTGCTGCTGATCATCATTCTCAACGTGACCGCCATCTCCATCCGCAATCACCTGCGCGAAAAGTACAGGAGCGAGAGTGACTAGCCCGCATATCTCGCCGCCGTTCGTCGCGAGGGCGCCGAGATGCCGCTGTGACGGGGGGCACGGACCGGAAGACGGCGAAGGCGTAGCCGACACTACGTCGAGCCGGCTGCAGGGAGTACGCCCCGTCACGGCGAGCAGATCGGCGTGCGCAGTGGAAGGGCGGTGAGATATGCGGGCTGGCGGGGACGGCATTGCCCGTGTCCCGCGAGCGGGTCCGGCCTGACCACTGACATACGAGACTACGGACATACAACCTGGTGCGCGAGATGAACGACAGACCCGAGACCCTGACCCATGCCATGGATCCTGCCAGCCTGCGCGGCGGGACCGCTGAGCGACTGAAGCCGAGCCGCGAGACTGCCTGCATCGAGATTCAGGCTCTGCAGCTTTTCTACGGAAACGATCAGGCCCTTAAAGACGTGAGCCTGACCATACCCAGAGGCCGGATCACCGCCTTTATCGGCCCCAGCGGCTGTGGCAAATCCACGCTGCTGCGCTGCATGAACCGCATGAACGACCTGATCGACTCGGTGCGAATCGAGGGCAGGATCCTGATCGACGGATCCGACATCCATGCCCCGGGGGTGGATGTGGCCGAACTGCGGCGACGGGTGGGCATGGTGTTCCAGAAGCCCAATCCCTTCCCCAAATCCATCTACGAGAACGTGGCCTACGGACTGCGACTCCAGGGAGTCAAGAACCGCCGTTCCCTGGACGAGGTGGTGGAGCGGTCGCTCAAGCGCGCGGCGCTTTGGGACGAGGTCAAGGACCGGCTGCACGAAAACGCCTTCAGTCTTTCCGGCGGGCAGCAGCAGCGCCTGGTGATCGCCCGCGCCATTGCCATCGAACCGGAGGTGCTGCTGCTCGACGAGCCCGCTTCGGCGCTGGATCCGCTGGCCACGCTCAAGATCGAGGAATTGATGTTCGACCTCAAGAAGGAGTACACCATCGTGATTGTCACCCACAACATGCAGCAGGCGGCGCGTGTGTCGGACTACACCGCGTTCATGTACCTGGGCGAGATGGTGGAGTTCGCTGATACCGACACGCTGTTCACGACGCCGGGGAAGAAGCAGACCGAGGATTACATCACCGGCCGTTACGGCTGACCTTCACGGCCGGCACAGGTCGCAGGCGTCTGTACCCTGCGAGCCGACCAGGGACAACGGAAAACCGTAAACGGTAAAGCGAATTCCAGGACGTTGATCGAAATCGCTGGCATTGGAAATCAGTTCAAAACTCCGAGGCGCCCCATGGACAAGTCATTCTTCACCCAACACATTTCCCAGAAGTTCAACGAGGAACTCGAGGATATCGTCAATCGAGTGATGACGATGGGCGGGCTGGTGGAGCACCAACTCGCGGACGCCATGAAGGCCCTGATCGAGGGCGAGACCGAGATCGCCGAGACCGTGATCACCCGGGATTACGAAATCAATGCCATGGAGGTGGCGCTGGACGACGAGTGCACCCATATTCTGGCTCGCCGTCAGCCCACCGCGAGTGATCTTCGCCTGGTAATGGCCGTGATCAAGACCATCACCGATCTGGAACGCATCGGCGACGAGGCGGAGCGCATAGGCAAGATGGCGCTGCACCTGCTGGATGTGGATCGCAGGGCCAGCCCCATGTCCGAAATCGCCGACATGGGCGAGCACGTTCGACAGATGCTGCGCAACGCGCTGGACGCCTTCGCGCGCATGGATTCGGAGCAGGCGGTGCGCGTCGCGCAGATGGACATCAAGGCGGACAGTCAGTACGAGGTAATCGTCCGCTCATTGCTGAAGCGAATGCGCGACGATCCCGATTCCATTCCGCGGGTCATCGACATCCTGTGGTCCGCCCGTTCGCTGGAGCGCATCGGAGATCGCTCACGAAACATCTGCGAGTACGTCGTGTATTTCGTCAAGGGCAGGGACGTCCGGCACACCAGTTTCGAGCAGATGGCGGAAGAGGCCTCCGGCGACAGACGCTAGCCCGCATATCTCACCACCCTTCTACTACGCACGCCGATCTGCTCGCTGTGTCGGGGCGTACTCCCTGCAGCCGGCTCGACGTAGTGTAAGCTGCGCCTTCACCGTCTTCCGCTCCGTGCCCCCCGTCACAGCGGCATCTCGACGCCCTCGCGACGAATGGCGGTGAGATATGCGGGCTAGCCGCCGCCCCCGGATTGACGATCAGAGGTCCGACTTGCGAATCAGGATGGAGCCATCCGCCTGGAAGCGCTCTTCCTCGATCAGCTTCCGTGCCGTGGCCTGCATGGTCGAGCGATGCCTGGCGAGAGCCTTCATGCAAATGTCGGCTTTCACCGGCCGGTCTGCCTGCAATGCCGAGGGTTCGACGCGACAGAGCACGCGCCTGCCGTTGACGTCGGCGGCGAATGTGGCGTTATCGTTGACCGGGCTCCAGCATTCGAGCAGGGGAAAAGTAACCCCGGTATCGCGGGCGTTCTTCGAGCGGCTACCATATGCCATCGTGGTGTTCACCGTGTTCGTACGGGTGGGGTGGGAGTGCGGGTAGCGTTCACCGCGCGGAGCGAAGGGCTCCGCGGGAACGCAAGCAGGTATTATGGCACACTTTCGGCTCCTCCGGGTGCCCGGCTTTGCTTGCGCTAGCCTGGACGGCCGGTGAGATCGCGGTATCGTGCCGAGGCGGGTTTGCACCGCGCTCGCCACGGCCCGAATCCGAAAAGATTGGCGGGCGCTGCCCGCGGACAGCGTGAGGCGCTACATGACGACAGACAGGAAACGTCCCTATTCCAGTGTCCTGGTCGATGGTATCCGCAAGGCTCCGGGCCGCGCGATGCTTCGTGCCGTTGGCTTCAGTGACGAGGACTTCCGCAAACCGCAGGTAGGGATCGCCTCCACCTGGAGCATGGTCACGCCCTGCAACATGCACATTGACACGCTTGCCGACGTCGCCTGCGATGGCGTCGATCAGGCCGGCGGCAAGGGCGTGGTTTTCAATACCATCACCATCTCCGACGGCATCGCCAACGGTTACGAAGGCATGAAGTATTCCCTGGTGTCGCGTGAGGTGATTGCCGATTCCATCGAGACGGTGGCCGGTTGCGAGGCCTTTGACGGCATCGTTGCCATCGGCGGCTGCGACAAGAACATGCCCGGATGCCTGATCGCCATGGCGCGGCTCAACCGGGCAGCCGTTTTTGTCTACGGCGGAACCATACGACCCGGCCCCAATCACACCGACATCATTTCCGTATTCGAGGCGGTCGGCGCCCACGCCAAGGGTGATCTGAGCGAGGAGCAGGTCACGCAGATCGAGCGCACCGCCATACCCGGTCCGGGGGCCTGCGGCGGCATGTATACCGCCAACACCATGGCGTCCGCGATCGAGGCGCTGGGCATGAGCCTGCCCGGCAGCTCCGCTCAGGATGCCATTTCCGATGACAAGCGGGAGGACTGCTGGCGGGCCGGCGCGGCGGTACTCGAACTGCTGGAACGCGATATCACCCCGCGTGACATCATGACCCGGGAAGCTTTCGAGAACGCCATTACCGTGGTGATTGCCCTGGGTGGTTCCACCAATGCCGTGCTGCACCTGCTCGCCATGGCCGATGCGGTGGACGTGCCCCTGTCGCTGGACGACTTCGTGCGCATAGGCAGCCGCACCCCCGTGTTGGCGGACCTGCGGCCCAGCGGTCGCTACATGATGTCGGAGCTGGTGGCCATAGGCGGCATTCAGCCGCTCATGAAAACGCTGCTGGATGCCGGTCTGCTGCACGGTGAATGCCTTACGGTGACGGGGCGTACGCTGGCGGAGAACCTCGCCGGCGTGCAGCCCTATCCGGAGGGCCAGGACATAATCCAGCCACTGGACCGGCCGCTGAAGGCCGAGAGCCATCTGCGCATCCTGCGCGGCAATCTCGCCCCCGAGGGCGCGGTGGCCAAGATCAGCGGCAAGGAGGGTACGCGCTTTTCCGGTACGGCGCGTGTATTTCACTCGGAGGAAGAGGCGCTGGATCGGATCCTCGACGGTACGGTGCAGTCCGGGGACGTGCTGGTGATTCGTTACGAGGGGCCGAAGGGTGGCCCCGGAATGCGCGAGATGCTGGCGCCGACCTCGGCGGTCATGGGCCGCGGGCTGGGCCGGGAGGTGGCGCTGATCACCGATGGCCGCTTCTCCGGGGGCAGCCATGGCTTCGTGGTCGGGCATATCAGCCCCGAGGCGATGGATGGCGGTCCCATCGCGCTGGTGGACACGGGCGACCGCATCACCATCGATGCCGAGCAGGACGAAATCACCCTGCACGTCCCGGAAGAGGAACTCGCGCGACGTCGTGACGCATGGACACCGCCGCCGCCGCGCTACCGCCGCGGCGTGCTGGCGAAGTACGCCCGCACCGTTACCTCGGCATCCCTGGGTGCGGTC
Organism: Ectothiorhodospiraceae bacterium; assembly: GCA_007130525.1. Classification (GTDB taxonomy): domain Bacteria; phylum Pseudomonadota; class Gammaproteobacteria; order Nitrococcales; family Aquisalimonadaceae; genus Methylonatrum. Next base: position 2,625 of record SLSJ01000103.1, on the reverse strand, counting down.
ACCGACGCCGAACAGTCCGGGCGGGATTGAGCGGCAGCACCGCCCGTTCGCGGGCCGGGGGGGACGGCTGTGCGCCGGCAGCCGTCCCCGGCTTCCGCCGCCGATCTTCATCGCTTGACTTCCATGTGAAGGTTAATGGTGCGCAATAACTGGTTCCGGTCAATCCAGCCGCTGACCCGGCCGCGTTCCATGACCGGTATCTGGTTAAGGTTACGCTCCGACATGAGGTGCAGGATGTCCTCGGCGCTGGCGCCCGCGGTGACGTGGGCCAGTTGATCGGCCGGGGTCATGACATCGGCCACCGGCGTTTCGGGCCATTGCTCCTGCGGCACCTTGCGCGCGTCGCTGATCGTGACCAGCCCCAGCGCATGATCCGTATCTCCGACCAGGAACGAGCGTTGACCGGTGGGCAGGACCTGTCGGTGGATCCAGTCATCGATAGGGGTGTCCGGTGCCACCACGGGCACCTGCGGATCGGCCAGGTCGCGCGCCAGAACCCCTGACATCCGCTCGCGCAGATCGTACATCCGGCCTTGACTCTGGGCCATGTTGAACAGGAACCAGGCGATCAGCATGATCCAGAGGCCACCGATCAGGTTGCCGACGAAGAGAATGTTCCACAAGCCCAGGGCGAACAGGGTGTATGCCACCAGCCGCCCGCCGGCGACCGCGGCCTCGATTCCCTTGCGCGCATCCCCGGTGAACTTCCAGACCAGCGCCCTGAATACCCGCCCGCCGTCCAGGGGGAATCCGGGGACCAGGTTGAATATGGCCACCACCAGGTTGATCAGGGCGAGCCAGCCCAGGGCCACCGGAATCGGTTCATACCAGTTGACAGTCAGGAGCGACAGCAAGCCGAAAATCAGCGCCAGGGCGAAGCTCACGAGAGGGCCGGCAATGGCGATCCAGAACTCGTCGTTGGCCCGCTGGGTGTCAGCGGTCATCTGCGCCACCCCGCCGAAAATGAACAGGGTGATGGACTTCACCGGCACCCCGCGCCGGATGGCGACCAGGCTGTGCCCAAGCTCATGAGCGACGATGGATGAGAAAAACACAAGCGCCGTAATGAGCGCGGTCAGGACGGACGCGGTCACCGACCAGTCGGGATAATGGTGCTGGAGCCCGGCACTCATGGTCACCAGCAACAGGGTGAAAATGATCAGCCAGCTGACATGGACCTCAATTCGGATTCCGCGGAAATGACCGAGCACCAGGACGGATTTGAACATTTTCGGGCTCCCTGCTGATTTCCCCCAGCCTTAGTAACATGTACCAGTCAGCCCAGCTAGCCCGCATACCTCACCGCCCTTCCACTACGCACGCCGATCTGCTCGCCGTGTCGGGGCGTACTCCCTGCAGCCGGCTCGACGTAGTGTCAGCTACGCCTTCGCCGTCTTCCCCTCCGTACCCCCGTCACAGCGGCATCTCGACGCCCCCGCGACGAACGGCGGTGAGAAATGCGGGCCAGGAATTGGGGCCTTCAATGCGACGCTGAAGTATTCAGCGTCTCATCCGGGAATCACGGAGGTATTCCGGCCGAGCGTCTTCGCACTGTATCGTGTTGTTGCGGGGGACGGTGACCGACCACGGCTGGCCGGACGAGTAGAGTCGGTGAGACACGAGGCTGCTTCCGCCTGTACTCTTTAGAGTGCGATGGCCGGGCATGGCGGTAACGGACTGTAACGCGGCCCAGGTGCGGTCGCCTGCGTTCCCATCGCCATGTCCCGCTCCGGCGAGACTGGCTTGAAAACGGATGCAAACCTGCGAGGCCCCCATGGCACGGATCCAACCCAGGCCCATGGCCGGATATCCATGGTACGTCCGCTGGTTCCTGCGCCGGCAGGAGCGCAAGTACGGAGCCACGCTCACGCCGTCCTACCTCTGGGGGCGGTTGCCCGGGGCATTCCTGGGTATGCTGGCTCTCCTCGGAATCTTCAATGGCCGCCGCTTTCCGGTGGGCTCCGAGCTCAGGAGTCTGGTTTCCATTCGCATAGCGCAACTCAACGGCTGTGCGTTCTGTGTGGATCTCAATGCCTACAATTACCTGAATGCATCGGGTGCGGCGGAGAAGGCGGCCGATGTCGCACGTTGGCACGAGAGTACCGTCTACGATGTGACCGAACGGGCCGCACTGGCATATGCGGAGAAAGTGACCGAACACTGTTCCGACGTCACGGACGCGGATGTCGAGGCCCTGAGGCCGCACTTCAGTGACGACGACATTACCGCGCTGACCGCCTGGATCGGATTTCAGAACATGAGCGCGAAGTTCAACTCCGCCCTCGGGGCCGAAGAGCACGGCTTCTGCGAATTTCCCGCTCGACAGGGCGACGGGGCCGGCGCAGCGAAAGGAACGAAAGACACGAACGCCGGCGTGGCTGACAAGCGAAACCGCTCCTGAACCCTGTTTACTCACCGGACCGGCCGCCCGTCCAGGCCGATCGGTGCCGGCACCCGTGCCCATGGCACTATCTGGCCCGCATATCTCACCGCCCTTCTACTATGCACGCCGATCTGCTCGCCGTAAAGGGGCGTACTCCCTGCAGCCGGCTCGACGTAGTGTCAGCTACGCCTTCGCCGTCTTCCGGTCTGTGCCCCCGTCACAGCGGCATCCCGACGCCCTCG
>SLSJ01000214.1 GCA_007130525.1 Ectothiorhodospiraceae bacterium | reverse complement strand
GCAGGTAGATAAGCTGCGTCCCCTCGTGCTGGAAGGTGGGGAAAGCTTCGCTTTCGTCATCCATGGAGATCAGGAAAGGCTCGAAATTCTTCTGGTGGCCACGACTGTAGGCGAGCAGATGGTAGGTATGGCCCCTCCTCGTGCCCCGGCGCACGACTTCCATTCCCTGGCCGGCCTTCACCAGTTGCGCACCTCCCTCGGCCGAGTCGTAGTCACGGAACAATTGTGACAGCGTCAGCCCCAGCGCGGAGGTCATCCTCGCCAGCGAATCCAGGCTTGTCGCCACCTGTCCGTTCTCGATCTTGCTCACCATTCCCCGGCTCAGGCCGGCCAGTTCCGCGACATCGGCAATGGTCAGGGCCTGCTGGATGCGCGCGCTTCGCAGAACGCTCCCGATGTACTGCTCCAGTTCCCGCTTCCGTTCCGTGCTGGATTGCCGCGTGGCGAGGGTCTTCGGTTCTTCAATGATCTGCCTGGAATTCGTCAAGGTTGCCCGGTCCCGAATGAAGCTGTGTGTTGCGACGGGATGCCCTGCATCCCGGGTTGTGCCAACGCCCGGCGGGTATGCGCAGACATGCCCAAGGCGATTCTATCGCAACTGTCGGGGCTAGCCCGCATTTCTCACCGCCGTTCGTCGCGAGGGCGTCGAGATGCCGCGGTGACCGGGGGCACGGACCGGAAGACGGCGAAGGCGTAGCTGACACTAAGTCGAGCCGGCTGCAGGGAGTACGCCCCGTCACGGCGAGCAGATCAGCGTGCGCAGCAGGAGGGCGGTGAGATATACGGCTTTGTCTCGGCAAGCCGCGGCCGAGCGCGGTGTGGAAGACCGCCCGCGGCGGGAGCCCGGCGCGAAAACGGCTATATGTGAGCTTTGGGTTCCCGGCAGGTAGGCGAGACAAAGTGTGACATTCGGATAAGGGATGAAACACAGTGTGTCAATCGTACCGATTGCGGTACAGAGTGTACCGTGTCCCTTTACGCTCCATGTGAGCCCTGACCCGGGATAGTCCATTCCCGTAGCCCTCCCCGCATTCCCCGAAAGGCCGTCCCGTGGCCATCCGACCCAGGGGGTCGGGTTCCTGGCACTCACATTGCATTACTCACCCTAAACAAGTTGCCGGAAGGAAACGGCCATTGGCCCGATGTCAGGAACGCAGGCGGATGAGCATGTCGGTTCACCGGCGAGTTCGGAAATCGGCGCCGGACAACGGGTTGCGGTACTGCAGCAACTGCACGCCACACGGTCTGGAGGAGAAAACGATGAGGAAGTCGGTGCTCGATGAACGCCATCGCGAGCTGGGCTCGAAGCTCGATGGTGACACCTGGAACGACATGGCGGTGCCGTGGAATTACTCAACGGATCCCTATGAGGAAATAGCGGTGATGCGGACCCGGGCCGGACTGTTCGACGTCTCCGGGTTGCGTGTCAAGCATGTGAAGGGGCCGGACGCCGAAGCCGTTGTTGACCACCTGGTGACGTGTAACTGCAAGGCGATGAAGGTGGGTCAGGCGGCCATCGGCAGCGAGTTGAACGACCAGGGCCACATCGTCGACGACGTCATGATCAGCCGTGACGGGCCGCAGCATTTTCGGCTCACGCATGGCGAAGGCGCCACGCCCGAGAACCTCGCCGCAAGCGCCGAGGGCAAGGACGTGAGTATCGAGGTCGACCAAGATACCCATGTTGTTTCCCTGCAGGGCCCGCGCTCGCTGGCCGTCCTGGACGCCCGGTCAGATGCAAACCTTGCGGATCTCGAATACTTCCATCACACGCCCTGCAAGCTGTTCAGCAAGGACGTGATCATCGGTCGCGGCGGTTATTCCGGTGAGCGCGGCTACGAGATCTATTGCAGCGCCGCCGACGCGGTATTTCTCTGGGATTCCATTCTCGAGTCGGGCAGGAGCGAGGGTGTGATGCCCTGTTCCTGGACCGCTCTGGACCTCTCCCGGGTGGAAGCCGCCCTGCTGTTCTTCCCGTTCGATATGCCCCAGGGGGATACCACGCCCTGGGAGATCAACTATCACTGGTCGGTTTCCGAGAACGGCGATTATCGCGGCAAGGCTGCACTCATGGCCGCAAAGGGCAAGGAGCGCTTCACCCAGGCCGGCATTCTGGTGCGACACACCGAGTCCATGGAAATCGGCGATCGCATCTACATGGACGGCAAGGACGTGGGTCGCGTCAACAGCCCCGCCTACAGCATGTACCTGATGCAGTCGATCGCGCTGGTGCACCTGGACAAGCCGGCGGCTGCCATGGGTACGGCCCTGGAAGTGGAAAGCGGTGGCAAGCGCTACAAGGCCAACGTGGTGCCGACCCCGTTCTTTGATCCGATGCGTCTTCGTACCTACGGGATCAAGTAACGGAAAGCTCGCATCCGAACGCGAAAGGGGCGCGACATGGGCGATATTACACGGACCAGGGTAGCCGAGGTGGTACGGCTTTCCAGCACGATCAAGTCGATCACGCTGGTTTCCGGGCGGGGCGACCTGTTGCCTGGCTTCACGGCCGGTGCCCACGTTGTGGCAATTGCCCGGGAGGGTGGGAGCAGGCGGTCCATTCCCTTTTCCCTGGCGGGCTCCCCGTTCGAGCGTCGGCACTGGCGGCTGGTGGTCAAGCGCGTACCTGAGCTACAGGATCATGCCCGGCACCTTTTCGAAATCGTGGGCGCCGGGCAGCGAATGGACATCTCCGGGCCCAGCAACGGTCTTCCCCTGGCGCCGGCCGCTGCCCGGCATGTATTCCTTGCCGCCGGTGTGGGGATCACCCCATTTCTTGCTCATCTCCACGAAGTGCAGGCGCTGCGCGAGGACTTCGAACTGCACCACGTCTACCGGGACGAGGAGGACGGGGTCTTGTCCCGTGAGCTGGCCGACAGGCACGGTCACCGCGTACGGCGGTATCTCTCTTCGGAAGGCGAGCAGCTGATCCCACAACGGATCCTGGCGTCGCGCGCCGCCGGCGCTCACCTCTACGTATGCGGGCCCACGCGATTTGTTGAAAGCATGGCTGATCAGGCGCGGCGCTGCGGGTGGCCGGAATACGCGATTCATTACGAAAGACATCTGCGGCTGCGTCGCCCGGCCACACATCCCGATGCCGGGGGCAGAGACAGCTGCCCGGGAGTGCCGTTTCTTATCGGCACCTGATCCACGCGAATGGCATGCAGATGGTGACCGCCCCTAGGCGGGCGCACAGGGGCGGCTGGTCCGCCAGACATGGGAAACTGTCTCCGTTGATCGGACGCAAATCCCGTAAAAACATAGACCTACGGCTGACAGAGGGAAGAGAATCATGGCACGCGACCCACGTTACGACATCCTGTTCGAACCGATTCAGATCGGCCCGAAGACACTGAAGAACCGGTTTTACCAGGTTCCGCACTGTATCGGTGGCGGTACTGATCGCCCCGGATTCCAGGCCACACATCGGGCCATGAAGGCCGAGGGCGGCTGGGCCGCCATGAACACCGAGTACTGTTCCATACATCCGGAGTCCGACGACACCATGCGCATCTCTGCCCGTATCTGGGATGAGGGTGACGTGCGCAACCTGCGGGCGATGACCGATGAAGTCCACAAGTATGGCGCCCTGGCAGGCGTGGAGCTGTGGTACGGCGGATCGCATGCGCCCTGCATGGAGACCAGGGCCGTGCCCCGCGGCCCCAGCCAGTACCCGTCGGAGTTCGAATCCATGACCTACTGTCGGGAAATGGACAAGGATGACATCCGGCAGGTGCAGCAGTTCTATGTGGATGCCGCCCTGCGGTCCCGTGATGCGGGCTTCGACATCATCTATGTCTATGGCTCCCACTCCTATCTTCCGCTGCAGTTCCTCTCGCCCTATTACAACAAGCGCACCGATGAGTACGGCGGCTCTTTCGAGAACCGTGCGCGCTTCTGGATCGAAACGCTTGAAAAGGTAAAGAAGGCAATAGGCGACGATTGCACCGTTGCCACGCGCCTTGCCATCGACAGCCTGTACGGCACCGACGGCGTCGAAGTGGAAGAGGACGGCATGCGTTTCGTCGAGCTTGCCGATCCCATGCTTGATCTGTGGGACGTGAACATCGGGGACATCGGCCAATGGGGCGAGGATGCCGGTCCTTCACGGTTCTACAAGATCGGCCACCAGGTGGACTGGACGCGGTTCGTGAAGACGGTGGCGAAGAAGCCGGTGCTCGGTGTCAGCCGCTTCTACGAACCCGAGAAGATGCTGGAGATCGTGAAGTCCGGCGCCGCCGACATCATAGGCGCTGCCCGTCCGTCGATCTCGGATCCCTTCCTGCCGAAGAAGATCGAAGAAGGTCGCATCGACGATATTCGCACCTGCATCGGCTGCAACGTCTGCATTTCACGCTGGGAGATCGGTGGTCCGCCGATGATCTGTACCCAGAACGCCACTGCCGGTGAGGAATATCGTCGCGGCTGGCATCCGGAGCGCTTCAGGAAGGCCGGCTCCGACGACTCCGTTCTCATCGTCGGAGCCGGACCGTCCGGCTCCGAGTGCGCCCGCGTGCTGATGGAACGCGGCTATACCGTGCACATGGTGGACACCGCCGAGAAGGTGGGCGGCCATGTCAACGAAGTGATCACGCTGCCCGGCCTTGCCGAGTGGGGTTTCCACCGTGACTACCGCGAAACCCAGCTCAACAAGCTCCTGAAGAAGAACAAGGAATGCCAGGTCGCGCTTGGCCAGAAGGCCATGACGGTGGACGACATCCTAGAGTACGGCGCCGAGAAGGTGGTGATCGCCACCGGGTCCCACTGGAACACCGATGGCACCAACTGCCTGACGCATGACCCGATTCCGGGCGCCGACGCAAGTCTGCCTCATGTTCTCACCCCGGAGCAGGTGCTGGCGGGCAGCAAACCTGTCGGCAAGAAGGTGATGATCCTCAACTACGATCCCTACTTCATGGCGCCAAGCCTGGCGGAAAAGCTCGCCACCGACGGGCACGAGGTTACGGTGGCCAGCGGTGTGGCCCTGGGCAATTACATGCACTTCACCCTCGAGGCGCCAAATATGCATCGTCGCCTGCACGAGCTTCATATTGAAGTGCTGGGTGACTTCGCCTGCTCGCGCGTCGAGGAGGGCCGGGTCGAGCTCTACAACATCTGGGGTGAAGGTTCCCGCCGCAGCTACCGCGGTCCGGGCAAGCTGCCCCGCGACGAGAACAAGACCCATCAGTGGTACGACTGCGACACCGTGGTGCTGGTAACCGGCCGCCACTCCGACGACAGCCTGTATCGCGGGTTGAAGGCGCGCAAGGTCGAGTGGGCCGACAACGGCATCAAGGATGTCTACATCATCGGCGATGCCGAGGCCCCGCGCATCATCGCCGACTCGACCTTCAGCGGCCATCGTCTGGCGCGGGAGATCGAGGAGCCGAATGCGCAGTTCCCGAAACCGTATCGCCGCGAGGTCGCGGTCTGGGGCGTGCCTTACGACCCCAAGGGCAACTGCGAGATCGTGTTTGACGAGTGATCTCTTCTGTCGGGAGGGCCGCTGCGCGGGAGGCCGCAGCGACCTCGAACCCGGCTGGTGCGCGGTTAACGCTTGCGGGACTGGCAGCCGGAGTTGCGGGTATGCCACCCGTCAGGTGTAACCAGGGTGTTTGCGACGAGTAACTCCCCCGGCAGGCGGGGCGTGGGCTACAGGGAAGGTGCCCCGCCCCGGGGACCGGCAGGGGATGAATCAACGATCGAGAGACTGCGGGGTACGTTCCCATGAATATCATCAATCCGGCACACGACCCCCAGGACGTAACCCGGACGCTGTTCCAGGACTTTTCCACCTGGATGACGGTCTCTTTCTATGTCGTCGCAATCACTGCGATCGCGGTGTTCGCCTACGGGGTCTGGATGCAGATTGCCAAGTACCGTCGCGGTGCTCCGGACCGCGGCTGGAAGATGCTTGGCCATCGATTCATGACCATGCTGAAGGAGGTCTTCAGCCAGCGCACCGTGCGCCGAAGGGACAAGCCCGCCGGCCACGCGCATGCGCTGATCTTCTTCGGATTCGTGCTGCTGTTCATCGGCACGTCCATTATCACCCTGGACTACGACATTACCGGGCCGTTGCTGGGTCTGAATTTCTGGCACGGTTCCTTCTACCTGTGGTTTTCACTGGTCCTTGATTTCGCCGGTCTGGCGCTGATCGCCGGGCTGCTGTTCATGATGTACCGGCGCGGCTGGCTCAGGCCGCCGAAACTCGACTATGCCCGTCCGGACCGCAATCCGGACGAGCCGGATTACAACCGCAGCCAGTACCGCATCGAGGACTGGGCATTTCTCTGGACACTGGTGATCATCGCCTTGACCGGCTTCGTGCTGGCGGCTGCTCGCATGGTGTGGCTGCATGCCGATCCCCTGGTCTGGGACTATCGCTGGTGGTCGCCGGTGGCCACAGTGCTCGCCTATGCCTTCAAGGGAGTGGGTCTGACCGCTGACGGCGGCGAGATCCTGCGCCTGTATACGTGGTGGTTCCACGGCATCCTGGCCCTGGCCTTCATTGCCGTCATTCCCTACACCAAGGCCATGCACATGCTCACGGCCGCCGGTTCACTGATGTTCCGTGACCCGCTGGCCGCGCAGCGCCTACCCACTGTTCCCGAGGAAGCGGTCCAGGTCGGCTACGAGAAGGTCACGGATTTCTCCTGGAAACACCTGCTGAATCTGGACGCCTGTACCAAGTGCGGCCGTTGCCATGAAGCCTGCCCCGCTGCCACCGTGGGTCTGCCGTTGTCGCCGCGCGATCTGGTGCTTTCGCTCCGGGAATTTGCCAATGAGAGCCAGTGGCCGAAGCTGCTTGGTGGCGATCCGTCGAAACAGGTGGTGCACGGTGACGGCGTCAATCAGATACGTCCCGAGACGCTGTGGGCCTGCCGCACCTGTATGGCCTGCGTGGAGATCTGCCCCGTCGGTATCGAGCATGTGCCGATGATCGTCCAGATGCGCCGTCACCTGGTGGAAGAGGGCGAGATGGACCCGCTCCTGCAAGGCACCTTGCAGAACATCCAGAAGAAGGGGAACTCCTTCGGCGAGAACAAGCGCAAGCGCGCCAGGTGGGCCAAGGACCTGGACTTCGAGATCAAGGACGCGCGCAAGGAGCCTGTGGACATGCTCTGGTTCGTGGGTGACTACGCGTCCTTCGATCCCCGCAACCAGAAGGTGTCCCAACGTTTCGCCCGGATTCTCACCGAGGCGGGTGTGGACTTCGGTATTCTCCATGACGGCGAGCAGAACGCCGGCAACGACGTGCGTCGGGTCGGTGAGGAAGGTCTCTACGAGATGCTGGCCGAGAACAATATCGAGGCCCTCAACGGCGCCAGCTTCCAGAGCATCATCACGACCGATCCGCACTCCTATAACACCATACGCAACGAGTACCCGGATTTCGGCGCCCGGTTCGCCATCGAGCATTACAGTTCGCTGCTGGACCGGCTCATCGCGCAGGGACGGTTGTCATTCCCGAAAACGCTCAACTACCGGGTCACCTACCACGATCCGTGTCACCTAGGCCGCTTCAACCGCGGTTTCGATGCCCCGCGCAACATCATCAGGGCACTGGGGCTGGACCTGGTAGAGATGCAGCGCTCGGGTGACAACTCGTTCTGCTGCGGAGCCGGGGGAGGCCGAATCTGGCAGGCAGACCCCGTGGGTGTGGAGAAGCCCTCCGAGAACCGGATGCACGAAGCCGCGCAGATCGAGGGCCTGGAGGTGTTCGTCGTGGCCTGTCCCAAGGACGTCACCATGTTCGAGGACGCCTTGAAGACGGCCGGTTATGAAGGTCGGTTCGTTGTCAAGGAACTCATCGAACTGGTCTACGAGGCCCTGGGGCATGAGAAACGTGAGCGCGAAGCCGCTGATGTCGCCTGAATCAGACAATGGGTGCGGCTCGGCTGGTCGCAATTCCGATCAGCCTGCGAGCCTGCCCGACCTCGTGGCCCTTGCCGCGGCGAGCGGCGACGCTTATGCCTGCCTCGCAGTGTATCCCGCGGCGCCAGTGGAGGCGCGGGCCGGCCTGGAGACCGTGATGTTTGCCAGACGTAGGGATCGGCTGCGCTGGGCCGCGGCACCCTGGACACCAGCCTCCGTACTGGATGCCCTTTCCTGGCTGGAAGACCCGGCAATCGATCGGCGTCTTGCAAAGCATATGGCGACGCCCGTCAGTGCTCTGGACCGAATCGAGGCGCGAGGCTGCGAGGTGATGGTTTCGGTGCTAATGGCGGGTCATCCGGCCAGCGACAGTGCACGCCTCGCGCGGCTGCTGGAGGCGTTGGGGCCGCCGGTGGCTCCGGTGGTGGCGGCGAACCCGGCCGCGGACAGGGGATTGCTTGAGCGCTGCCTGGAAATGAATCCGAAGTGCAGCGCTGGCGCCGTAGCCATGAGCCGTGCCGCCGACAGCCCCCTGCTTGCACGCGTCTGGGAACATGCCGATGCGTATGTACAGGCGGAGGTGGCACGGCACCCGGCCTGCCCACCGGAGTTGCTGAAAAAGGCGGCCATGTCACCCCTGGTTCTCTTGCGGCGCAAGGCGGCCGGTAATCCCGGAGCACCCGTGGCGATGCTGCGTCGTCTCAGTGGCGACCCGGAACCGGTCGTTCGGGCGGCCGCCGTTGGACACCCCATGCTGGAGGCAGCCGTACTGACGCAGAGTTGCAATGATTCCGAGGCGATGGTCCGCCGGCGCCTGGCTCGGCGCCGGGACCTCGGGGAAGGGGTCATCTCACGCCTCGCCCTCGATGCGGACCCGTGGGTGCGGCGGTGGCTGGGGCGAAATGCGCTGGTTGGTCCGGATTGGCTCGCAAGGCTGGCACGGGACCCGGTTATGGAAGTACGGCGTTCCGTAGGCCGTAACCGGAACTGCCCCGAAGCCCTCCAGGAGCGACTGGCCGAGGATGCGGCGGCCTGGGTGCGGGCGGCGATAGCTTTCCGCACGGATCTGCGTCGTGACATTGCCGACCGGCTCGCCCATGACGACAGCGTCGATGTGCTGGCCGGACTTGCCCGCAACCCGGTCAGCGCGGCGGCCGTATTGATGGGGCTGGTCCGCCACCCGCACGAGGATGTGCGCCGCGGTCTGGCCCACAATCCGGCGGCACCCCTGGAAGGATTGCGCCGCCTGCTCAGGGACGACTACCCCTTCAACCGCGTAGCCGCTCTCGGGCACCGTGCGCTGGAGGACAGTGATGTCTGGTCAATGACCAGGGATCCGGAGCCGCAGGTGCGGTTCACTGCCTGGGCCGCGATGGTCAAGCGGTTGCGGGCGGAGCAGGACAATCAGTGGCAGTAACGGCTGCCGGAGTTGCTGGACAAGCCAACGTGACAGACGAGGTGGAAGCATGAAAATCCTGGTACCGATCAAACAGGTCGCAACCCTGGACGAGGACTTTGAACTGCGGGACGACGGTCGGGATGTGGATCCCGACTATTTCGACAAGGACCTCAACGAGTGGGACGAATACTCGGTAGAGGAGGCATTGCTGATCAAGGAAGCCAGCAGCTCGGACGTCGAGGTGATTGTTGTTACCGTCGGGCCCGACGATGCCGACGAGGCCTTGCGCAAATGTCTGGCCAAGGGCGCGGACCGTGCGGTCCGGGTCTGGGACGACGCCCTGGAGGAGTCCGATTCGCTGGCCATTGCACGGGTGCTTGCCCGTGTCGCGGAGAAGGAATCGCCGGACATGGTATTCGCCGGCACGCAGTCTTCGGATGCGGCCTATTCATCCACCGGTGTCGCACTCGCCGCATTCCTGGACTGGCCGCATGCGGCCGTCGTCAGCAAGCTCGATTATGCCGTCGGCGCTGACAAGGCCGTCTTCCACCGCGAGTTGGAGGGGGGCCTGCTGGAGGAAGGCGAGATCCAGTGTCCCTGCGTGCTGACCATCCAGTTGGGTATCAATGCTCCCAGGTATGCATCCCTGCGGGGCATCAAGCAGGCCAAGTCCAAGCAACTCGACGAGCTGTCGCTGGACGACCTGGGACTGTCGGCTTCCGATGTGGGTGCGCAGGGCTCGGCTTCACGGGTGCGTCGGGTGTTCGTCCCCGAGAAGGGGCAGGCCGAGCTGATCGGCGGCACGGCAGCCGAACAGGCGGAGCGCCTTGCCCGGATCATCAAGGAAATGCGAGGTATGTGAGCCATGACTGGAATCCTGATTATTGCAGACCATCGCCAGGGTGAACTGAGCCCGGTGACGCTTGAGCTGGTGACCGCCGCGCAGGATCTGCGGGACGGCGCTGGTGGCGGTGTGAGCGTCGCCGTTATCGCCGATTCGCCGGATACGCACATTTCGGCGGTCAGCGTTGAAGGCGTCGACGAAGTATTGCCCGTATCGGTGCCGGTTTCCGAGTTTCAGCCCGATGCGTACGCATCCGCGGTAAGAGCACTGATTGCCGACCGCGCGCCCGCCGTCGTGTTGGTGCCCCATACCGTCAACGGCCTGGGCTATGCGGCCGCTGTCGCGGCGCAGTCAGGCTGCGGTTTTGCCTCCGATGTCTTCAGCCTGGGCTACGACGGCAGCGACCTGGTCGCCACCCGTGCCTTGTACGGTGAAAAGGTGCACGTGGAACTGGAGTTTCCGGGCAGATCCACAGTGTTGATTACCGTCCGTGCCGGGAGTTTCGACGAGGCACAGGGCAGTGGTTCTCCCTCCGTGCATCCGTTTGCCATCGACCAGGTGGCCGCGCCGCGCAGCACGCACATGCAGTTCATCGAACCTGCCGCGGACGGCGACGTGGACATCAGCCAGGTGGAGTTCATCACTTCGATCGGGCGTGGTGTCGGCGAAGAGGACAACGTCGAGCAGTTCAAGGAACTGGCCGAGTCCATGGGCGCCGTGCTCGGTTGCTCCCGCCCCATCGCCGACTCCGGATGGTTGCCCAAGTCGCGCCAGGTGGGGCAGTCCGGAAAGACCGTCTCGGCGTGCAAGGTCTACGTTGCCCTGGGTATTTCCGGCTCCGTGCAGCACATGGCGGGCATGAAGCACGTGGAAAACATCATCGCCGTCAACAGCGACCCGGACGCGGCCATGTTCGGCATTGCCCGCTACGGCGTGGTGGGCGACATGTTCGAAGTGGGGGAGGAGTTGCAGAACCACTTCGACTAGCCCGCATATCTCACCGCCGTTCGTCGCGAGGGGGTCGAGATGCCGCTGTGACGGGGGGCACGGACCGGAAGACGGCGAAGGCGTAGCTGACACTACGTCGAGCCGGTTGCAGGGAGTACGCCCCGACACGGCGAGCAGATCGGCGTGCGTAGTAGAAGGGCGGTGAGAAATGCGGGCTAGTGTCTGGGGTGCCGCCACATACCCGTGACCGCGCCAGGGCGGAGGGGCTCCTGGTGCGGATTTCCTGCCGACGCCCCTCTATCCCACGGGGAGTCTCCTCCTCATTGGTCGTCCCGGCCCCGAGCCGCGACGACCTTTCTTTG
>SLSJ01000110.1 GCA_007130525.1 Ectothiorhodospiraceae bacterium | reverse complement strand
CTGCGGTTTCTTGAGCTTGAACACCTGCGACGGGGTCAGGAACACGTACGAGAAATGGGTTTCGATCACCGCAACCGTGGCCGGCAACTCCGGATAGCTCTGCGGCCGACTGAGAAACCGTACCTTCTCCGCGAGCGAGGGGGTATGCGGCACCGTCGCTTTGATCATCTGAAACTCCGTTGCTTTCGGAAGACGCCGACTGTGCCGGCGCCCGGCTCAAGACATCCCGGCACGGGGGCGTCCGCCTCGCGCGGCCTGTCGGTCGGTTGCCGGTGCCTGCATGCCACGGAATCATGATGGCTCAGCGGATGTGGTCTGCACAAATCGTCCTGGCGCCGGTCGTGGGCGTGTCGGCGGCGGCCCGGCTGGCCCGCAGGACCGGTGTTGACGTCGGCTTGACGAGCGTCAACACAAGGATTGCCGAAACTCGGTAACGTGTGTTCCAACCGCCGGGAGGAGGGCTTCCATGAAAAATACCTGGGTAGTCGTTGCAGATCAGGTTCGGGCACGCATTTTTGTCGCATCCGGTCCCAGGGGGGAACTGGAGGAACTGGACAATCTGGTCCACCCGGAGGGAAGACTCAGTGGCCGGGAAATCAATTCGGACCGACCCGGGCGCGCATTCGACTCCATGGGGGCGGGGCGGCATGCCATGGACAAGCGGCATTCCCCGCAGCAACAGGAAGCCGTACGGTTCGCGCATACCGTGGCCGCGCAGATTGCCGCCAGACACGGCCAGGGTGCCTTCGACAGATTGGTCATCGTGGCTCCGCCGCGTTTTCTCGGGCTGCTCCGGGAGATGCTGCCGGCCGCAGTGGCGCAATGCACGGTACTGACGGTGGACAAGGATCTCGTTCAACTGAAAAGACCCGAAGAGATCCGCAAGCACTTGCCGGAACGATTCTGACGCGGGCGTTCCGGCAGGTTGGCCGGGGCTGATCGAGGTGCATCCGCCATGCCTCCGAAACAGGTACTTTTCCGATCCGCCGCCCGAGAGAAGATCCTCAGCGGCGCGACTCAACTTGCCGATGCCGTGCGGGTCACGCTGGGGCCCAAATCCAAGGCGGTGCTGATCCAGAAGCGCTGGGGTAGTCCGATCGTGTGCAACGACGGCGTCACCATCGCAAAGGAACTCGAACTCAAGGATCCGACAGAGAATCTCGGTGCCCAGGTGCTGCGCCAGGCCGCTGAGCGTACCGGCGACGTGGTCGGAGACGGCACCAGCACTTCCACCCTGCTTGCCCATGCGATCTTTGCCGATGGCCTGCGCAACGTGGTGGCCGGTGCCAGCGCCATCGACATCAAGAGAGGACTGGATCGGGGCCTGAAGGTCGCTGTCGAGACATTGCAGGGGTTCTCACGCAAGGTCGCGACCCGCAAGGAAAAGGCACAGGTTGCGACCATTTCCGCGCACAATGACGCCGACATCGGAGAACTGGTGGCGGAGGCCATCGAGAAGGTCGGCGACGAGGGTGTGATCACGGTGGAGGAGTCCAGGACAACCGAGACGGTGCTCGATGTCGTCGAAGGGATGATGTTCGATCGTGGTTACATCTCGCCATATTTCATCACCAATGCCGACAAGATGGAGGCTGTGCTGGAGGATCCGTATGTTCTGCTGTTCGATCAGAGGATTGCCAGTCCCAATGATTTGATCCCGGTCCTGGAACAGGTTGCGAAATCCGGCCGACCCATCCTCTTCATCGCCGAGGACGTGGAAGGCGAAGCCCTGGCCACCCTGATCGTGAACCAGCTGCGTGGAATACTGAAAAGCGTGGCGGTCAAGGCGCCGGGCTTCGGTGATCGTCGCAAGGCGCTGATGGGCGATATCGCGATACTGACCGGCGGCGAGGTGTTGTCCGGAGAGCTGGGCATGCGACTGGAGGACACGCAACTCTCGCAACTGGGGCGGGCATCGCGTGTGGTCGTCGACAAGGACAGCACCACCATTATCGGCGGCTCCGGCGAACACGCCGCGATACAGGGGCGTATCCAGCAGCTTCGTCACGAGATCGAGAAGGCGGGCAGCGACTACGATCGCGAAAAGCTCGAGGAGCGCCTCGGCAAGCTCGCGGGTGGAGTGGCCGTGATCCGGGTCGGCGCGCCCTCGGAAACCGAGATGAAGGCCCGGAAGGAGGCGCTTGATGACGCCATCAGCGCAACCAAGGCCGCCGTGGCCGAGGGTATCGTCCCGGGCGGTGGCCTGGCGCTGGTCCGCTGCACCGACGCCCTTGCCGCCGAGGCGGCCAAGGTGGAAGGTGACGAGCGCACGGGTCTGAAGATTCTCGGGCGCGCGTTGCAGGCGCCGACCCGGCAGATCGCGGAGAACTCCGCCGTGGATGGCGGTGTGGTCATCGAGCGCATGCTGAGCGGCAAGGGTGACACCGGATTCGACGCCGCTCGCAACATCTATGTGAACCTGCTGGAAGCGGGAATCGTGGACCCGACCAAGGTTGTTCGCGTGGCACTGGAAAACGCCGTCTCCGTGGCCAGCATTCTCTTGTTGACGGAAGCGACGATGACGGAACTCCCGGAGAAGCCGCCCGAGCGTGCGCAGGAGCCGGAGGTGGGCCTGTGACTCCCTGCTGCCCGGGGGTCGGCGCCGGCGGCGACCGTCGGTGGAGTCCGTTGGGGGCCCCGGATCCCGATTCTTCCGGTTTCAGGGGGCGTCGGGCGGCTGTTCGGGCTCGCCGCGCGAGCCCCCTCGAAGGAGCTTGATCACCTCCTCGTCGCTGACCTGTCGGAAGTCCCTGAAAAACTGCCCTACGGCGAAGAACTCCGCCGTGACGTCCAGACAGACCACCTGATCCGCCATTTTCTCCAGCCGCCGCACAACGTCGGGCGGGGCCGCCCCGAGCGCGGCGATCAGCCGTTGTGGCTTGCGTTCGCGCAGGGTGGTCAGGGCTGCCTCCATGGTCGAGCCCGTGGCGCT
>SLSJ01000186.1 GCA_007130525.1 Ectothiorhodospiraceae bacterium | reverse complement strand
CGAAGGCGTAGCTGACACTACGTCGAGCCGGCTGCAGGGAGTACGCCCCGACACGGCGAGCAGATCGGCGTGCGTAGCAGAAGGGCGGTGAGATAACCGGGCCAGCCCGCATACCTCACCGCCGTTCGTCGCGAGGGCGTCGAGATGCCGCGGTGACGGGGGGCGCGGACCGGAAGACGGCGAAGGCGTAGCCGGCACTACGTCGAGCCGGCTGCAGGGAGTACGCCCCGTCACGGCGAGCAGATCGGCGGGCGTAGTAGAACGGCGGTGAGATATGCGGGCTAGGCCTCACAGGGGCCAGACCACGAGCAGCATCGGTATGGCAACCGCCACGACGATGATTTCCAGCGGCAGGCCCATGCGCCAGTAATCACCGAAGCGAAAGCCGCCCGGCCCCAGGATCAGCGTATTGTTCTGGTGCCCGATGGGTGTGAGGAAAGCGCAGGAAGCGCCTACGGCCACCGCCATCAGGAACGGATCGGCGCTGACGCCAAGCTGATAGGCGGTGCCTATGGCAATCGGGCACATCACGGCGGCAGTGGCGGCATTGTTCATGAAATCCGACAGGGTCATGGTGACCACCAGTATGATCCCCAGCGCGATTACGGCATGCCCGCGGGCGACACGCTCCAGCAATTCCGTGGCGATCAGATCGGCGGCGCCGGTAACCGCCATCGCCCCGGCCACCGGAATCAGGGCGCCGAGCAACACGATCACCGGCCAGTCGATCGCGTCGTATACCGTGCGGGGAGACACCACGCGAAACGCCATGGAAGCGAGCACGGCGGCGGCGAAGGAGATGGCCGCAGGCACCAGGCCGAAGGCCGCGCCGCCGACGGCGACGAGCATGATGCCGCCGGCGGTCAGTGCCTTGCGCCTGTCCGGTATGCGCAGCGCACGCTCGGCGAGCGGCACACAACCGGTACTGGCGGCGAATTCGGTCAGGATCTCGGGCGCGCCCTGCATCAGCAGCACATCGCCGGCGCGCAATTTCGTGCTCTTCAGCCGCGACGTTGAACGCCGGCCCTGTCGGGAAACGGCCAGCAGATTGATGCTGTAGCGGTCACGCAAGCGGATGTCCGTGGCGGAATGGCCGATCAGGTTGGAATCCGGCAATACCGCCAGTTCCATCAGGACGATTTCATCCGACGCGACCGCCCGCTTATCGTCCTCGCCTTCGTCATCCTCTTCGTCGTCATTATCCTGCCCGCCCCGTTTGCCGCTCCCCTTGTCGTTCCGGTCATTCGCCTCGTCCTTGTTGGTGTCCGTGTCTTCCTCCGATTCCTTGGGCACATCTTCTTCCAGTTCCAGATCCAGGCTGGACAAGGCGGAGGCGAGCGCCTCAGGCTCGGCCTCGATGACGAGAATATCGCCGGGCCGCACCTTGCGAGCCGGGTTTGGGGCGGGCATGCGCACCTCGTCACGAATCAGCCCGATGACCTGGGCGTCCGCTTCGTCCAGTGCGTCCTCGATCTGGCGAAGGGTCATGTCCAGGACCTTGCCCTTCTCGGGAATCCGCGCCTCGGTCAGATAGGCGCCGGTTTCGAAACCCTCGACTCCGGCTCGTTCACGGATGGGCACCAGGCGCCAGCCGATCAGGAGCACGAAAATAATGCCCACCGCAGCCACCACCACTCCCACCGGGGCAAAATCGAACATCGCGAAGGTGCCCATGCCGGTATCGGCACGGAAGCCGGAGACGATCAGGTTCGGCGGCGTGCCGATCAGCGTCGTCATGCCGCCCAGGATCGAGCCGAATGCAACCGGCATCAGCACCCGCCCCGGCGGCAGACCCTGGCGCGAGGCCATCTGAATGGCCACCGGCATGAGCAGCGCCAGCGCGCCCACGTTGTTCATGAACGCCGACAGCACCGCCGCCAGCGCGGTCAGCATCGCAGTGGCCAGCACCGGTCCCGTCGATCCGGGCAGCGCCCGCTGGGTCAGTGCATCCACGGCCCCCGAGGTCTGCAGTCCCCGGCTCAGGATCAGTACGCAGGCTACAGTAATGACCGCGGGGTGGCCGAAACCGGAGAACGCGTCGCCCGCGGGCACGAGACCGGCCAGCACACAGGCAAGCAATGCACCCGCCGCCACCATGTCGTGGCGCCAGCGACCCCACAGGAACATGGCCATCGTCGCGGCGAGGATACCGAGAATGATGACCTGGTCTTCGTTCATGGCTCACCGTCCGGGTTGTTCTTCCTGCGGCATGGCGGCGGGCAGGCGCCTCGCTCGGAGGCGTCCATCATATATGTCCTTCGCCGCTCGCGACGAAGTCGAGCTGTCCGACCCGTCTCGAAAACCCCGGATCAAGGGCACCCGCCACGGTGTGTCAGGGGCGGATGTCCTCATGGCCGCGGGTGCGATGGCTAACCCGCATGTCTCACCTCCCTTCTACTACGCACGCCGATCTGCTCGCTGTGTCGGGGCGTACTCCCTGCAGCCGGCTCGACGTAGTGTCAGCTAGGCCTTCGCCGTCTTCCCGCCCGTGCCCCCCCGTCACAGCGGCATCTCGACGCCCTCGCCACGAACGGCAGTGAGATATGCGGGTTAATAGCGCCGCCTGCGACATCCCCTGTCACCACCTATCATGTGAAGACACCCGCAGGGCACCAGATAATGAGTCTGACCATGAAGCAGATGATCGTGGGCGTAACCCTGCTCCTGATATCCGTCACCTTGCAGGCGCGAGGCAGCCCCATGGAGCCGCAACCGGCAGTCGACCTCCCCGAACCCCGGCGGACCGGTGACTTTCCCGTCGAGCAAGCCATCGATGAGCGCAGGTCCGTACGCGAGTTCGCACCGACCCCCCTGTCAAGAGAGGAAATGTCCCAGCTGCTCTGGGCGGCGCAGGGAATAACGGACCCGGCCAGGGGGTTCCGGTCGGCGCCCTCCGCAGGCGCCACCTACCCCATCGAGGTCGATCTGTTGATAACCGGTCATGAGG
>SLSJ01000019.1 GCA_007130525.1 Ectothiorhodospiraceae bacterium | reverse complement strand
CCCGCCGGGCCAAGAAGGAAATGGTGGAGGCCAACCTGCGACTGGTGATCTCCATTGCCAAGAAGTACACCAATCGCGGTCTGCAGTTCCTGGACCTGATCCAGGAAGGCAACATCGGTCTGATGAAGGCGGTGGACAAGTTCGAATACCGCCGCGGCTACAAGTTCTCCACCTACGCCACCTGGTGGATCCGGCAGGCGATCACGCGCTCGATTGCCGACCAGGCGCGGACCATCCGCATTCCTGTTCACATGATCGAAACCATCAACAAGCTGAACCGGATTTCCCGGCAGATGCTGCAGGAGATGGGGCGCGAGGCGACGCCCGAAGAACTGGCCGAGCGCATGGAGATGCCGGAAGACAAGGTGCGCAAAGTGCTCAAGATCGCCAAGGAACCAATCTCCATGGAGACGCCCATCGGCGACGACGAGGACAGCCACCTGGGCGATTTCATTGAGGACATCATGGTCATGTCCCCGATTGACTCCGCCACCCGGGAAGGGCTCAAGGAGGCGGTGCGCGAGGTTCTGGGTGGCCTGACGCCGCGCGAGGCGAAGGTGCTGCGGATGCGTTTCGGCATCGACATGAACACCGACCACACCCTCGAGGAAGTGGGCAAGCAGTTCGACGTCACCCGTGAGCGCATCCGGCAGATCGAGGCCAAGGCCCTGCGCAAACTGCGTCATCCGACCCGCTCGGAGTCGCTGCGCAGCTTCCTCGACGAACAGTAGGTTCCCCTCCGGGAATGATCGGATGGCCGGCCCCGCGAATGCGGGGCCGGCACTTTCAGGGGCTGGTATACCCGGACCAGGTGAAACGCCCGGGGCGCCGCTCCGCCCACCACTCCTCGACACCCGGACCTACGCCCTTGCTCGCGCCGTCGACACCGGCATGCCGCAAAACCGCGCCGGAGTTCGCCCGGCGGCGCTCTACCCAACCCTGTTCGAGTACCAGCAGGATACCGTCGGCAACCAGGTTGGGGTTGTCGAGATGGATATGGTGGCCGCTGTCCGGCACCACCACGTGACGCGCCGTCGGAGAGCGGCTCACGAGGTCACGATGGAGATCCAGCCACAACGCCTCCATCTGCTCGGCGCGCGGTTCCCGCGGCCAGCCCTTGACGCCCCGGGTCAGTACCAGCATGGGCACGGCGGGCAGATCGGGAGCGGTGGCCACCTGGCGCGCGCTCTCACGGAAGCCCATCAATTCCTCGCGCGTCGCCTCGATGCGCTTGCGGCTCCACTGCAAGCTCTTTGCCGTCGCCAGTACTTCCTCCGGCATGTTCGCAGGCAGGGCGGGCTGATAGGTCACGAACCCCCGATGGCTGGGAACCAGGTTGATATTGAACTCATCCTTGAAACGCAGGATCTGATCTTCATGGGACGGGTCGATGAACACGAGCCCGGCTATATCCTGTGGATGCCGACGTGCGAAGATCCGGGCGGTGTAACTGCTGAACGAGTGACTGACCAGCACGTACGGCCCCGGCACATCAGCCTTGCGAAGCAGATTGCGCAAATCGGAAGCCATCCGCCCTGCGGTGCGTGGACCGAAATGACGTTCGCTCCAGCCCATGCCGGCGCGATCATAGCTGCAGGCGCGCGTATACTGGGCAACCAGGCGCTGCACTCGCGTCCACTGCAGGGAGTCGCCACCCAGACCGGCGTCGAAGATGACGGTGGGCGAGCCGCTGCCCTGACAATTCAGATGCAGGTGGTGCTGATTGCCAAGCGGATAGAGCACACCCGGCGGCGACGGCTCAAAGGCCACGGCCTTGCCGGTGAAGTGTCCGAAAAACAGCAACAGCAGCGCCCAGTACAGACAGCGCGCAGATCGTGGCTGGAACGACATCCACGCCTCCCGTGCCCAAGAAGGCATCGTCGGGGATACGCTGACTTCTTTGCACACACTTGCGAGTCAGTCAACGTGTTCCCAGGAGATGATTTGGTAACCCGGCTCGATGACCTTGCTGCCAGTTTGCCCCGAAGGCCGGGCAAGCGTCCAGCACAAAGAGGGAAACAAAGGTAACCATGACGGCGACAGTCAATCGACTTGCTGGAAAGAAGGCCTTGGTGACCGGCGCCAGCACCGGTATCGGCAGAGCCGTTGCGCTGGCCTTTGCCCGCGCCGGGGCCGACGTGGCAGTAGGCTGCAACCGTTCCCGGGACGAGGCAGAAAGGGTGGCGGAGACCATCCGATCCCTCGGCTGCCGCGCCTGCGTGGTGGTTGCCGACGTATCCGACCCGCTGCAACTCGACGAGATCGCGCAACAGTCCCGTGCGGAACTTGGCGAACTCACCACATGGGCGAATCTGGCCGGAGCCGACATCCTCACCGGCACAAACGCCGCCGCGCCAGACCATGAGAAGCTGGAAAAACTGATTGCCGTCGACCTGCTCGGAACCATGCACGGATCCTGGACCGCCGCCCGCTATCTCGCCGATGGCGGGGTCATCATCAACACCTCATGGGATCTCGCCCTGCGTGGCATGGCCGGCCGCGAAGCGGAGTTGTTCGGCGCGGTCAAGGGTGGCATCAGCGGTTTCAGCATGAGCCTGGCGCGCTCGCTGGCGCCGCGCATCCGCGTCAACGTGCTGGCCCCGGGCTGGATCAGGACGGCGTTCGCGCAGCAGGACCTGCCGGCGGACGCACACCATGAGATCTCGGCAAAAATTCCCATGGCCCGTTTCGGCAGGCCAGAGGAAGTAGCCGATGCGGCGCTCTACCTGGCCGGCGATGACGCCGCCTACGTCACCGGTCAGATACTGATGATCAACGGCGGTCTGGCAGCGGGAGATTGACCCGCCGGCGCCCGGCGCCCGGCGCCCCGCGCCCGGCTGGAGAGGCGCCGGGGGTGCGGGAGCCCGCGAATGGTAACCGTGCTCTGGTTCCAGTGTCCGTTGCGCCTCATACGGGAGCACTGATCTCTCGCCGGGCGCTGGGCGCGGGGCGCCTGCAGCT
>SLSJ01000170.1 GCA_007130525.1 Ectothiorhodospiraceae bacterium | reverse complement strand
GCGCTGACCCTGATCCTTGGCGCTGCATACACCCTCTGGATGGTCCGTCGGGTGATGTATGGCGAGGTTGTCAGCGAGAAGGTGGGGGCCCTGCAGGACCTGGATATGCGCGAGAAGCTGGTGCTGGGAGCACTCGCCGTGGCCGTGCTCTGGCTGGGCCTGTACCCGGCACCGCTTATCGAGGTCATGGAACCATCGCTGGCCAACCTGCTGCAGACCGTCGGCAGGGGGCTGTGACCGTGGCTCATTGCATGATGCGCAACGATTTCCGGGCGCAGCGCTCCGGCGCCGCCGTAGTGGGTCAGAGGAACCTTTATGATTGACGAGCCGTTCAAGACACCGGATCTCATGCTTGCACTGCCCGAGATCTGGATGCTGTTCATGGCCTGCGTGGTGCTGGTCGTGGACCTGTTCGCGAGCGACCGGGATCACACGCCGGCCTACTGGCTCACGCAGATTACGCTGGCGGTGGCGGTGGTGCTGACCGTACAGGTTCAGTGGGGCGCCGACGCCACCACGTTCAGCGGCACCTACGTGGCCGATTCCGTAGGGTCCATTCTCAAGGTCAGCGTGCTGGTGCTGGCCTTCCTCGGCTTTGCCTATTCCCGCGACTACATGCGCGACCGCGGTCTGCTGATTGGCGAGTACTACATGCTCGGCCTTTTCTCGGTGCTGGGCATGATGGTGACGGTGTCCGCGCACAGCATGCTGACCCTGTATCTGGGTCTGGAGCTGATGTCGCTGTGTCTGTACGCGCTGGTGGCCATGGACCGCGATTCCGTCCGCTCATCCGAGGCGGCCATGAAGTACTTCGTACTCGGCGCCCTGGCCTCGGGCATGCTGCTCTATGGCATGTCCATGATCTACGGCACCACCGGCAGTCTTGACCTGGCTGCGATCCGGGAGGCCGTTGTGGAGCTCGAGGAAAACCGCCTGCTGTTCCTGTTCGGCCTGGTGTTCCTGGTGGTGGGCGTGGCTTTCAAGTTCGGCGCCGTGCCGTTCCACATGTGGGTGCCCGATGTCTACCATGGCGCACCGACGCCGGTGACGCTGATCATCGCGACGGCTTCCAAGGTGGCTGCCGTCGGCCTGTTCCTGCGCCTGATCGGTGATGGGTTGCAGCCGCTGCTGGCAGACTGGCAACAGATGATCGTGGTTCTGGCGGTGCTGTCCCTGATAGTGGGTAACACCGTGGCCCTGGTCCAGACCAACATCAAGAGGATGCTGGCCTACTCCACCTTCAACCATGTCGGTTTCATCTTCCTGGGGTTTATAGCCGGGTCCGCCGAGGGCTACGCCGCCGCCGTGTTCTATGCGGTTACCTATTCGCTCACAGTGGCCGCGGCGTTCGGCGTTGTCATGCTGTTGTCCAGCAAGGGCTTCGAAGCGGATCAACTGGACGACTTTCGTGGTCTCAATGACAGGAGCCCGCTGTTTGCCCTGGTCATGCTGATCCTGATGGTGTCCCTGACCGGCATACCCGGAACAGTCGGTTTCTATGCCAAGTGGATGGTGCTGAAAGCGGTTGTCGAAACCGGCTTCATCTGGCTTGCGGTACTTGCCGTGGTCGGGGCGGTGGTGGGCGCGTTCTATTATCTGCGCATCGTCCGGCTCTGCTACTTCGACAAACCGGAAGGCGAAGGGCCGCAGCCCACGGGTTCCGGCGGCTTCCGCGCCCTGCTCGCGGCCAACGGCCTGTCGATACTGCTGCTGGGTATATTCCCTGGTACTCTTGTGGGCCTTTGCATGGCGGCATTCGGAGTCTGACACTGCAGTTCCTGTCATGGGTGAAACCGGCGCATTCCTGATCCTGTTCATCGCCGCGCTGATCGGGGCGAACCTGCCCTGGTTCAGCGAACGGCTTCTGTTCCTGCTGCCGCCGCCGGGCGGCGAGAAGAAGGAATGGATGCGGCTGCTCGAGTGGTTCCTGATGTACTGGATTGTGGGCGGTCTTGCGGTGGGGCTGGAGTACCGGATGACCGGTGACGTCTATTCCCAGGACTGGGAATTCTACGTGACCACCCTGTGCCTTTTCGTGGTCTTCGCGCTGCCGGGTTTCATCTATCATCACGACCTCCGGAAGTATCTGTGGAAAAGGCGGTAGGGAGCCTTCGGCTCCGCACCGCTCCAGGCAATCGCCGAAGCCCCACACGGGCGCGTTGACGGCGCATGTTTGCCGTGCCGGGACGCGCTCCCCGCCTTGCATTTCAGCATCTGTTTGGCTATTATTTGCGCCGTCGATTGCGGGGTGGAGCAGTCTGGCAGCTCGTCGGGCTCATAACCCGAAGGTCGCAGGTTCAAATCCTGCCCCCGCTACCAGATTCGATCGAAGAACAGGCGGCGCGAGCCGCCTGTTTTCGTTTCGCGGGCGTCGGCTTGACTCGCTATGAGCGGCAGGCGTACCATTTTCCACCGTTTTCGGGGTGCAGGCGCCAGTGATCCGGCATGTGTCGATGCCGATGCGGCGACATGCAGTTCGACGCCGGGGCCGCTTGCGGCCTTTTTTTGTAGCTTGAGGGCGTGTCGGCCGGTACTGCCGGGACGTGCCGGTCAACTGCGGCGAAGTTTCGGTCTCGGCGTGCTCCGGGCCGGTGCTGTCGTCGGACGTCGGATGGGCCTCGGGCCCATTTTTTGTTTCCGTACAGGGTGCGTATGGTCCAGGTCAGCGAGGCCTTGACGGAGTTGGTGGAGCCGGTGGTGGTCGGGATGGGCTACGAGCTTGTGGGCGTGGAATACCGCCCTGGCCGAGGCCAGGACCTGGTGCGCGTCTACATTGACAGCGAGGCGGGGGTGACGGTTGATGATTGCGCCCGCGTCAGCCATCAGGTCAGTGGCGTGCTTGACGTGGAGGATCCGGTTCCGGGGAGCTATCGGCTGGAAATCTCCTCCCCGGGTCTGGATCGGCCGATTATCAGGGCCGCGGATTTCGAACGCTTCGCCGGAGCGGTTGCCCGAGTAAGGCTCAACGGGCTCTGGGAGGGGCGAAGGAAGATCGTCGGTGTCCTGCGCGGCTTGCGCGACGGTGAAGTGCTTATCGACGAGGATGGCACCATCCATGCGGTCCCGCTGGAGCGCATCGAGAAGTGCAATCTCGTACCGGATTACTGAATAGCAAATCCGTGCCTGCCATGGGGCGCACGGTGTGGAGTTACAAGCATGAGCAAAGAGGTTCTGCTGGTCGTGGATGCGATGTCCCACGAAAAGGGTGTCGACAGGGAAGTCATTGTGGAAGCGATCGAGGCCGCGTTGGCATCCGCCACCAAGAAGCGCTCGCCGGGCGATATCGACGTGCGGGTCGCCGTCGACCGGAAGACCGGGGAATACTCGACCTTCCGGCGCTGGCTGGTGGTCGACGATGATGCCGAGATTGAACTGCCGGATCAGGAAATCCGCTTGTCCGATGCACGCAAGCAGCAGCCGGACATCAACGTGGGCGAATACATCGAAGAGCCCATGGAATCGGTGGCCTTCGGCCGCATTGCCGCGCAGACCGCCAAGCAGGTAATCGTGCAGAAGGTGCGCGAGGCGGAGCGGGCAAAGGTCCTCGAGGTCTACCGGGACCGCGTCGGCGACCTCATTACCGGTATCGTCAAGAAGGTGGAGCGCGGCAGCGTGATCATGGATCTGGGTGCCAACGCCGAGGCCATCATCCCCCGCGAGGAGATGATCCCGCGGGAGGCGTTCCGCACCAACGACCGCGTCCGTGGCTACCTCAAGGAAGTGCGTCCGGAAGCCCGGGGGCCGCAACTGTTCGTCTCGCGTACGGCGCCGCAATTCCTGATCGAGCTGTTCAAGCTGGAAGTGCCCGAGGTGGGGCAGGAACTGATCGATATCCTGGGCGCGGCGCGCGACCCCGGACTGCGCGCCAAGATCGCGGTGCGCTCCAACGATCCGCGGATCGATCCCGTCGGTGCCTGTGTAGGCATGCGGGGGTCCAGGGTTCAGGCGGTGTCCAACGAGCTCTCGGGCGAGCGTATCGACATCATTCTCTGGAATGAGAATCCGGCGCAGTTCGTCATCAACGCCATGGCCCCCGCCGAGGTGGAATCCATCGTCGTGGACGAGGATTCCCACAGCATGGATGTCGCCGTGGTGGAGGATCAGCTTTCACAGGCCATTGGTCGCGGTGGACAGAACGTGAGGCTGGCGAGCCAACTCACTGGCTGGGAGCTGAACGTGATGACCTCCGCGGATGCCGACGCCAAGAGTCAGGCGGAGGCGAGGAAGACCATCGATACCTTCATGGATTCCCTGGGGGTGGACGACGAGGTCGCCACCATCCTGGTGCAGGAGGGTTTCTCCACCATCGAGGAAGTGGCCTATGTGCCAACCTCCGAGATGTTGGAGATCGAGGAGTTCGACGAGGACATGGTGGAAGAACTGCGTTCACGCGCCCGCGATACGCTGTTGACGCAGATGATCGCCAACGAGGAAAAGCTCGGCGGTGTCGAGCCTGCGGAAGATCTGCTGACCATGGAGGGTATGGACGAGGCCCTTGCCCGCAAGCTTGCGGCCCATGGGGTGGTCACCATGGAAGACCTCGCGGAGCAGGCCGTGGATGACCTGGTGGAGATGGCGCAACTGGATGCCGAACGTGCCGCGGGGCTGATCATGAAAGCTCGCGAACCGTGGTTCGCGGAGCAGTCGGAAGAGAGGGAATCCTGACGAAGGGGTGCCGGGTGCCTGCACCTGGCCCATTACCAGCGGTGGCGGAACAGCTGTCACGAGCGGAGCAGGATTCGGGGAGAAGTGAATGTCGGAAGTCACAGTCAAACAGTTTGCGGAAGCGGTAGGCACGCCGGTAGATCGGCTGCTGACCCAGCTCGGCGAGGCGGGGGTCAACATCACCGATGCCGATGCCGTGCTTTCGGACGAGGATAAGGCCACGCTGCTTGCCCATCTGCGCAAGGCGCATGGTCGTGGCGAAGAGAGCGGGGCCGACGAGGGGCCGCGCAAGATCACGTTGCGCCGCAAGAGCCTGAGCCAGATCAGGCTGCCGTCCGGTGGCGGTGGTCGTGGCGCCCGCGGCGCGGCGCCCACCCGTACCGTGAACGTGGAGGTGCGCAAGAAGCGCACCTACGTCAAGCGCAGCGATGTCGAGGCGGAGCGCGAGAAGGAACAGGAAGCCCTGAGACAGCGGCAGGAGGCTGAAGAGGCCGCCAAGCGCCAGGCCGAGGCCGAGGCCGAGGAGGCCGCACGTCGGGTCGAGAAGGAAGCCGAGGCCGCCCTCAAGGCCGAAGAAGAGGCCCAGGCTGCCGAGGTTCCGGCATCCGAAGAGCAGACGGCGGCAGAGGCGGCGCCGACAGAGAAGGAAGCCGTCGAGGATGAGGGTGATGCCGCCTCGAGCGCGGCGAAAGCCCGCAAGAAGGAAGACATCGAGGAGCCGCCGCCTGTCGTCGACCCCGCCACATTGGAGGCGGAGCAGGAGGCCGAGGCCAACAAGCGCAAGGTCAAGACGAAGGACAAGGACAAGGAGCGCTTTGCCGAAGACGACCGCCCCAAGGGCAAGGGACGCAAGGCCCGGGATACCGCTGGTCGCGAGGAGCTGCGCGTATCGCCCGGCAAGGCGCGTCGCAAGCGCAAGGACCGGGCCGGCGCTGGTGGTGTGGGTCAGAGTATCCAGCATGGTTTCGAAATGCCTACCGCGCCGGTAGTGCGCGAAGTGCAGATTCCCGAGAGCATTTCGGTCGGCGAGCTGGCCCAGCGCATGAGCGTGAAGGCGGCCGTGCTGATCAAGGAAATGATGAAACAGGGCATGATGGCGACCATCAACCAGGTGATCGACCAGGACACGGCCGTGTTGCTCGTGGAGGAACTGGGGCACAAGCCGAAGATCGTGAGCGAGTACGCCCTGGAAGAGGAATTGGTGGCCGAAATGGAACGCCCGGAGGGCGAGAAAGTGGCGCGGGCCCCCGTCGTCACCATCATGGGCCATGTCGATCACGGCAAGACCTCACTGCTGGACCACATTCGGCGGGCGAAGGTGGCCGCCGGCGAGGCCGGCGGTATCACCCAGCATATCGGCGCCTACCATGTCCGGACGGAGCGCGGCATGGTGACCTTCCTGGATACCCCGGGGCACCAGGCCTTCACCTCGATGCGTGCGCGCGGCGCGAAGATCACCGACGTGGTGGTGCTGGTTGTGGCCGCTGACGACGGCGTGATGCCGCAGACCGAGGAAGCCATTCGTCATGCCAGGGCTGCCGGCGTGCCGCTGGTTGTCGCCGTCAACAAGATTGACAAGCCGGAGGCGGATCCCGACAGGGTCAAGCAGGAGCTGACCAAGCACGAGGTGATTCCCGAGGACTGGGGCGGCGACTACCAGTTCGTGCATGTCTCGGCGAAGACCGGCGAAGGCATCGACGATCTGCTGGAAGCGATTCTGCTGCAGGCGGAACTGCTGGAACTGCAGGCCGTGGCCGATTGCCCGGCAACCGGGGTGGTCGTCGAATCCAGTCTCGACAAGGGTCGGGGTCCGGTGGCCACGGTCCTGGTGCAGAACGGCGAACTGCACAAGGGCGACGTCATCATTTCCGGCGTCGAGTACGGCCGTGTGCGGGCCATGCTCGATGAGAACGGACGCCAGGTGGATCGCGCTGGTCCGTCCATTCCCGTGGTGGTTCTGGGACTCTCCGGAACCCCTAATGCCGGCGACGATGTCATGGTGGTGCGTGATGAACGGCGAGCCCGCGAGGTTGCGGAACTGCGCAAGGAACGGTTGCGGGACAAGCGCCTGGCACAGCAGAAGGCGGCGAAGCTCGACGACATTTTCAGTCAGATGCAGGACAACGAGCTGAGCACCGTGAACATTCTGCTGAAGGCCGACGTGCAGGGCAGCGCGGAGGCGCTGAGCCAGTCGCTGACCGACCTGTCCACCGACGAAGTCAAGGTCAACGTCATCTCCGCGGGCGTGGGTGGCATCAACGAGTCCGATATAAACCTGGCCATGGCGTCCAATGCCATTGTCATCGGATTCAACGTGCGTGCCGATGCCGCCGCCCGTCGGCTGATCCAGGAAGCGGAAGTCGATGTGCACTACTACAGCATCATCTACGAGGCCATCGATGAACTGAAGAAGGCCATCAGCGGTATGCTCGCCCCGGAGGTCCGCGAGGAGATCGTCGGCCTGGCGACCGTACGCGATGTCTTCAAGTCCTCCAAGCTCGGGGCGATCGCCGGCTGCCTTGTGGAGGAGGGCGTGGTCAAGCGCAACAACCCCATCCGCGTGCTGCGTGACAACGTGGTGATTTTCGAGGGTGAACTGGAGTCGCTGCGCCGCTTCAAGGATGACGTCAACGAAGTCCGCTCCGGCACCGAATGTGGTATCGGCGTGAAGAACTACAATGACGTCAAGGTGGGCGATCAGATCGAATGCTTCGAGCGCGTGGAGATTGCCCGCTCGCTCTGATCTCCCGATCCACCTTTGCCGGGGTCCGGTGGCTTGGCCTCCGGACCCCGGTCTACGTTCAGGCCGGCCTCCCCGGGGTGGCCGCCGTCAGGAGTGCAAGCCATGGCAAGGGAGTTTCCCCGTACCCGTCGTGTGGCGGACCAGATCCAGCGCGAGTTGGCCACACTTATCCGCGACGAGATCCGCGACCCGCGGGTCGGGTCGGTCACGGTATCGGAGGTCGAGGTCAGCCGGGACATGGCTCACGCCAGGGTCTACATGACGGTGCTCGGGGCCGCCGCCGATGAGAGTGAGACGGCGGCGGAAGTGCTCAATGGCGCCGCCGGTTATCTGCGCCGCGAACTCGGCCGACGCATGAAGCTGCGCACTGTGCCCGCACTGCACTTCTTCCATGACACCTCCTTCGATCGTGGCGCAGAGCTGACGCGGCTGATCGACGAGGCCGTGGCGGACGACCGGGAACGCGGCCCCGGCAACTCCTGACCCGGGGGCGAGTCCACAGGCGGTTTCTGCATTGGTTACCAGAAAGACCCAGCGCGATGTCGACGGCATCCTGCTGCTGGACAAGCCGGAAGGCCTGACCTCGAACCGTGCCCTGCAGCGCGTCAGGCGGCTCTATCAGGCCCGCAAGGCCGGCCATGCCGGCAGTCTGGACCCGCTGGCCACCGGGCTGCTGCCCATTTGTCTTGGCGAGGCCACCAAGATCTCGGGGTTTCTCCTGGATTCGGACAAGTGCTACCGGGTGACCTGCAGGCTTGGTCAGCGCACCAGCACCGGCGATGCCGAGGGTGAAGTCCTGGACAGCCGGCCCGTGCCGTTACTGAATGAGGCGCTTGTGGAAACGGCCCTGACGCCCTTGCGGGGCGAGATCCTGCAGGTGCCGCCAATGTATTCCGCGCTCAAGCACCAGGGGCGACGACTATACGAACTCGCCCGCCAGGGTCTCGAGGTGGAGCGTCCGCCACGGCCGGTCACCATATACGCCCTGGAACTGCTGGCGATTCGCGGCGAGGCTGTCGAACTGCGCGTGCACTGCTCCAAGGGCACCTATGTGCGTACCCTGGTCGAGGACCTGGGCGAGGCCCTGGGCTGCGGCGCTCATGTCACGGCCTTGCGCCGGGAATGGCTGGCGCCGTTCACCGAGCCCCGGATGACGACGCTGAATGCCTTGCAGGAACTCGCCGCGAGCGGAGGTCTCGAGGCCCTGGATGGGCTCCTGCTGCCGGTCGAGGATGGACTGGCCGACTGGCCGGACGTGCACCTGGCCGCGGATGCCGCACATTACCTGTGCCAGGGGCAGGCGGTGTGGGTGCCGAAGGCGCCGGCACGGGGCTGGGTAAGGTTGTTCGGACCGGATGGCTTCCTCGGCATGGGCGCCATGCTCGACGACGGCCGGGTGGCGCCAAAGCGGTTGCTCAGCCGCTGATGCCATGGCCGGAAAAAGCCCGTCATCAACGCATCTTAGCTTGTCGGCACAGGGTGCCGTCGATACAATATGCGCCCTTGATCAACTCGAACGGATGACCAGGAGTTCTTGAATGTCCCTTAACGTGGAAGAAAAATCGCGCATCGTGCAGGAGTATCAGCGCTCCGAGGGTGATACCGGCTCACCGGAGGTGCAGGTCGCGCTGCTTTCCGGCCGTATTGCGCACCTGACCCAGCACTTCGCCAATCACAAGCAGGATCATCACTCCCGCCGTGGTCTGCTGAAGCTGGTCAACCATCGGCGCAAGCTGCTCGATTATCTCAAGCGCAAGGATCAGGATCGTTATCAGTCCATCATCGAGCGTCTCGGACTACGCAGGTAAGACGTCGCGCAGGGGCGCGTCGTCACATTCAGCAGGTGGCAGAGAGGAATATCGCCAGTGAAACCCGTTAGCAAGTCATTCCAGTACGGTGGACACACCGTCACGCTCGAGACCGGCGCGATCGCCCGCCAGGCAACCGGTGCTGTACTCGTGAACATGTCCGACACCGTGGTCCTGGTCACCGTGGTCGGCAAGAAGGACGATGCGGGCCAGCGCGACTTTCTTCCCCTGACGGTCAACTATCAGGAGCGCACCTACGCTGCGGGCAAGATCCCCGGCGGGTTTTTCAAGCGCGAGGGCCGTCCCTCCGAAAAGGAAACCCTGACCTCCCGCCTGATCGATCGCCCCATCCGTCCGCTCTTCCCCGAAGGTTTCTACAACGAGGTCCAGGTCATCGCCACGGTGATG
The DNA here is from genome assembly GCA_007130525.1 of Ectothiorhodospiraceae bacterium. Lineage (GTDB taxonomy): Bacteria > Pseudomonadota > Gammaproteobacteria > Nitrococcales > Aquisalimonadaceae > Methylonatrum. The sequence goes on along the minus strand of SLSJ01000170.1, from coordinate 2,001 downwards.
TCCATGAATCCCGATGTGGATCCCGATGTTCCCGCGCTGATCGGCGCCTCCGCCGCCCTGGCCATTTCCGGAATTCCGTTCGAGGGCCCCATCGGCGCCGCCCGCGTCGGCTACAGGAATGGACAGTTCCTCCTCAACCCGGGCTTCCAGGCGCTGGCGGATTCCCAGCTCGACCTGGTTGTCGCCGGCACCGCCGAGGCGGTGCTGATGGTGGAGTCGGAGGCCGGGGAACTGCCCGAGCAGGCGATGCTCGATGCCGTGTTGTACGGCCACGAGCAGATGCAGACGGTGATCCGCACCATCAACGAACTGGCGGTCGAAGTGGGCAAGCCCCGCTGGGACTGGCAGCCGCAGGTCAAGGATGCGGCCCTCGCCGAGGAACTGGAGGCCAGGTTCGGCGAGTCGCTGCGGCAGGCCTATCAGGTGGCGGACAAGCAGGAACGCAACGAACGGATCGGCGCCCTGCGTGATCAGGCGATCGAGGACCTGGCCATCGAAGACGATGAAGCGCGCGGCGTGTCGAGCGTGGCCGGGGCCTTCAAGTCGCTGGAGAAGAAGATCGTGCGTGGTCGCATCATCGCCGGCGAGCCGCGTATCGACGGGCGGGACCTGCGCACGGTCCGGCATATAGACATCGAGGTGGGGTCGCTGCCAAGGACGCACGGTTCTGCGATCTTCACCCGTGGTGAAACCCAGGCCATGGTGATCACCACCCTTGGAACCGGACGGGACGCGCAGATCATCGACGCCATCGAGGGGGAGCGCAAGGAACCGTTCATGCTGCATTACAACTTCCCACCCTACTGCGTCGGCGAAGCGGGCTTCATGGGTGGTCCGAAGCGGCGGGAAATCGGACATGGCCGACTCGCCAAGCGTGGCGTACAGGCGGTGATGCCGAAGCCCGAGGACTGCCCCTACGTGATTCGTGTTGTCTCCGAGATCACCGAGTCCAACGGTTCCAGCTCCATGGCGACCGTCTGTGGCACTTCGCTTGCGCTGATGGATGCCGGCGTGCCCGTCAAGGCCCCGGTGGCGGGGATCGCGATGGGCCTGATCAAGGAAGGCGACGATTTCGCCGTGCTCACCGACATCCTCGGTGACGAGGATCACCTGGGAGACATGGACTTCAAGGTGGCCGGGACCGAGGACGGCGTGACCGCCCTGCAGATGGACATCAAGATCAACGGCATTACCCGCGAGATCATGGAACGGGCGCTGGAGCAGGCCCGGGAAGGGCGCCTGCATATCCTTGGCGCCATGAACCGGGTGATCGACTCGCCGCGCAAGGACATGTCCGAGTATGCGCCACGCATGATCACCATGCGTATCGATCCCGAGAAGATCCGCGACGTCATCGGCAAGGGCGGCGCCACCATCCGCGCGCTGACCGAGGAAACCGGGGCCAGTATCGACATCCAGGACGACGGCACGGTGACCATCGCCTCCGTGGACAAGGCCGCCGGCGAAGAGGCCAAGCGCCGGGTCGAACTGATTACTGCCGATGTGGAGGTCGGACGGATCTACGAAGGGCGCGTGGTCAAGCTCATGGACTTCGGCGCCTTTGTCAGCATCCTTCCCGGCAAGGACGGCCTGGTTCACATATCCCAGATCTCCAATGAGCGGGTCGAGAACGTGGCCGACAAGCTCAGTGAGGGCGACGTGGTCAAGGTCAAGGTGCTGGAGGTGGATCGCCAGGGACGTGTCCGGCTCAGCATGAAGGCCGTGGGCGAACCCAGCGAGGCCTGATCCCGGCGGCGAAGAGCCCACGATGTACCGAAAGCCCCGCGAATCCGCGGGGCTTTTTGCGTACCGTACTCTGCCGGCATCGTTCGTTAGCCCGCATATCTCACCGCCGTTCGTCGCGAGGGCGTCGAGATGCCGCTGTGGCGGGGGGCACGGACCGGAAGACGGCGAAGGCGTAGCTGACACTACGTCGAGCCGGCTGCAGGGAGTACGCCCCGTCACAGCGAGCAGATCGGCGTGCGTAGTAGAAGGGCGGTG
>SLSJ01000003.1 GCA_007130525.1 Ectothiorhodospiraceae bacterium | reverse complement strand
GCGCAGGGCGTGCCGCGCAGTTTCACCCTCAACAGCAACGAGATTCTGGAAGCGCTGCAGGAGCCTCTGTCCGCCATCGTGGGCGCGGTCAAGACGGCGCTCGAGCAGACACCGCCCGAACTGGGCGCCGACGTTGCCGACCGCGGCATCGTGCTGACCGGCGGTGGCGCCTTGCTCCGCAACCTGGATCGCCTGATCATGGAGGAAACCGGCCTGCCGGTGGTGGTCGCGGACGATCCGCTTACCTGTGTCGCGCGCGGCGGCGGCCGTGCCCTGGAGCTGATGGACGAGCAGGGCCTGGATCTGTTTACTGTGGACTAATCGACGGACCACGCAAGGAGCCTGGTCCATCCGGGCCGCTTCCGTAGCCGGCCTGAGACAACAGCCCGGGGAGCGCCATCAAACCGATATTCGCCCAAGGTCCCTCGGTGACCACCCGCGTTGTCCTGCTGAGCATGATCTCGGTGGGCCTGATGGCGCTCGACCATCGCCAGCACCTCACCGCCCCGGTTCGGGAAGGAGTGCAGACCGTCGCGTCGCCCATGCACTACCTGGTAAACCTGCCGTTCGACCTGGTGGATCATGCCTCCGTGAACATGAGAAGCCGTCGGGCATTGCTGGAAGAAAACGCCCGGCTGCGCGACCAGCACCTGCTCTACGACGCGCGACTGCAACGCATGGACCAGCTGGAACGCGAGAACATTCGCCTGCAGGGCCTGCTGGAGTCCTCCTACGAGGTCGAGGATTCGGTGCTGATCGCGGAGCTCATGCGGGTGGCACTGGACCCCTACCGGCACATCCTGCAGCTCGACAAGGGCACCCGACACGGCGTGGTCAATGGACAGCCGGTGCTGGACGCACATGGCGTCATGGGACAGGTGGACTCGGCCGGGCGCACCACCTCCCAGGTGAGGCTGATCACCGATCCCGGCCATGCCATTCCGGTGCAGGTCAACCGCAACGGCCTGCGCAGCATCGCCTACGGCAACGGCAACCTGCGGGAACTGGATCTGCCGCACCTGCCGCACAATGCGGATGTCCAGCCCGGCGACCTCCTGGTCACCAGCGGGCTCGGCGGCGGATTCCCGCAGGGATACCCGGTCGCGCGGGTGACCGATGTAGTGCGCGAACCCGGGGAACCGTTCGCCCGGGTCGTGGCGGAACCGACGGCGGCGCTGGACCGTAGCCGGGAGATGCTGGTGGTTCGCTCCAGAACCGGGGACAAGTACATCGATGACGAGCCCCTGGAGGCGCAGAAGTGACACCGGGACACGGGTGGCTGGTGATCCTGGCAAGCTTCCTGGTCGCTTACATACTCTTGCTGGTGCCGCTACCGGCCTGGGCGAACGGCGCGAGACCGGAATGGGTCGCGCTGGTGCTGTTTTACTGGTGCATGGCCGTGCCCCATCGGGTCGGCGTCGGCATCGCCTGGCTGGCCGGGCTCGGCCAGGATGCCCTGCAGGCCAGCCTGCTCGGCCAGCATGCCTTCGCCTATGCCGTTGCCGCATACCTGGTGCTGAAATTGCATCGGCGAATCCGGGTCTACCCACTGAGCCAGCAGGCCCTGATCGTGCTCATACTGCTCAGCCTGATCAACCTGGTTCAGGTGTGGATCAACGGCTTCATCGGGCGTCCGACACCAGCCATGACCTACTGGCTGCCACCGGTAATCGGCACATTGCTGTGGCCCTGGGTATTCATATTCATGCGCGGAGTTCGACGGCATTACGGCGTGCAGTAGTATGCGTACGACATCACTGCAAGAGTTGCCGGCAACGCTATAGAATGCCCGCAGAACATCCCCAACCGGGCGGGCCGAAGCCAAACCGATGGTGACGATGGACAAGAACGGACATAACCGCCTCAGGGATCAGCAGAAGGAGAAGCAGCTTTTCACGCGGCGGGCGTTTCTTGCGGGCGCGGGAGTGCTTGGCCTGATGGGCCTGCTGGGCGCGCGCATGACCCAGTTACAGGTCATGGGGCACCAGCATTACAGCACCATGTCGCAGTCGAACCGGGTGAAACTGGTGCCGGTACCGCCGAACCGCGGCCTGATCCATGACCGCAACGGCGGCGTCCTCGCGGAGAATCGTCCCACCTACCAACTGATGCTCACGCCGGAGCAGATCAAGGACATCCCGGCGACGCTGGACGGACTCTCGGCGATCATGCAGCTCGAGGAGCGCGACCTCGAACGCTTCCACGAACAGCGTTTGCGCTCGCGACGATTCGACGCCATACCGGTGAAGTTCCGCCTGCGCGAGCGGGAGGTGGCGGCATTCGCCATCAACCGCCACCGCTTCCCAGGTGTGGAGGTGGAAGCCCGGCTGACCCGTTACTATCCCCAGGGTTCGCACGCGGTGCACGCGATCGGGCACGTGGGCCGGATCAACGAGCGGGAACTCACCCGCATCGACCACTCCCGCTACCGCGGCAGTTCGCACATCGGCAAGGCCGGCGCCGAATTGCAGTTCGAGGACCTGCTGCACGGCTACTCCGGACTCGAGCGCATGGAAACCAATGCGCTCGGGCGGGTCATACGGCCCCTGGAACGGCAAAACCCGAACCCCGGCCACGACGTCTACCTGACCATCGACAGCCGCCTGCAGCGGGTCGCGGAGGAGGTCCTCGAGGACTACACCGGCGCCATCGTCGCCATTGACACCCGCAATGGCGACATCCTTGCCCTGGCAAGCAAGCCCATGTTCGATCCCAACCTGTTCGTCCACGGCATTGACAGGGAAACCTACCGGCACATGCAGGTGAATCCGGACAGGCCGCTGTTCAATCGGGCCTTGCGCGGTCAATACCCGCCCGGCTCGACGATCAAGCCATTCGTTGCCCTGGCCGGCCTGGACCACGGCACCATGTCCGGCGGCGACCGCGTCACCTGCCCGGGCTTCTACACCCTGCCGGGAATCGATCACCGCTGGCGCTGCTGGCGGCGCTACGGTCACGGACCCATGAACCTGGCCGACAGCATCATCCAGTCCTGCGACGTGTACTTCTACGACCTCGCCTACCGCCTCGGCATCGACAACATGCATCGCTACCTCGCCGGGTTCGGGTTCGGGGACCGCCCCGGGTCGGGCATACCCGGGGAACTGGCCGGTATCCTGCCGTCGCGACAATGGAAACGGGCGGCGCGCGGTGAAGGCTGGTTCCATGGCGAAACCCTGATTACGGGCATCGGTCAGGGCTATTTCCTGACCACGCCGCTGCAGCTTGCCCAGGCCACCGCGGTGCTGGCCAATCGCGGCAAGGTGCGTCCGCCCCGCCTGATTCGGGCCATGCGCAACTCCAGCAACGGCGAGGTCAGGGAACTCGAACTGGAGGCCGCTGAAACCGTGTTTTCCGGCCGCAACGACCGGCACTGGGACGCGGTGGTGGACGCCATGATCGAATCGGTCCACGGCGCCCGGGGTACCGCGCGCAGCATCGCCGCCGACCTTTCCTACCGCATCGCCGGCAAGACCGGCACTGCACAGGTTTTCAGCCTGCCCCAGGACGACGACTACGAGTACGATCCCGACGAGATCGAGCGCCGTCTTCGCGATCACGCCCTGTTCAATGCCTTCGCACCCGCCAAGGACCCGCGCATCGCCGTAGCGGTGATCGCGGAGAACGGCGGCAGTGGCGGCGCCGTCGCCGCGCCCATGGCGCGAGAGGTCATGGATGCCTATTTCGACATCCACGGGGAGCGGGACGATGTCTAGCGTTCCGCTTTCAGGTGCCGGATCGTCGGCGCGCCTGACCTTCATGCAGCGTCACCTGCACCTGGACGGGCAGCTCATGACCGCTCTGATCCTGCTCTCGGGAGTCGGACTGCTGATTCTCTACAGTGCCTCCGGTGAGGACATGGGCGAACTGCAGCGGCAGGTTTTTCGGCTGGGGCTTGCGTTTACCCTGATGGTGCTGGTGGCCCAGGTGTCGCCGGACCAGCTGCGCCGCTGGACACCGTGGCTTTTCCTGGCCGGCCTGTCGATGCTGATGCTGGTGCTGATGGTGGGCGTGGTCGGCAAGGGCGCTCAGCGCTGGCTGGATCTGGGACTGTTCCGTTTTCAGCCGGCGGAACTCATGAAACTGGCCATCCCCATGATGGTCGCCTGGTTCATCAGTCGCCGCGACCTGCCTCCCAACCTATTCCAGGTGGCCGTGGCGCTGGCGCTGATCGCGGTGCCCACGGCACTTATCGTCCTGCAACCCGACCTCGGCACCGCCGTGCTGGTTTGCGCTTCCGGCTTCTTCGTGATTTTCCTGGCCGGGCTGCGCTGGCGCATCATGCTTTTTGCGACCGCCCTGATCGCGGCCATGGCGCCCATATTCTGGCACTTCCTGATGCACGACTATCAGAAGCGGCGCATCCTCACCCTGCTCGATCCCGAGCGGGACCCGCTGGGCAGCGGCTACCACATCATCCAGTCAACCATCGCCATCGGCTCCGGCGGCCTTTACGGCAAGGGCTGGCTGAACGGCACCCAGTCAAGGCTGGAATTCCTGCCCGAGCGCAATACGGATTTCATTTTCGCCGTCTTCAGCGAAGAGTTCGGACTCGTGGGCGTAATCCAGCTGCTGGTGCTGTATCTGTTCATCATCGGCCGTGGCATGTACATCGCCATTCAGGCCCAGGACACGTACAGCCGGCTTCTCGCCGGCAGCCTGGCGCTGACATTTTTCGTTTACGTGTTCGTCAACGTGGGCATGGTGTCCGGGCTGGTGCCGGTGGTGGGACTGCCGCTGCCGCTGATCAGCTATGGCGGCACGTCAATGGTGACGCTGATGGTGGCGTTCGGTATCCTCATGTCGGTGCATACGCATCGTAAACTCTGGGCATCATGAAAGGGCACAAGGCGGGTGGGCGGTCCTGCAGCGGGCGTCCCGAACGATTCCCATCGACCTGGAAGAAAAACATCATGCTGTCACCGCTACCGGTGCTGAAATACCTGTTGGCCGCCCTCCTGTTCGCCACGCTGACTGCACCCGCGCATGGCGGGAAGTTCGACGCGGATCGGGATGAAGTTCGCCACTTTGTCGGCCGAATGGCGGAGAAACATGGCCTTGATCCGGATGTCGTCCGCGATTTGCTCGCTCGGGCCGAACACCGGCAGGACATTATTGATGCCATATCCCGTCCCGCCGAGGCCATGCCCTGGTACCGTTACCGTCCGATCTTCATGCGCGAAGACCGTATAGAGGAAGGCGTGGCCTTCTGGGCGGAACATGCCGACACCATAGCCGCGGCGGCCGAGCGCTACGAAGTGGCGGAGGAGATCATCGTCGCCATCATCGGCGTCGAGACCCGTTACGGCGAACACCAGGGGCGCTACCGGGTCATTGACGCCCTGAGCACACTGGCGTTTGCCTACCCGCCGCGCGCGGAGTTTTTCAGGCGCGAGCTGGAGCACTACCTGCTCCTGGCCGACGAGGAAGGTTTCGATCCGCTGTCCATCCGCGGTTCCTACGCGGGCGCCATGGGCATCCCGCAGTTCATATCCAGCAGTTACCGCGCCTACGCCGTGGATGGTGACGGCAACGGACGCCGCGATCTGCTCAGCAGTACGGCGGATGCGGTGGCCAGTGTCGCCAATTACTTCCGCGAGCATCGCTGGCGGCCCGATGAACCCGTGGTTTCCCGCGCCGAATTGAACCAGGATACGGATGTCTCCGGGTTGGCCAACCGGGGCCGCCAGCCTTACACCACGGTCGGCGAACTGCGTGCCGCCGGAGTGGAGCCGGACCTGAGCCTGAACGATCGGACCCCGGCCACCCTGATGGAGCTGGACGGCGAAGAGGGCAAGGAGTACTGGGTCGGTCTGCACAATTTCTACGTCATTACCCGTTACAATCACAGCCCGCTGTATGCGCTCGCCGTATGGCAGCTCAGCCAGGCGATACGTGCCCGAATGGAGAAGAACGCGTGATCCGATTCAGCCCGGTTGCCGCGCTGCCCGTGATTGCTGCGCTGTTGCTCGCGGCCTGCAGTTCAACGCCGCCGGCACCCGAGGCGCCCGACCGCGAACAGGACCGCGGGCCCGCGACGGCACCGGACCTCAGCGGCCTGCGCGACCCGGAGCCCCGGGATGAACCACGCAGCCGTTACGGCAACCCCGAAACATACGAGGTGTTCGGTCGCACCTACCGCGTCATGGCGAACATGCCGGAAGAGCACATCGAAGAAGGCATTGCTTCGTGGTATGGCAAGAAGTTCCACGGCCGGCGCACAAGCAGCGGCGAGACCTACGACATGTATGAGCTCACCGCGGCGCACCGGGAACTGCCGATCCCGGTATATGCCCGCGTGACCCACCTGGAGAACGGCCGCAGCGTCATCGTCCGTATCAACGACCGCGGACCATTCGCGCGCAACCGCGTCATCGATCTGTCCTACGCCGCCGCCCACAGGCTCGATATGGTGGACAGCGGCACCGCGCCGGTCCGCATCGAGGTCCTCCGCGACAACAGCGACCCGGCAGCGGAACCCGACGTGGCCCGCGCGGATGTGGAACAGCCACGAAACGATGAACCTTCGGCCACCGCGGTGGCCGCCAGACGCCTGCCGGGCAAGGTGACGGTGGATTCGCCGACGCGGTATTTCGTGCAGGTCGGCGCCTTCTCCAGCAATGACAATGCCCGACGCATTCAGCGGGAACTGCAGAATGCGGATTTTGGTCCGGTGAAGATCGACGACAGCAGCACGGATACGCGGCTCTACCGCGTACGGGTAGGTCCCGTGAACACGGTGGAAGAGGTCGACCGGCTCACCCGGCGCCTGCGCGAACACGGACTGGATGCGAACCGTGTCGTAATCAACCCCTGATGGCCCTGGTCAGCGACTGTCTCGACGGCAGCGCCCGTTGACCGAACCTATGGAACCGTTTGCAAATGAAGCGCCTGATTCAGACGATCCTGACAGCCCTCCTGGCCACCGCCGGAGTGACTTCCCTCGGCCATGCCCAGACCATGCCCGTGCCCTCGCCGCCTGCGCTGTCGGCGCCGAGTTATATCCTCATGGATCACGAAAGCGGCAACGTGCTGGCGGAGCGGAATGCCGACGAGCAGCGGGAGCCGGCCAGCCTGGTCAAGCTGATGACCGCGTACGTGGCGTTCAGCGAACTCAAGTCCGACCACCTCAGCCTGGACGATACCGCGACCATCAGCGAGACGGCCTGGCGCATGGGCGGTTCGCGCATGTTCATCGAGGTCGGGAAACGGATTCGAGTCGAGGACCTGCTGCGCGGCATGATCATCCAGTCCGGCAATGACGCCAGCGTGGCCCTGGCCGAGCACATCGCCGGCAACGAGGAAACCTTCGCCCAGCTCATGAACCAGTACGCCGAACGCATCGGCATGCACAACACCCATTACGTGAACGCCACGGGCTGGCCGGATCCGGCGCAGGTGACCACGGCCCGTGACATCGCGAAACTGGCGCGGGCCATGATCCGCGACTTCCCGGAGTACTACCAGTACTACTCGGAGCGCGATTTCACCTTTAACGACATCACCCAGCAGAACCGCAACATGCTGCTGTTCCGTGACAGCACGGTGGACGGACTGAAGACCGGGCACACCTCCGGCGCGGGGTACAACCTGGTCAGTTCGGCCAAGCGCGACGGCATGCGGCTGGTTTCGGCGGTGATGGGCACCGACAGCCCGCGCGACCGCGCCGACCAGAGCCAGGCGCTGCTGAACTACGGCTTCCGCTTCTTCCGCACGTTCAGGCTCTATGACGGCGAAGAGGCCCTGGCCACACCAAGGCTGTGGAAAGGCGGAAGCGACTCCCTGCCCGTGGGACTTGGCGGCAACCTGTACGTGACCATACCGGAACGGCAGTACGACAACCTGGACGCCAGCATGCAGGTTCGTGAGCCGGTGGTGGCGCCAATCGGAAAGGGCGAGAAACTCGGTGAACTGATAGTCACCCTGAACGGGGAAGAGATTGCGCGCGAGGACCTGATTGCCCTGGAAGACGGCGGCGAGGGCGGTTTCTTCGGTCGCATGTTCGACGAATTCATGCTGCTGTTCCAGTAGCAGGCGCTGCAGCACCCCGGGCCGCAAGCGCCGGGGCCGTCACATGCTAGAATTCCGGTTCATCCGTTCAGCCCAGGTTTCCGACATGCCCGAAAGGGGTGAGAGCGCCCTCGAGTTTCCTTGCGAGTTCCCGGTCAAAGTGATGGGCCAGGCGCATCCGGAGTTCGTGCTCCGGATCACGGAGGTGGTGCGGGAACATGTTCCCGATCTGCGGAATTCGGACATCTCCACGGCCTCCAGTCGCCGCGGCAACTACGTCTCCGTCACGGTCACCATTACCGCAACCAGCCAGGAACAGCTCGACAGCCTTTACCGGGCGCTCAATGCCCGTGACGACGTGGTGATGACGCTGTGATTCCGACAATCAACGAGTACGGCACAACCTTCAACGTGGTCGGGTGAGAGCCTGCGGTACGATGTCCGAACCCACGGGCCCGCGCATCCGGCACCTCGGCCGGAGAGAGTATCTGCCGACACTGAGGGCCATGCAGGCCTTCACCGACGAACGCGGCCCGGATACGCGGGACGAGGTCTGGATACTGGAGCACCCGCCGGTGTTCACCCTTGGCCTCAACGGCAGTCGGGAGCACCTGCTCGACCCCGGCGACATCCCCGTGGTCCACGTTGATCGCGGCGGCCAGGTCACCTACCACGGTCCCGGCCAGGTGATGGTGTACACCCTGCTGGACGTTCGTCGTCGCGGCCTGGGTGTACGACGCCTGGTGATGCTGCTGGAGGAAGCGGTTATCCGGATGCTGGCGGATTACGGCGTGGAGGCCCGTCCGCGCCGGGACGCCCCGGGCGTGTACGTGGCCCAGGCAAAAATAGCCGCCCTCGGCCTGCGCATCCGGCGCGGTGCCAGCTATCATGGCCTGGCACTGAACGTGAGCGCCGACCTGACGCCCTTCCGCCGCATCAACCCCTGCGGACATGCAGACCTTGCGGTAACGCGACTCTGCGACCTGGTCGGCCCCGTGCGTGGGGCAGAGGTAACGGACACGCTGCTGGCCCACCTGCTCACCCTGCTCCGGGAGCATCCGCGGCGGCCATGACTTTCACGCCCCGCCGCTGCGGGCGTCCGGCTCGAGGGAAGCTCCGTCCTTGAGTTCCGGCAATTCCATCCTCTCCATGACGTAACACAGGCAGTCCTGGCGGATGACGCGCGTATCCAGGGTCAACATGCTCAGCATCAGGCGCCGTTTCGCCAACAAGCCGCCATTGCGCACCGCGAAATAGTGGTCCGACACGTCCCGGCCGCCCTCATCCTCGGCCAGTAACGGCACAGCCTGCCCGCCCCAGTAGCCGAGCAATGTGCCGGCGGGCAGTTCCTGAAAGTTGAGATGGTCCAGATCCTCTATGAACCGGATGCCTTCGCCCTGCCCACCGAAACCGAACGGCTGGGTTTCCGGCACGCGGACGACGGCCACGGTATGGAATAGACCGATGTCGTCACTCGCCGGCCGATCCGGAACATCGGCCAGGTGCAGAGCTGATTCGATGAAGTCGCTCGCGTGCTCGATACCTGCCGCCTGCCCAGGGCGACCGCATTCCACCGTGACCGCGGGACACAGCTCCGCAAAGGCGATCGACTGCACGCTCGCGGGTCGCCTGAAATACACCATGGTTCGGCTGAACAGCGAGGCCAGGCCCACGTAACGCGGATCGAGCCGGTTGATGCAGCCATAGTGTGGATTGCGCCCCGAATTGTTGTGGATATCGATGCTGGCGAACAGCCCGCGCCGCCCCATGCGGGCCACGATCTCGGCGGCCATGCGCGCCTCGGGGGTGTCGGCGTCCTCGCCGCCAGCCCAGATACGATTGTAATCCGGTTGTCCGTCCAGGCGTCGAAGACCGAACGCCGCGGCTTCGACGTTGCCCACGAACACCACCAGACTGCGCGGCAGCGTGCCGTTACGGTGCCGGCGCAGTACCTGTTGCAGGGCCTCGAACCCGGTGGTCTCGTTGCCGTGCAGGAGCACGGACAGATACAGGGGCGGCTGACGGCGACCGGCGATCTCGATCAGGCTGGGCCCGCCCAGCAGTTCCCGCAGGGCGGTCGCCGGAACCTCGAGCAGGCCCGGCGGTGGCTCGGCGTAATGATGCAGCACCGGTGCGCTACGCATACTCAAAGACTCCACTCGTGCACGGGCGCACCGTCGAACTGGCGGCGCGCATACTCGCTGACCAGGGCGTCCATGTCTTGGCCATGCCGTTCCACCCACAGGCGTTGCCATGCCGCGCCCGTGCGCCCACTGCGCACCCGTTCCTCGATAATCTTCAGCCACGACATGTATTCCGAAGCCCGGAGGCCGACCGCGTCCAGCCCCCGGCGGGCCTCCGGCAGCAAGTGCTCGAGGATCAGGTTGCGCAGCGGCGCGCGTTCGCCGCCCTCCCAGTCCACCTCCGCCGCCAGACCGTCGCGGGCGGCACAGTAGAAGTTGTTCCTTGCGGCTGCGAAGGGGATGACCGACTCCAGCGGAGTGGCACGCCGCAGACAAGCCTGGATAAGGCCATGGAAGAACACCGCATTGGCGGTGACATCCACGACCGTGGGACCGGCCGCCATCACGCGGTGCTCCAGGCGCAGGTGACACTGCCCCTGCTCGTCGAAGCCGACCAGGGGCCGGTTCCAGCGCCAGATGGTTCCGTTATGCAGGCGCAGGTGCGGCAGCCGGTCCGGAGGTTGGGTTGACAGCTCGGGCAGTAACACGGCGTAGTGCTGCCTGTTTTCCACGAACAGGCCATAGAGGGCATCGCGGGCATAGCCTGTGCCGAAAGTGACGCGCTGCAGCCGGCCGTCGGATGCACCGCCGGGAGGTTCGACGGCGACGGCCTGCTCGAACAACGGGATGCGCGTCTCCTCCCAGAGTCCGTGACCGAACAGCCAGGGCGAATTGGCCGCCACTGCCACGGTTGCCGCCGACATGATCATTGCGGCATTGAAGCAGCGCGCGGCATTGGCCGACGTGAGTTGCAGGTGAATCTGCAGCGAAGTGGCAGCCGCCTCCAGCATCACGTCCGTACGCTGGAGATGTATGGATTCGCCGTCACGCTCGATATCGAGCGTAATGGGCTGCCAGTTCCGGAGCCGCAGTACCTGCTCGTTGAGGGCGCGGTAACGTTGCCTCGGCGACATATGCTGGACGCACAGATCCTGCGGTCGGGCACTGGGAAGGATACCGATCATCAACGGCCGCAGATCCAGCTCCGCAGCCACCTCGGCGCAGCGCGTCCAGCGCTCCTGCAGATCACGCTGCATGCCGCGGAATGGCTGATCTGCCAGCGGCAACGGCATGCCATTGAGCTCCATGTTGAACTGCGCCAGCTCGTGAACCACCATCGGATCACCCAGGCGTTGCAGTAACTCGGCATTACGCGGGGCAGGCCGGCCATGCCGGTCCACCAGCCAGGCCTCCAGCTCATAGCCGATGCGGGGCGGCTCATCCGCCAACCGACCGCTCTGCAGCCAGTCACCGAGCAACCGGGTCTCTTCCCGGAGCCGCGCGGAGAAGCGATGGAAATCATCCCGTGTAAAGTGCTCACCGATGATCTCCTCACCCATGGCCCGGAGCCTCCGCTGCCTGCCCACGCAGCAGCCGGTCAAGCTCGTCGAGGCGACCGGGTGTACCGATGTCGAACCAGGCGCCGGCATGCAGTTCGCCACCGACCAG
>SLSJ01000001.1 GCA_007130525.1 Ectothiorhodospiraceae bacterium | reverse complement strand
GCGGATGGACGACCATGGGAAAGCCGATGTCGCCAACCCGATCCGGTATCGCTGTGCCGATGCGAACCCATCTCGTGGACGGTCGATCGAGGCGGTAGACGCCGCAATGGTTCTGCTGGTAGAGGCGGTCCGGGTTGGGGGGACACATCCGCACGCAGTGCGGGTCGTGAAAAGTGGGATCAGTCGGGTCGAAGCCATCGACCACCTCCAACCCCCCTGCCAGTGGCTCGAACGTCCTGCCGCCATCGACCGACTCGTGCACGCCTCCCCCCGACATGGCGAAATACAGATGCAGGGGATCGCGCGGGTCGACGATGACGGAATGAAGCTTGGGGCCGTCCGGCGTGCCGTCCTGCACGGTGCCCATCCAGGCGCGGTAGCGGGGATCATCGTTGACGCAGGAGAACGGGTCCCAGGTCACGCCGCCGTCGTCGGACCGGAATAGGCCCTGCGGCGAGGTGCCGGCGTACCATGTGTCGGGTTCGTTGGCGTGACAGGGCGTCAGCCAGAAAGTGTGGTCGACGGCGCGCCCGTTGCCACTGGGTTCCGGCGCAAACGCAGGGGGGCGCGCAGCCTCCTTCCAGGTCCGGCCGAGATCGATGGAGCGGAAGATCGTCGGGCCCAGGTGCCCGGTCCTGGTTGCGGCCAGCATGGTCCGTCCGTCGCGCGGATCGAGCACGAGGTCATTGATGATGCTGCCGAGAAAATGCGGCCCGTCAACCCGCCAGTTCGCGCGCCCGCCGTCGCCGTGAAACAGCCATGCGCCCTTGCGGGTGGCGACCAGGATGACCGGTCGGTGCGCCGCGGTCGGTTTGTTAACGTTCTCGGTGGGAGTATTGTTTGCCATGGGTCGTGTCACCTGTGGTCGGTCTTGTCTACTCTTGATCGAACGGGGGTGACCGGATTCGACAGCACTTGTCCGCGCGGCGGTCGGTGAGCGCCAATGGATGCCGACATCAGGGATATCTATCAGCGTGAATCGCGGCGGGTGCTGGCAACTCTGATCCGTCTTCTGGGTGATTTCGACCTGGCGGAAGAGGCGTTGCAGGAGGCTTTCACCGCCGCGCTGGTCCAGTGGCCGGCGGACGGGGTGCCGGACAATCCGCGTGCGTGGCTTGTTTCCACCGGACGCTTCAAGGCCATTGACCAGATCCGGCGGCGCGCGCGTTTCGAAACCGGTCTCGAAGCGCTTGTCGATCAGCTCGAAGGCGCGTCATCCGTGGCCGATCAGCTCGACGAACTGCACATCGGCGATGATCACCTGCGGCTCATATTCACCTGCTGTCACCCCAGCCTGTCTGTCGAAGCCCGCCTGGCGCTGACCTTGCGGGAAGTCTGCGGACTGACCACGGAGGCCGTGGCCAGCGCCTTCCTGGCGCCGACGCCAACCGTCGCCCAGCGGATCGTGCGTGCCAAGGCGAAGATCCGGGACGCCAACATTCCCTATGAGGTGCCCGGGCCACGGGAGTTGCCGGAACGGTTGGAGACCGTACTCGGTGTCATCTACCTGGTGTTCAACGAGGGCTATTCGGCTTCCGCGGGCGAGGCGCTGATACGCCGGGAACTCTGCGAGGAGGCGATTCGCCTCGGGCGTCTGCTGGCTGATCTTCTTCCCGAACCCGAGGTGGACGGCCTCCTGGCTCTGATGCTGCTGAACGACTCGCGCCGCGCCGCGCGGGTTTCTGATGACGGAGAGCTGATCGTGCTGGAACAGCAGGACCGCGGCCTCTGGGATCAGCACAAGATCCTGGAGGGCGGCGAACGGGTGACGCGCGCACTGGCCAGCCGGCGATTCGGGCCATACACGCTGCAGGCCGCGATCAGCGCCGTGCACGCGGAGGCGCCGTCGGCGGGGGCAACGGACTGGGAGCAGATCGTCGGCCTGTATGACGCTCTGCTGGCAATGAATCCGTCCCCGGTGGTGGCGCTGAACCGCGCCGTCGCGGTGGCGATGCGGGATGGAGCGGAATCAGGCCTCGCACTGGTGGACGCGCTTTTGGGCGACGGTGAACTGACCGACTACCACCTGGCGCACGCGGCAAGGGCCGATCTGTGCCGTCGCCTGGGCCGGGATGCCGATGCGCTGGCCGCCTACAAGGCGGCGCTGGCCCTGGCCAGGCAGGCGCCGGAACGGCGCTTCCTGGCCCGACGAATCGCCGAGCTGTCAGCCTGAGCCGGCTGGCGGCCCCGGGCGCAGAGCAGGGCGTGCCGCCATCCCGGCCGGGATGGGTGTCGATTCCGTCCGGCCCCGTGCGACTCACTGCATGTGAACATGGTTGACCCGCATATCTCACCGCCGTTCGTCGCGAGGGCGTCGAGGTGCCGCTGTGTCGGGGGGCACGGACCGGAAGCCGGCGAAGGCGTAGCTGACACTACGTCGAGCCGGCTGCAGGGAGTACGCCCCGACACAGCGAGCAGATCGGCGTGCGTAGTAGAAGGGCGGTGAGATATGCGGGTTAATCGGTCAGGACGCCCTTGATCCGGGAGAGAGGAATCCATGAAATATCTGGCACTAGTCTATTACGACGAACAGATCGTGAACGCCATGCCCCAGCCCGAGTGGGACGCCCTGAACCGGGAATGCATGGGCTGCGTGGAAGCGCTGAGCGAAGGCGGGCATTTTCTGGGCGGAGAACCGCTGCAGTCGGTGGAAACCGCCACCACGGTCCGCGTGCGAAACGGCAAGATCACGACCACCGACGGGCCGTTTGCGGAAACCAAGGAACAGCTCGCCGGCTTCTACATGCTGGAGGCGCGGGACCTGAACGAAGCGCTCCACCTCGCGGGCAAGATACCCCCGGCCCGTTTCGGCACCATCGAGGTCCGCCCGGTCCGCGAGTTGCGGGCGGCAGACAATGACAAGGGCAAGCGATAACGGCGTGGGTCCAGAAACCCCGTTCGACGGCCCGCAGGGAGATGGACCTGAGCCCCGGTAACCTGGGGATCTCGGAAACCCGGTGTCCAAGTGTCCCTCTACATCCGCATGCGGCGTTCACGGCGATTGGAACCGCATTTT
>SLSJ01000285.1 GCA_007130525.1 Ectothiorhodospiraceae bacterium | reverse complement strand
GCATACCCGCGGACCTGCGCCATTTCCGTCGAACAACCATGGGCAAGCCCATGATCATGGGGCGGCGCAACCATGAGTCCATTGGCCGCGCCCTGCCCGGACGCGACAACATCATCCTCACACGCAGTCGCCACTACAGCTCCGAGGGCTGCCTGGTGGCACACGACATGGATGAGGCGCTGGCACTGGCCGGCGACGCACCCGAAGTCATGGTCATCGGCGGCGCCGACATCTATCGCCTCTTCTTTCCCGTCGCCGGGCGCCTTTACCTCACCTGGGTGCAC
Organism: Ectothiorhodospiraceae bacterium; assembly: GCA_007130525.1. Classification (GTDB taxonomy): domain Bacteria; phylum Pseudomonadota; class Gammaproteobacteria; order Nitrococcales; family Aquisalimonadaceae; genus Methylonatrum. The sequence continues at coordinate 2,732 of SLSJ01000285.1, read as the reverse complement.
GCCGAGATCGAGGGAGATGTGCGCTTTCCCGCGTTCGACCCGGAACACTGGACGATCGTCGAAGAACACGTGCATCCGGCCGACGACAGTTCGCCGTATCCGCTGACCTTTCAGATCCGGGACCGCCGGACGGCCGCCTGAGAAGGCACCCGCGTGCACGGGGTCGCGCTGGCATGGCAACTTGCGGAGTCTGCGCACCAAAATGATACAATCCCTGTACACAGGCGCACAGCACCGCCTCGCCGGCGCCTGGAGGAGTTATCGCGTTGAGCAAGGGCCTGTATCCGATCCGGACTATTTCGGCGATGACCGGCGTCAATCCCGTGACGCTCCGTGCCTGGGAACGGCGGCACGGGCTGATCAGGCCGCAGCGCACCCCGAAAGGGCATCGCCTGTACACGGAAGCCGACCTCCATCGGATCCAACAGATCCTGGTGCTGCTGGAACGCGGCATTCCCATCAGCCAGGCCCGGCAGGTACTGGACACCCAGCAGACCGCCACCGACACATCGTCCGCACGGATGGGCGGAACCGGTGAGCCGCAGCACTGGAACCGGCACCGCTCAAATTGGCGTCGGGCGCTGGAATCCTTCGACGAGCGTGCCCTGGAAGATGCCAGTTCGGACAGTCTGAGCCTCTTCCCCGTGGATGCCGTAATTGAACACCTGATCCGCCCACTGCTGGACGAACTCGGCGCGAAGGCCGGCACCGACAGCGAGACCGGGGCTCAACGACATTTTCTGAAGGCGTTCCTGCGCAACAGGCTCGGAGCACGATTCCTGCACAATTCCGCGCGCGGCAACGGGCCGAGACTGCTGGCCGCATGCCCCAGCGGCGAGTCCGACGATATACACTTGCTACTGGTAGCCAACGCCGCCCAGACCGGGGGATACCGCGTTCTCTTGCTGGGTGTGGACGTCAGCCGAGATGCGCTGCGGGCGGCCGCGCGTAGATCCCATGCCGCCGGCATACTGATCGCCAGCAACAGCCGCCGTCCACCGCGGGGGCTTCTGGCAACACTGCGCGAACTGCAAACGCCGATCTTTCTGCTCGAGGAAGCGGCCAAGTGGCCGGAAACCGATGATGATCCCTTTGTCAGCATCACCGCCATTGACGAGCCGCTTCGTCTGATAGGCCGTCGCCTGCCTCCCGCAGGTGGCGGCGAATACCGCCAGGGTCGCGGCAACGGGGTCGCCTGATGCCGACCACCATCGTATGGTTCCGGCGCGATATGCGCCTTGCGGACAACCCGGCCCTGCGATACGCGACCGGACGGGGTCCCGTTGTGCCGGTCCACATTCTTGCGCCGCGGGAGGAGTCCGACCGCCCCCCCGGACGGGCCAGCCAGTGGTGGCTGCATCGCTCGCTGCAGGCGCTGTCGGCCTCCCTGCTGCGGCACGGGGTCCCCCTGGTCATCCGCCGTGCCGACGACAGCCTCGGCATGCTTCGGCAACTCCTGCGGGAAACCGGGGCGGATTCGGTGGTCTGGAACCGACTCTACGAGCCGATGCACATCGACCGCGACCGCAAGATCATGCGGCAGCTTCGAGAGCTGGGTACAGACGTTCGAAGCTTCAACGCCGCGCTGCTCTGCGAACCGTGGACCGTGAAGAAAAAGGATGGAGGCCCCTATCGTGCCTTCACCCCTTACTGGCGGGCCGCCAGCGGCGACGCCTGCTCGCAGGTTCCGGAGACGGCCGCCGGCCCCATTCTGGGTCTGGACACGTCTCCTGATGGGCTGGAGCCGGGGGCACCGGACCTGTTTCCCGACATCCCCCGCGACCGCGGTTTTCACCATTGCTGGAGGCCCGGGGAAGCGGGCGCACATGCGCGGCTGCACGCTTTTCTCGAACAGGCCCTCGACGGCTACGGCGTGAAACGGAACAGGCCCGCCGAGCAGGGAACATCCGGACTGTCGCCGCACCTGCACTTCGGCGAAATAGGCCCCCGGCAGATCGTCGCCGCGCTGCGCCAGAGGCTGGCGGAAGAGGGCTCACCGCGGGCTGACGGCGAGCGCTTCCTGTCGGAGCTGGGCTGGCGCGAGTTCGCGCACCACCTTCTATACCATCATCCAGATATGCCGGATGAGCCGCTCGACGGCCGGTTCCGGGAATTCCCCTGGTCGCGCAACCACGACGCGGCCCTTCGGGCATGGCAACGCGGCCAGACCGGGATTCCCGTCGTCGACGCCGGGATGCGCCAGCTCTGGAGCTCGGGCTGGATGCACAACCGGGCGCGCATGATAGTGGGTTCGCTGCTGACCAAGAACCTGCTCATCCCGTGGCAGACCGGACAGGCCTGGTTCTGGGACACGCTGGTGGACGCGGATCTCGCAAACAACAGCATGGGCTGGCAGTGGATTCAGGGATGCGGCGCTGATGCGGCACCCTATTTCCGAATCTTCAACCCCGTACGCCAGGCAGAGCGCTTCGACCCCGACGGCCACTATGTACGACGCTGGGTACCGGAACTGGCGAGACTGCCGGCGAAACACATTCACGCACCCTGGGAGGCGCCCCCGACAATGCTTCGTGCCGCCGGTGTGCGGCTCGGCAAACACTATCCGGAGCCGGTGGTGGACCTGGCCAGATCCCGCAGCACGGCGCTCACCGCCTATCGGACCATGCGCTCGCGCATGGCATGAAAGGCAGCAGCCCCATATCTCACCGCCGTTCGTCGCCGGGGCGTCGGGATGCCGCTGTGACGGGGGCACGGACCGGAAGACGGCGAAG
>SLSJ01000085.1 GCA_007130525.1 Ectothiorhodospiraceae bacterium | reverse complement strand
GTCGCCTCGCACTGTCATGCCAACACCCGGCTCCTTTGCGACAAGCTCTGCTCGCTGCCGGGTGTTCGTCCCCTGCATGAGGGGCCGTTTTTCCATGAGCGGGCACTGTCATTCGGCCAGCCGGCGGAAGCGCTGCTCGAAAAACTTGCCGGGCAGGGGATTCTCGGCGGATACCCGCTGGGACGCCATGACCGCGCATGGGAGGACTCGGTGCTGATCTGCGCCACCGAACTTGTCACCGAAGCGGATATCGAGCGCTACGTGCATGTGCTCGGCGACCTGCTGGAGGATCAGGCGGCATGAAGCGCGACCGGCTGATCTTCGAGAGTTCCTGCCGCGGCCGGCGGGCGGCAGCCCAGGCGCCGGCCGCGGCGGCAGCCGTGGATGGCATTCCCTCGGAAATGCTTCGCGAATCGACGCCGGCGCTGCCGGAAGTGTCGGAACTGCAGGTGGTTCGCCACTACACGCGACTCTCGCAGAAGAATTTCTCCATCGATACCCAGTTCTATCCGCTGGGCTCCTGCACCATGAAATACAACCCCAGGGGCAGCAACCAACTGGCCATGCTCCCCGGTTTTCTGGACCGCCATCCCTGGGCGCCGGACTCCTGCAGTCAGGGATTCATGGCCTGTCTCCACGATCTGCAGGAAATGCTGGGCGAGATAACCGGGATGGCCGGCGTCAGTCTCACGCCCATGGCCGGTGCCCAGGGGGAGTTCGCCGGCGTGGCCATGATCCGTGCCTACCACCACGCCCGCGGTGACACCGCACGCGACGAGATTCTCGTGCCCGATGCCGCCCACGGCACCAACCCTGCAACGGCGGTGATGTGCGGTTTCCGGGTGCGTGAAATCCCCACCGACTCCGAGGGCGACGTGGACATGGCGGCGTTGCGCGAAGCGGTGGGGCCGAAGACCGCCGGCATCATGCTTACCAATCCCTCGACGCTGGGCGTGTTCGAGCGGCGGATCAGCGAAATGGCCGACGTGGTTCATGGTGCCGGCGGCCTGCTCTATTACGACGGCGCCAACCTCAACGCCGTGCTCGGCAAATCGCTGCCCGGCGACATGGGCTTCGACGTCATACACATCAATCTGCACAAGACCTTCTCCACGCCACATGGCGGTGGCGGTCCGGGAGCCGGAGCCATCGGCGTCAGCGAACGTCTGCTGCCGTTCATGCCGGTGCCGGTGGTGGCGCGCGACAAGGGCCGCTATCGCTGGGTTACCGAACAGGATCGGCCGCAGTCCATAGGCCGGCTCTCCGCCTTCATGGGTAACGCCGGCGTGCTGCTGCGCGCATACGTCTATGCGCGCATCCTGGGCCGGGAGGGCATGGCGCGGGTGGCGGAGTTCGCTACCCTCAACGCCAATTACATGATGGCGCGATTGCGTGCCGAGGGGTTCCAGATCTGGTTCCCGCGCCGGCGTGCAAGCCACGAGTTCATTATCAGTCTCCGTCGCGAGGCCCGGGAACTGGGTGTGACCGCCATGGATTTCTGCAAGCGGCTGCTGGATCATGGATATCATGCGCCAACGGCCTACTTTCCCTTGCTGGTGCCGGAGTGCCTGCTGATCGAGCCCACCGAAACCGAGTGCCGTGAGGAACTGGATGGCTTCGTGGAGGCCATGGTCGCGATTCGGGAGGAAGCCCGTCGCGACGCCGAGTTCGTCCGCGGTGCTCCATACGGCATGCCGGTAAGGAGGCTGGACGAGGTCAAGGCGGCGCGGGAACTTGATCTCAAGTGGACGCCGCGGGGGCGGTAAACCGCAACGTACAAGGTTCGACGTTGCAGCGGCTCCCACGGGAGACGCATGTGAAACTCGTTGTCTCCGGGGGGATAAATAGCCCGCGAATCTGATGTCCACCAACCCCTATGCCGGATGGTGAATGCCAGCCGGCCAAGTCATGGGAGGATACCGAATGCCCGCACTGATCAGCGGATCCCTCGCCTACGACACCATCATGGTCTTCAGGGACCGTTTCCGGAATCATATCCTGCCCGGGCAGGTGCACATCCTGAACGTGGCGTTTCTGGTGGAGGAGATGCGCCGGGAGTTCGGTGGTTGTGCCGGCAACATTGCCTATAACCTGCAGTTGCTCGGAGACCGGGGCATCCCGCTGGCCACTGTGGGCACCGATTTCGACACCTACGGTCGCTGGCTGGACAAGTGGGGCATCTGCCGCGACCACGTGCGGCTGGTGGAAGAGCATTACACGGCGCAGGCCTATATCACCACCGATCTGGACGACAACCAGATCACCGCCTTTCATCCCGGAGCCATGAGCGAGGCCCACCAGGTCGATGTGCCCGCGGACACCGGCGCCCGAGTCGGCATTCTTGCGCCCAATGGCCGCCAGGGCATGCTGCAGCATGCACGCCAGTTCGTGGAGGGCGGTATCCCGTTCATATTCGACCCCGGGCAGGGCCTGCCGATGTTCGAGAACGGGGAACTGCTCGAATTCATCCAACAGGCCACCTGGCTGGCCGTCAACGATTACGAGTCACGCCTGCTGGAGGAGCGCACCGGTATGGGCGTGGGCCAGCTCGCGGAACAGGTCGAGGCACTGATCGTCACCCGCGGCGCCCAGGGATCCCGCATCTACACCGGCGGTCGCCGCATCGACATTCCGTCGGTGAAGCCGCGCGCCGTGGTCGATCCCACCGGCTGCGGCGATGCCTACAGGGCCGGCTTGCTGCATGGCCTGCTGAACGACCTGGATTGGCAGACCACCGGCCAGATCGCATCGCTCATGGGCAGCATCAAGGTCGCCCGCCACGGCACCCAGAATCACCACTTCATTCGTGACGATTTCGCAGCCTGGTATCGCGAAGCCTTCGACGAAGAGCTGCCGCCGGCGCGATCAGCGTGATCCAGTCCGTCCGCGACCGGTATTCCATTGCCGCTGCGCTAACGACAGGTTCCGTGTGCCGGTATTCCGGGGCCGCCCCGGCAGCGCACGTGTTCGCGAGTTGTCCCGCAATCGCGCGCGTGTCGCATGGCAGCCTGGCGGTGTTGCGCTGCCGGACC
>SLSJ01000253.1 GCA_007130525.1 Ectothiorhodospiraceae bacterium | reverse complement strand
CGGCGAAGGCGTAGCTGATACTACGTCGAGCCGGCTGGAGGGAGTACGCCCCGACACGGCGAGCAGATCGGCGAGCGTAGTAGAAGGGCGGTGAGATATGCGGGCTAGGCGCCTGCTGGTGGGGGTGACAACATTGGCGTCAACCCATATCGGGCTGATATTGATCGTTACCCGACTGGTGCTTCAGTGGGCCATGCGCCGTTGCGGCTGAAGTCATTGCCGGTCCGGCAGTCGTGATCCGCGCCTTCCATAACGGCACAAAAAACCCCGCGGGACAGCGGGGTTTCGGAATATCACTGGTCGTCCGGCTCAGATAGCGGAGACGTTGGCAGCAGCGAGACCCTTGGGGGTGGTCTGGGTTTCGAACTGAACCCTCTGGCCCTCTGTCAGGGTGCGGAATCCGTCCCCCTGGATGGCGGAAAAGTGCACGAAGACATCCTTGCCGCCGTCCTCGGGCGAAATGAAACCAAAGCCCTTGCTTTCATCAAACCACTTTACGGTACCGGTCATCATTTGGAGCCTACTCCTTGAAACAGCATTCGGGTACTGGTTGTAGCAGGGTCTTTCTGAAGAACTGACTCGGGAGCGACTACCAACGCGGGAAGATACTGCCGGAGGTTACTACAGGGCCGACACTGCTAAACGAAGCTTATACCGCAATTCCGGGTTTGCCAACAATAGGTGGTGTCACCGGGATTTGCAGGTGCAGAATCACGTCAGGCAGGGCACTGATGGACAGCGGCCACCGGGAAGTCGCTGGAGCCGTGTGCGGAATCGGGTCGGTATTTCGGCCGGGGGGCCTCATGTCCGGCATTTCGCGGTCCGTGATAAGCGCTCACGGATAAAGCCGGGAGGCTGGCGCCGCGCCTGGCAACGACCCGTGCCGGCAACGAGATGTTGCGCGCGGGCGTTTTCCGGCGTGGCGCCGACAGAAACCAAAAAGGTGATCCCGAAAGGGGGCAGTCACGTGCATGACCAGAGACAGTTGATCCCGCGAACGGTGCCAGTGTGGTGAGTGAACGTGCCTTGCCGCGAAATCCGGTGCTGGATGTATTCCTGACATTTCTGCGGCTGGGGGCCACTTCCTTCGGGGGGCCGGTTGCCCATCTGGCGTTCTTTCGCGAGGTCTTCGTCCGCGAGCGGCGCTGGCTGGACGAACGTGGCTATGCCGAGCTTGTCGCGCTCTGCCAGTTCCTGCCCGGTCCCAGCAGCAGCCAGGTGGGGGTAGCAATCGGATTGCACCGTGCCGGGCTCCGCGGCGCCATCGCTGCCTGGGTGGCATTCACCTTGCCGTCGGCGGTGATCATGATCGGGGTGGGAGTGAGCCTCGGATACATCGATCTGGTGACCTGGGGCGGGGTACTCAAGGGACTCAAGATTGCGGCCGTGGCCGTGGTGGCCCACGCGCTCTGGGGCATGGCCCGTGCGCTGTGCCCGGATTCCTCCCGTCTGGCTCTGGCGGCCCTGTCCGCCCTGGTGGTTTTCCTCGCACCGACAGCGCTGGGGCAGATAGCGGCGATCATGCTTGGCGCCCTGCTGGCGCCGCTGTTCGTACCTGCGTTATCGGCGGGTTCGGGGGAGTCCCTGCGGGTTCCCTACGGGCAACGGACTTCACTGATGGCTGCCGGCATGTTCGTGTTGCTGCTCACGGGGTTGCCGCTTGCGGTCATGCTGGCTCCGGATGGCCTGTGGCTGACGATGCTGGATGCCAATTACAGGTCCGGGGCACTGGTGTTCGGTGGTGGCCACGTGGTGCTGCCCCTGCTACAGGCGGAAATGGTGGGGCCGGGGTTGGTAGAGCAGGACCGGTTCCTGGCCGGATATGGCGTGGCCCAGGCCATGCCGGGCCCGCTGTTCAGCTTCGGTGGCTTTCTGGGCGCCAGCGCCGGCGGTGCCGGTATGGGTCTGCTGGCGCTGTTGGCGATTTTTCTGCCCGGCACATTGCTGGTCGTCGCGGTATTGCCGTTCTGGGATCGGCTGCGGATGCTCAGGGGCGTGCGCCGGGTGCTCGGTGGCGTCAATGCAGCCGTTGTTGGCCTGTTGGCCGCCGCGCTGGCCAACCCGATCCTGCCTGCGGGCATCCAGAGCATTGGCGATGGAGTGATGGCACTGCTGGCGCTGGTCGTGATCGCCAGCCGCCGGGTACCCGTGTGGCTGATCGTGATCGCCTGCGGCTTCGGTGGCCTGGCGCTGCACGGCCTGGAGGGCGGGTGACACAGGTCGTGGTCGGTGCCGCATCGGTGCCGGCAATACGGTTGAAGCTGTGACTGGCCGGGCCTGGGTCCCCGGAGTGCCGGTGACGTCCATTGACGCAAAGTGGTGCAACTGTGCACGGCTCCTGACTCGACGCCGTATTTCCCGAAGCGGTGTGGCAGTGGTGCCGCTGCCACGCCTTGCATTGCATGTTGCTATTTGCGGTTGATACCGAGACTGCCCGGCCCAGTGAAGATAAGCGCCAGGGCGGTGAACAGGAAGAACCCCTGCAGTTCCAGCGCCCAGCCGCCATGCTGGGTAAGGTCGAGCAGTTCATGGGCATGGGCCAGGCCGATGGCGAAGAGCATGTTGATGACGATCAACCCGGCCCCAATGCGGGTGTGCCAGCCGATCAGAATCATGATCGGCGCCAGTACCTCGCCCACGTAGACGCCATAGGCAAGCACCTCCGGCAATCCCGCATTGGCCAGCATCCCCTTGATGCCGTCGATACCGTGGATGATCTTGTGCAGACCATGCAGCAGCGTGAGAAAACCCAGTGTGAGGCGCAGGATCAGCTTGCCGATATCGTCATTGATGAACATCGCGATCTCCTTTTTCGAGCACTGCCGCGGCGCCGGGCATCGTTGGGGCTTCGCTCCGGCAGCGAGTCCCGTTCCCGTTCAAGGCCTGTGTGCCCGGAGTGTTGACGCCGGCAGTTCTAGCCCGCATATCTCACCGCCGTTCTACTACGCACGCCGATCTGCTCGCTGTGTCGGGGCGTACTCCCTGCAGCCGGCTCGACGTAGTGTCAGCTACGCCTTCGCCGTCTTCCGGTCCGTGCCCCCCGTCACAGCGG
>SLSJ01000123.1 GCA_007130525.1 Ectothiorhodospiraceae bacterium | reverse complement strand
GTAGTAGAAGGGCGGTGAGATATGCGGGCTAGTCATGCTACTCAGTGTACGGTCGGTGGCTGGCGCCGGAAAACGGGGCCAGGCGGCCAAGTGTGGGTTCCCTGCAGTATACTGCAGCCCATGACACAACTGCCCCATGAGCTCTACAGACCGGACCAGGTGGCCGCCATGGATCGAAGCGCGATCCGGGAGCATGGCGTATCCGGCCTGTCACTGATGGATCGGGCAGGTGCCGAGGCCTACCGCGTGCTGCGCGGCACCTGGCCGCACAGCCGGCGGCTGCGCGTGGTCTGCGGGACTGGCAACAACGGTGGTGACGGCTTTGTGGTCGCCTTCCTTGCCCTGCGTGAAGGGCTTGATGTCACCGTTCACCAGTTGGGCGATGTAAGCCGGATCAAGGGTGACGCCGCAACCGTCTATCGGCGCTACGTCGATGCCGGTGGGCGGCATGAGGCCTTTGCTGGCCTGCCCGATGAGGACGACCTTGTGCTGGTGGACGCGCTGTTCGGCACCGGACTGGATCGCGCTCTGGAGGGTCCCTGGCGGGAGGCGGTGGATGCAATCAACGAGGCTGCGGCGCCGGTGCTGGCCGTGGATGTGCCTTCAGGCCTTCACAGTGATACTGGAACGGTGCTCGGCACGGCCGTGCGCGCTTCTGCGACCGTGACCTTCATCGGCCTCAAGCGCGGCCTTTTCACCGGTTCCGGCCCGGCCTGCACGGGCCGTCTGCACTACCGTGATCTGGATGTGCCGGAGGCCGTGCTCAGAGAGCAGCAGCCCGCCGCGCTGCGGGTGGATTACCACGATCTGGACCACGTCCTTCGTCCCCGAAGTCGCGATGCGCACAAGGGTGCGTACGGGCACGTCTTGTTGGTGGGCGGAGACCATGGCATGGGCGGCGCCGCGCTACTGGCCGGACGCGGTGCGCTGCGCGCGGGTGCGGGGCTGGTGTCCGTTGCCACCCGTGAGCGCCATGTCGCCGGGTTGCTCGCCGCGCAACCGGAACTGATGACTCACGCCGTGGAAGGTGCCGCCGACCTGGAGGCCCCCGCACGACGTGCGTCGGTGCTGTTGATCGGCCCGGGACTTGGCCGCGGCGACTGGGGCCGGACTCTGTTTGCCGACACCCTTGCCCGTGATATGCCGATGGTGCTTGATGCGGACGCACTCAATCTGCTGGCGGAGGAGCCGGGTCGCCGCCATGACCGGGTGCTCACGCCGCATCCGGGCGAGGCCGCGAGGTTGCTTGATGTCACCACCGCGGATGTCCAGGCCGACCGCTTTGCTGCCGTCGAGGCGCTGCTGGAGCGTTACGGCGGAACGGTTGTGCTGAAAGGCGCCGGAAGTATTGTCGGAACGGTGGGGCAGACGCCGAGGGTATGTCACGGGGGTAACCCGGGACTCGCCAGTGGCGGTACCGGTGATGTGCTGGCCGGGGTCGTGGCGGGGTTTCTCGCCCAGGGCCACTCGCCTTTCGAGGCTGCTGTCCTCGCCGTGTGCGTGCATGCCGGAGCCGCTGACCGTCTCGCCCTGAAGGAAGGGGAACGCGGACTGCTGGCGAGCGACCTGCCGCCCGTGATTCGCCTCCTGGTCAACCCGTAATGCTGACACGCACGCTGCACCTGGCCGATGCCGCGGCCACCGAGGCGCTGGGTGCGCGACTTGCCGATGCGTGCGCGGATGAACCCATCCTTGTGCTGCATCTCCGGGGAGAACTCGGCGCGGGCAAAACCTGCGTTGCTCGCGGTCTGATACGAGCGCTCGGTCACAGAGGGCCGGTTCGCAGTCCCACCTACACGCTGATGGAGCCTTACGACCTGGGGCGGCTGCGAGTCCTTCATCTGGACCTTTACCGGCTGTCGGATCCCGAAGAGATGGACTATCTGGGACTACGCGAGTCAATGGTGGCGCCGGTCCTGGTGCTGGTGGAGTGGCCGGAGCAGGCAGCCGACAGTCTGCCGGCCGCGGACCTCCATATAAGCCTGACTTACATGGCCGAGGGACGGCGCGCGGAGTTGAGTGCCACCTCCAGCGCCGGGGAGCGTCTCCTGCAACGATTCGACGGATCGCTTTCTGCTCCTGACTTTGATTCTTGAAAGAGGTTCTATCTCGCTGCCATTCAAGAAATTTCTTGCAAATTGCTCTGGGAGCGTTATAGGGTTAAGAAAAACCGCAACGGAGTGCCGTCGGCATTCGCCATGAACTGTAGACTCTGGTACCTGATCGCCATCCTCATGTTTGCCGGCGGCACGGCTGCCGCAGAGGTGCGCATCGACAATATCCGTGTCTGGGCCGAAGATTCACAGGCACGCGTCGTGCTGGACCTTTCCGGTCCGGTCGACCATCGCATCTTCACTTTGCAGGACCCGGACCGGGTCGTGGTTGACCTTGCCGGCGCCAGCATGAACGCCTCCTATGGCGACAGGGGGCAAGGCATACTGCAGCGGGTTCGGAGTGCGGCACGCGGCGACAGAGATCTGCGCATGGTGCTGGACGTATCCGGGTCCGTCACCACGCAAAGCTTCCTCATGCAGCCCAGCGGTGATCGCGGCCATCGCCTGGTAATCGATATGCGCAAGGCGACGGAGCGCAGGCAGCCTGTGCGTTCCGCCTCCGGCAGCGGCCGCGGTGAGCTGATAGTAGCCATTGATCCCGGCCATGGTGGCCGCGACCCGGGCGCCATTGGCCCCGGCGGGACGCGGGAAAAGGACGTCGTGCTCGATGTGGGCCGGAAGCTCGCCTATCTGCTGGAGCGACAGCCGGGCATCAAACCGTTGCTGGTCCGGGACGAGGATGTATTCGTACCGCTGGCCGAGCGTCGGGAAATGGCGCGCTCGAACCAGGCCGACATTTTCATTTCCCTGCATGCCGACGCGGTGGAAAGCGGGGGGCCACGGGGCTCGTCCGTTTACACGCTGTCGCAGACGGGCGCGACTTCCCAGGCGGCCCAACTGCTTGCACAGAGGGAGAACTCGGCAGATCTCATCGGCGGCGTGTCACTGAATGACAAGGATGACCTGGTGCGATCGGTGCTCGTGGACCTGTCCCGTGGCGCCACCCTGGAGGCCAGTGTGGAACTGGCGGCCGACGTCCTTGGTGAACTGGCCAAGATAGGCCCCATCCACAAGCGCAACGTGGAACGTGCCGGCTTCGTCGTGCTCAAGTCGCTCGACATGCCGTCCGTTCTGGTGGAACTCGCGTTCATCTCCAATCCGGTCGAGGAGCGACAGCTGCGCAGCCCGGATCACCAGTGGAAGCTTGCCCGGGCCATAGCGGACGGCGTGGTCGGTTACGCTGAGCGCAACAGGCCCGGGATGACGCAGATCGCCGGTGGCGACGGCGATCGCGAGCATGTGGTGCAGGCCGGGGAGACGCTGAGCGAGATCGCGCGCCGGCACCAGGTCAGCGTGCAGAAGCTGCGCAGCGCCAATGGTCTCAACGGCGACCGCATCATGGTCGGCGCAACGCTCCGAATTCCGTGACGACGCGCTGAGTCATTCCCTCGACTGCAGGCTGGCAGTCGGTGCCGTTCATCACCCATAATGCCCGCCTCCGGGAGCCTGAGTCGGACAGGCTCCCATGTATACTGTTTCACCCTGTCGGAACTTTCAGAGCATTCCCGCAGCGTCAGGACAAGGCAGACCGGGTTCATGACCGATTCCCCACGAATCCACCGATTGCCGGAGCAGTTGATCAATCAGATTGCCGCCGGCGAAGTAGTGGAGAGGCCGGCCTCCGTTGTCAAGGAGCTGATGGAGAACAGCCTCGATGCGGGCGCCGACCGCGTGGAGGTGGATCTGCAGGCCGGTGGCAAGAGACTCATCCGCGTTCGCGATAACGGCCATGGGATGCGGCCCGACGAGCTGCGCCTCGCCCTGGCAAGGCACGCAACCAGCAAGATCGGTTCCCTGAGCGATCTGGAGCGGGTTGCCAGCCTCGGGTTCCGCGGCGAAGCGCTGCCCAGTATCGCCTCCGTGTCGAGGCTGGTGCTGGCGTCCCGGGCGCGCGGCGACGATCATGCCTGGCTGGTGGAGAGCGATGGCCGTGGCGAGGACAACGAGTTGCGGCCATCGCCGCTACCCGAGGGCACGTCCGTGGAGGTCCACGACCTCTTCTTCAATACGCCGGGGCGCCGCAAGTTTCTCCGTACCGATCGCACCGAGTTCGGGCATGTGCAGGAACTGATCCGGCGACTCGCCCTGAGTCGATTCGATTTTTCACTCCAGCTGCGTCATAACGATCGTGTGGTGACACAAGTTCATGCGGGCGGCGATGACGATGCCGCAGAGCAGCGACTGGCGTGCATACTGGGCCGCGAATTCGTCGAGCAGTCGTTGCAGCTGGACATGGAGTCCGCGGGGCTGCGCCTGAGGGGCTGGCTCGCACAGCCGACGTTCTCGCGCGGACAGCCGGATCTCCAGTACATTTACGTCAACGGCCGCATGGTAAGGGACCGCATGGCCGCCCACGCCATTCGGCGGGCCTTCCACGACGTGCTGTTCAAGGATCGTTATCCGGCCTATGTGCTCTACCTGGAGGTGGATCCGGGACAGGTTGACGTCAACGTTCATCCCGCCAAGTCGGAAGTCCGTTTCCGCGATGGCCGGCTGATCTACGATTTCCTGGTCCGCAGCGTGCGCCGTGCGCTGGAAGCGGTGAGGCCTGAGGGCGCGGCAGCGGCGCCCGCGCGCCGGCCCCAGCCGTCGTCGTCAACGCCACCGCCGGTCCGGGCGCCATCCCAGGCTGGACTCGGTTTTCCGGTCGAGGAGGCGCGCGCGCTCTACGGAGATCGATACCCGGACCCCGCGGTGGCGATCGTCGATCCGCCCGGAGGTCTTGACCGCCCCGCGTCGGCGACGGCCCGCGCGCATCCGCCGCCGCTGCCGGATCCGGCGGCTTCCGACGCCCCGCCACTGGGTTATGCGGTGGCGCAGATCCATGGCGTCTACATCGTCGCCCAGAATGCCTCCGGCATGGTGCTGGTGGACATGCATGCGGCCCACGAACGTATTGTCTACGAACGCATGAAGGCGGCGCTGGCGACCGACGGTATTCCGTCGCAGCCGCTGCTGGTGCCGGTGAGCCTCGCGGTGTCGCCACGGGAAGCGGACCTGGCCGAAGAACATATGGCACATTTCCGCGACGTCGGGCTGGAACTGGACCGTGTCGGCCCGGAAACCCTGCTGGTTCGTCAGGTTCCGGTCCTGCTCAGTGACGCGGAGGTGCCGCCGCTGGTTCGTGACGTGCTCTCGGACCTGGTCGCCCAGGCCGGCACCGGCCGGCTTCAGGAGGCGCTGCATCACGTGCTTGGCACCATGGCCTGTCACGGATCCGTTCGCGCCAATCGCAGGCTCAGCATCGCGGAGATGAATGCCCTGTTGCGGGACATGGAGGCCACGCCCAACAGTGGCCAGTGCAATCACGGGCGGCCGACATGGACGCAGCTGGATCTCGCTGCAATGGATCGTCTGTTCCTTCGCGGGCAGTAGCGGGACGAGGTGTGGCAGTGAAGCAGTCCCCGGAATCCTCTCTCCCGATCATCTGCCTGATGGGCCCCACGGCCGCGGGCAAGACGGCAGTGGCGGTCGACCTCGCGCGCGACCTGCCGCTGGATATCGTCAGTGTCGATTCCGCCATGGTTTATCGGGGGATGGATGTGGGCACGGCGAAGCCGGAGGCGGAGGTCCTGGAATGCGCGCCGCACCGCCTGATCGACATCCGGGATCCGGTCGACGTCTATTCGGCAGCCGATTTCCGCAACGACGCCTTGCGGGAAATACGCGCCATTCACGCTGCCGGCAGGATTCCGCTGCTGGTTGGTGGAACGATGCTGTATTTCCGTGCCCTGACTCGCGGACTGTCGGAGTTGCCGCCGGCGAATCCGGATATTCGTGCCGAACTCGTGGAAGAAGCTCGCAGACAGGGCTGGAGGGCGCTGCACAGGCGGCTTGAAAGCGTGGACCCGGCAGCCGCGCGGCGCATTCACGCCAACGACATCCAGCGGATCCAGCGCGCCCTGGAAGTGCACAGGCTCACCGGGCGACCACTGAGCACGTTACAGGTGCGGCACGGAGCGGCCGCCGGCGCGGACCGGTTTGTCAGGATTGCACTGTCGGTTTCCCACCGCGATCGGTTACATGCGCGGATTGCAGAGCGCTTTCACGGCATGCTCGAAGCCGGATTCATCGAGGAAGTCCAGGCGTTGCGTGCGCGTGGGGATCTGGGATTGAACCACCCGTCCATGCGTGCTGTCGGTTACAGGCAGATCTGGCAGTATCTGGACGGGGATCTCGACTATACCGAAATGGTGGACAGGGCGGTCGCGGCGAGTCGCCAGTTTGCCAAGCGGCAACTGACCTGGCTGCGATCGGAGCCCGATCTGGAATGGTATGAGGCGGCCGGCGGACTGTCCGGTCAATTGCGGACGCGATTATCCGGGCTTGCTGGTGTCTCATGACAGAGCGCGGCGGGAATCCTGTCCGTTTGGCTGGCTATGCTAGAATCTTTCCGTGGACAGTTTTGCGGGGATGACAAGGGAAATTCTGACCCGGTTCGCACGGCCACGCCCGGGTGAGCGTGTTCTTGTGGTCGGGAGCACTTCGCCGCACTTGCCCGGCGGCGCTATTGCGGCGCCTGCGCGCAGAATGGCTGCGGAGCTGCGTAGTGTGCGCCTGCTCCGATACGGAACACGGCACTGGCGCGGTTGCGGGCACTGGTGGTCAGAGTGTCTTTGGTGGCGAGACCAGGTTGCCCCTGTGGCTGACCTGCGAAAACAACAATCTTGACGCAAAGTCTGAGGGGGCGTGGAAATGTCCAAGGGACAGTCGCTGCAGGAACCGTTTCTCAACGCGCTTCGCAAGGAAAGGATTCCCGTTTCCATCTATTTGGTAAACGGCATCAAGCTCCAGGGGCAGATCGAATCTTTCGACCAGTTTGTGGTCTTGTTAAGAAATACGGTCAGTCAGATGGTCTACAAGCACGCTATTTCAACGGTCGTCCCCGCCCGAAACGTCAAGCTGGCGCCCGCGGAGGCTGAACGGCCCGGATCGGAAATTGGTAACGTCTGAAGTAAATGGGGGCGGCGCCTCCGAAGTGAAACTTTTCGACCGTCCCGGCGGCGGTGAGCGCGCCGTGCTGGTTCATCTGGACAACGAGCAGCAGTCGGCCGAAGACGCGCTCTGGGAACTGCGCGCACTGGCCGAGTCCGCTGGTGCGCGGGTGGTTGACTCCATGATCGCCCGGCGGCAGCGCCCCGACGCGCGCACATACATCGGTCGCGGACGGGTGAGTGAGCTTGCAGCCCTGGTGGCCTCCGGAGCGGTTGACCTGGTGCTTTTCAACCATGCGCTGTCACCGAGCCAGGAGCGCAATCTCGAACGGGCGATGTCGTGCCGGGTGTTGGACAGAACAGGATTGATACTGGACATCTTTGCCCGGCGCGCGCGGACGCATGAAGGCAAGCTCCAGGTGGAACTCGCTCAACTCCGGCACATGTCCACGCGGCTGATCCGGGGATGGAGCCACCTTGAACGGCAAGCAGGCGGTATCGGTCTGCGCGGTCCTGGTGAAACCCAGCTGGAGCTTGACCGGCGCATGCTGGGCGTGCGTATCAAGCAGTTGGAACGCCGCCTGGCCCGGGTGCGCCGCCAGCGTCAACAGGGGCGTCAGGCCCGGCGTCGTCGGGAGCTGCCCACCGTGTCCCTGGTCGGTTACACCAATGCCGGCAAGTCGACGTTGTTCAATCGACTGACCGAGGCGTCGGTGTATGCCGATGACCGCCTGTTCGCAACTCTTGATACCACCCTCAGGCGGCTTGAGACCGGTGTCGGAGAACCGGTAATCCTGGCCGATACGGTCGGCTTCATTCGCGATCTGCCGCATCAGTTGGTGGCCGCGTTCCGGTCCACGCTGGAGGAGGCGGCGGAATCGCAGCTGCTGTTGCACGTGGTGGATGCCGCCGATCCGGACCGCGATGAGAGCATACGGGAAGTCGAGAAGGTGCTGGAGGATATCGGTGCGGCGGCATTGCCCAGGATTCAGGTTCTGAACAAGATCGATGTCACCGCGGTACGCCCCGGCCTTCGAATGACCGGTGACGCCGGTAACGCGGAGGTGGCCGTATCGGCGGTCACGGGCGCGGGTATCCCGGACTTGCTTGAGGCGATTCGTGCCCGGGTCAGCGCAGACCGCGTTCACGGCGTGCTGCGACTGCGTCCGGAGGACGGGCGCCTGCGATCCAGGTTGTTCCAGCTCGGCGACGTGTTGCTGGAACGTTCCGCTGACAATGGTGATGTTCTGCTGGAAGTCAACGTCAGGCGGCGCGACCTGGAACGTCTCTACCGCAAGGAGGGCCTGGCCGCGCCGTTGAAAACGGGCTGTTCCGTCCACTCGGCGTGAGAAAAACGGCCGATTCGGGGCACCTTGGGCTGCCCCCGTTGTCTATATGCCAGACTGCCATGTTGGTCTTTCCCTTGCGGCGCGGGCTTCCGGATCATTACAATCGGGTTTCTGAATTTTGCTTCTACCTCCTCAGGTCGTGCCTCGAGTCAGGGAGACTGCTGAACCCCAGGATTTCAGCGGCCCCAGCGTTCCGGAGAGCTTGGAGTGTTCCTGCCGGCCCACATAACCCGGTCGCCGGCGTGTGTCGAACCACGTGGTCTGAGGGGCCGCCGTAATAGCACGGAGAAATTGTAATGTCGTGGAATGAACCCGGTCGTGGTAATCGCGACCCCTGGGGTGGCTCCGGAAACCAGGGTCCGCCCGATATCGACGAGGTGATCAAGAAGCTTCGCGGCAGGTTCCGTGGACTCTTCGGCGGCCCTGAATCCGGTGGCAGTGGTGGTGATGGGGCCGGCAGTGGCGGCGGCTCGGGTCAGGGTTTCGGCGCCAAGGGGATCAGCGTGATTGTCGGCATCGTGGCGCTGGTGTGGCTGGCCTCTGGCATCTACATCGTCGACGAAGGCTGGCGCGGCGTGGAACTGCGGTTTGGCCAGTACGTGCGTACTACCATGCCGGGGCCGCACTGGCGTCCGCCGTCTCCCATCGGTTCGGTTGAGCGGGTCAACGTTGAACGCCGCCGCGTTGCCGAAATCGGTTATCAGACGGTGACGGGCGACCGCGCTCAGAAGGTGGCCCGCGAGGCACTGATGCTGACCCAGGACGAGAATATCGTCGATGTCCGGCTGGCCGTACAGTTCCAGGTCGACGATCCGAAAAACTACCGTTTCAATTTCCGGGACCCGGATGAGACGCTCAAGCAGGTAGCCGAGAGTGCCCTGCGCGAGGTGGTAGGCAAGCGGCGCATGGATTTCGTACTCACGGAAGGACGCACCGAAGTGGCCCAGGAAACCCGGCGAGTACTCACCGAGACTCTGGAACGTTACCAGGCCGGGCTCGAGGTGGTGAGCGTGGATATCCAGGATGTGCAGCCACCGGAACAGGTCCAGTCGGCCTTCGAGGACGCCATCATGGCCCGCGAGGACGAGCAGCGGAAAATCAACCAGGCCAACGCGTACCGGAACGAAATACTGCCTCGGGCCCAGGGTGAAGCAGCCCGTATTCGCGAAGAGGCGGAAGGTTATCGTCAGGAAGTGGTGGCTCGGGCCGAGGGTGAAAGCGCGCGCTTCATTGCCCAGTTGCAGGAATACCTGCGCGCTCCCGACGTCACCAGGCAGCGGCTGTACCTCGACGCCTTGTCCGAGATTCTCGGGCGCAGCAGCAAGGTCATGATCGACGGCAATGCCGGTGACCCGTTGCTGTACCTGCCGCTGGACCGGCTACGTGATACCGGCCAGCGGGGGACCGGTGACGGCGAGCGCGCCCGCCTTGACCAGGACCTCCTGGAGCGCCGAATTGGCGCCGGGGCGGTCGAGCCAACCCAGCCGGGCAGTCGCGCCCGTGGTGATCTGCGTTCCAGGGAGGCCCGCTGATGTCTCCAATCAAGTCTTTGCTGTCCGGCATTATTGTTATGGTGCTGGTGCTCGGCTACTTCTCCGTGTTTCAGGTGCATGAAGCCGAGCGTGCCATCAAGTTCCGCCTTGGTGAAATCATCCGGGATGACTACGACCCGGGGCTGCATTTCAAGCTGCCGTTCATCAACAATGTCCGCAAGTTCGACGCTCGGGTCCAGACCCTCGATGCAGAACCGGAGCGTTTCCTGACCGGCGAGTTGAAGAACCTCATTGTCGATGCGTTCGTGAAATGGCGGATCAGCGACGTGCGCCAGCATTACACGACCGTGGGCGGTGATCCGCGGCAGGCGAACCTGCGCCTGAACGAGCACATCAAGGACGTTCTGCGCAGCGAGTTCGGCCGCAGGGACATGCAGGACGTGATCTCCGGGGAGCGTGCCCGGATCATGGATATCCTGCGCGAGCGCGGCGACGAGTATGGTGCCTCCATCGGTGTCCAGGTTGTCGATGTCCGCCTCAAGCGCGTGGACCTGCCGCCCAACGTAAGCGAATCCGTTTATGCGCGCATGGTCGCCGAGCGCGAGCGTGTTGCACGGGACATCCGGGCCCGCGGTGACGAGGCCTCCGAGCGTATACGCGCCGATGCCGACCGACAGCGTACCATCATCGTCGCCGAGGCCCGGCGGGATGGAGAGGAGCTGCGCGGTGAGGGTGACGCCGAAGCGACCGAGATCTATGCCCGTGCATTCAACGAGGATCGCGAGTTCTTCGCATTCATCCGGAGCCTGTCTGCCTACCAGAAAGCTTTCCAGGGCGCGGATGACGTGCTAGTGCTGACGCCGGACACGGATTTCTTCAACTATTTCGAGCGCGCAGACGGCAACCTCGAGCGTGGGGGCGGCAGCGACTGAGTGGTGTCACAGTTTGAGCGGGTCTGATGGACCGGGCGGTTTTCTCCTGAACCGCCCGGCTTTTTTGTGGAGTGGGTATGGGAAGCTGGGAAATCCTGCTCACCGCGCTGGGCCTGATGCTGTTACTGGAGGGCATATTGCCTTTCCTCAGCCCGGCGCGCCTGCGAGAAGTGCTCGCTCAGGTGGTAAGGATGGATGATCGCAGTTTGCGAATCGCGGGTCTTGCAGCGATGCTGACGGGGCTCGGCCTGATCTATCTTGCCAGTGCTTGAGGAGTCGCGGACCAATTCACGTGGCCGGGCGCGATCGCGGGAATGAGTCATCATCTCCTCAAGCGCCTCTCTCGGAGAGCCGGTCGGAGTGACCATGACGGACAGAGATTTTTCCAGTGACAACCGCTGGCTGTTGCCCGAGGGCGTGGACGAGGTGCTGCCACCGAGAGCTGCCGCACTCGAGCAGCTTCGCCGACGCATTCTCGATACATACTACTGCTGGGGCTACGATCTGGTGGTTCCGCCTTTCATCGAGTTCGTCGATTCCCTGTTGACCGGCACAGCTCACGATCTGGACCTGCAGACGTTTCGCCTGACAGACCAGCTCAGTGGTCGAATGATGGGTGTGCGTGCCGACATGACGCCGCAGGCGGCGCGGATCGATGCCAGCAAGCTGCGCCGCGACGAGGTGGTGCGGCTTTGTTATCTCGGCACTGTGCTGCATACGCGACCCGAGGGGCCGGGGCATTCACGCAATCCACTCCAGGTGGGCGCCGAGATCTACGGCCACGCCGGCATAGAAAGCGACGTGGAGATTATCGGGCTGATGCTGGAAACCCTGCGCATGGCCGAGGTGCCCACGCCGCATCTGGATCTGGGACATGTTGGCATCTATCGGGCCCTTGCGGGCGAGGCGGGTCTCGATGCCGAAACCGAGAACAGCCTGTTCGAGGCATTGCAGCGGAAATCGGTTGATGAGATCCGGTTCCTGCTCGAAGGCGTGCCCGATCAGGCAAGGCGTGATCGGCTTTTTGCGCTGGTGGAGCTCAATGGCGGTGTCGAGGTGCTGGACCACGTCGGGGAGCGCCTGGCCGGGGCGGGCGACGCGGTGCAGGCGGCACTGAAGCATCTGCGGGGTCTGGCGGAGGCGCTGGCGCGCCGCGAGCCGGCCGTCACACTGCATTTTGATCTGGCGGAACTCTCCGGATACCGATTCCACAATGGTGTGGTATTCGCTGCCTTCCTGCCGGGTCACGGCAAGGCCGTTGCGCGCGGCGGGCGCTATGATGGAATCGGACAGGCATTTGGTCGCGCGCGCCCGGCCACCGGCTTCAGTGCGGATCTGAAGATTCTGCTCCGTATGGGCGACTATCGGATGCCTGAGGCGCCGGTGGCGATACTGGCCCCCTGGTCCGACAATCCGGAATTGCTGGCGGAAATACGTCGGTTGCGGGCACTGGGCGAGCGGGTGGTCGTCGACCTGCCGGGCCGCCGTCACGGCCCTGAAGCGCTGGGGTGCAATCGCCGCCTGGTCGATGACCATGGCTGGCAGGTTGTGGACCTGGACGAGTAGTGCGCTGAATGTTTTCCGCGCTTGGGTGGACGAGACGGGGCGGCACTTGAGAGGGCCACGCCGTTAACTGCGAGACTCCTGCATGGCTAAAAATGTGGTGATCATCGGCACCCAGTGGGGTGACGAGGGCAAGGGCAAGGTGGTTGATTTGCTCACCGAGCAAGCCGAGGCCGTGGTGCGTTTCCAGGGCGGCCATAATGCCGGTCACACCCTTGTGATCGACGGCGAGAAAACCGTGCTCCACCTGATACCGTCCGGCATTCTCCGTGACAATGTGCATTGCCTGATCGGCAATGGGGTCGTGGTGGAACCGGGCGCCCTGATGAAGGAGATTGCCGGCCTCGAGGAAAGGTCGGTGCCTGCCCGGGAGCGGCTGCGCATAAGCCCTGCCTGCCCGGTGATCCTGCCTACCCATATCGCTCTGGACGTTGCCCGCGAGGCCGCCAGGGGTGCCGGCAAGATCGGAACCACCGGGCGCGGTATCGGGCCCTGCTATGAAGACAAGGTGGCTCGGCGCGGAATCCGTGTCGCCGATCTGATGGAGCGGAGCCTGCTCGAGGAAAAGCTGAGCGAGCTGGTGCGGTTTCACAATTTCGTGCTTTCCGGCTACCTGGATGCCCCGGTTCATGACTACGAGCAGGTGCTGGAAGCCTGCCTGCGTTACGGGGATGCATTGCGGCCCATGGTGGACGATGTGATTTCCATCCTTCATGCCCACAAGGCGGCTGGAAACCGGGTGGTGTTCGAGGGTGCGCAGGGCGCGCTGCTGGACATCGATCACGGTACCTACCCGTTTGTGACTTCCTCCACCACCACGGCTGGCGGGGCAGCCAGCGGTACGGGCATGGGGCCGCGGGACATCGACTACGTCCTGGGTATTACCAAGGCCTACACCACGCGCGTGGGGTCGGGACCGTTCCCGACAGAACTCGATTGCGACGTCGGCCGCCACCTCGCCAGCCGCGGAAATGAATTCGGTTCCACCACCGGTCGGGCAAGGCGCTGTGGCTGGTTCGATGCCGTGGCGCTGCGTCGGGCGGCCCAGGTCAACAGCCTGTCGGGCATGTGCATCACCAAGCTGGACGTGCTTGACGGTCTCGACAGCGTGCGGATCTGTGTTGGCTACGAGTGCCGTGGCCAGTGGTACGATGTCCCGCCGCTGGGTGCGGAGGCCATGGCCGCCTGCGATCCGGAATATATCGAGATGCCGGGGTGGGAGGGTTCCACGGCGGGTCTGACCGATCCCAACCACCTGCCGGCCGGTGCGCGAGCCTATCTCGACAAGCTGGAAGAGCTGGTGGGGGTGCCCGTCGACATCATCTCCACCGGCGCCGACCGCAACGAGACGATCGTGCTGCGGCATCCCTTCGAGGCCTGACGCGGCAAACGAAAAAGGCGAACCACCTGTTCGCCTTTTTCGTCGTTCACCTGAAGTGTGGTGCCCAGGAGAGGACTTGAACCTCCACGGGGTTTCCCCCACTAGCACCTGAAGCTAGCGCGTCTACCAATTCCGCCACCTGGGCTTCGGAACCCGCACCAGTGGCCGCGGGAGCCGATAGGCCGCGTACTTTACCGACGGCCCCCGAGGCTGTCAACGACTCGCGCGGCGGCTCGCGATTGCATGCACGGCGCATTCGCGTATCCTGCTTCGAAAATCCACCGGCCGCCGTGCCCCGCGTGCTTTCACCCCGCTCAAGGAGTACCCGATCGCCCATGGCGAAACCCACCAAACCCGTTGATCCCGGGACTGATCCGAATCTCGCGCGCGAGAAGGGCAAGTACGACAAGCCCGTTCCCAGTCGCGAATTCATCCTTGAAACCCTGGGCAATCAAGCGCATCCGCTGACGCGTGAGGAACTTATCGATCTGTTCGGGCTGGAGGACCCGGATGCGTTCGAGGGACTGCGCCGCCGCTTGATCGCCATGGAACGTGATGGGCAGCTCGTGCGAAACCGGCGCGGCGGTTACGTCCCGGTCGATCAGGAGGAACTCGTACGCGGTCGGATTATCGGTCACCGTGATGGTCATGGCTGGCTTGCCCCGGATGTGGGTGGTGAGCGGATATTCCTCTCGCCGCGCGACATGCGCCTGGTGCTGCACGGAGACCGCGCCGTGGTGCAGCTTATCGGGGTGGACGACACGGGCAAGCCGGAAGGCCGCCTGGTGGACGTGCTGTCACGCGCCAACCGGACCGTGGTGGGGCGCTACTTCAGCGAGAGCGGTGTCGGTTTCGTGGTGCCGCAGAACCGCCGGCTGCATCAGGACATCATCGTTCCCACCGGTGAACAGGGCGATGCCCTCGATGGCGAACTTGCGGTTGTTGAGCTGCATCAGCAGCCGGGGCCGCGCAATCAGCCCATCGGCCGCATCGTGCAGGTGCTGGGCGAACACATAGCTCCAGGCACCGAGATCGAAACCGCCGCGCTGACCTACGACATTCCCATGGAGTGGCCGCCAGAGGTGCTGGAGCGCGCGGCTTCCCTGCCTGATCAGGTGACGCCGGACGCTATCGAGGGGCGCACCGACCTTCGCAACGTTCCCCTCGTTACCATCGACAGTGCCGATGCACGGGATTTCGACGATGCCGTCTATTGTGAGCGTACGCGCAACGGCTATCGACTGTTGGTGGCGATAGCCGATGTCTCTCATTACGTGCGTCCGGGCACACCGCTCGACAGCGAGGCGAGGGAGCGCGGCAATTCGGTTTATTTCCCCGGCAAGGTGGTTCCCATGCTGCCGGAGAAGCTCTCCAACGGCCTGTGCTCCCTGAACCCCAGGGTGGATCGCCTGTGCATCGTCTGCGAGATGCTGGTCAGCGAATCAGGCGAGGTCCGGCGTTCGCGCTTCTACCGGGCGGTAATGCGTTCGCGAGCGCGCATGCTCTATGACGTTGTGGCGCGCATCGTGGTCGACCAGGAACCGGAACTGCGCGCGCGCTACCGGGAACTGTTGCCGCATCTGCAGAATCTGCACGACCTCTATGGCGCACTGCGCCAGGCGCGCGGCAAACGCGGCGCCATCGATTTCGAGAGCACCGAAACCGAGATCGTCTTCAATCCCGATGGCGGGATCGAGGCCATCGAACCCGTGGAACGCAACGATGCCCACAAGCTGATCGAAGAGTGCATGCTGGCCGCAAACATGGCCACGGCGCGTTACTTGCGCCGGCATCGCATTCCAACGCTGTTCCGTATTCACGAGGGCCCGGAAGCAGACCGGCTTGATATTCTCCGGCAATTCCTGGCCGCCGTCGGGTTGCATCTTGGTGGCGGTGACAACCCCCGGGCAAGCGACTATGCCCGGCTGATGGAGCAGGTGAGCTCGCGTCCGGACCGCAACATGATCCAGACGGTGATGTTGCGATCCCTGCAGCAGGCCGTATACCACCCCGACAATGTGGGACACTTCGGTCTCGCCATGGAGGAGTACGCCCATTTCACTTCTCCCATCCGCCGTTACCCGGACCTTCTGGTTCACCGGGCTATCGGCCACCTGCTGGATGGTGGCAGGGCTGAGGATTTCCCCGTCAGCACGGATGAAATGCTGAGTCTCGGTGAACACTGCTCCATGACCGAACGCCGGGCGGATGAGGCCACCCGCGATGCGCTGATGATCATGAAATGCCATTTCATGCGTGAGCGGATCGGCGAGGATTTCAACGGCGTCATTACAGGTGTAACGGGCTTTGGCCTTTTCGTTGAACTGGACGATATCTACGTCGACGGCCTGGTACACGTGACGGCGCTGGAGAACGATTTTTTCCACTTCGATCCGATTAACCTCAAACTCACCGGTGAGCGCAGCGGTGTGGTCTATCAGTTGACCGATCGCGTGCATGTGAAGCTGGCAAAAGTCGACCCGGACGAGCGCAAGATCGACCTGGTGATGCTGGGCAAGCTGGACAATGGCGGCAAGGTGCAGCGGGTTACACCCAGTGAAGAGCGGCAGCGGCGACGCACGCGTCGGGGTCCGGGCAAGGCGCGCGGGAAACGGAGCGAGACCGTGGACTTCGCCGGACCCGGCAAGGGCCCGCGACGTCGCGGTAAGCGCTGACGGAAGGCGATGTGTCCGATACCACTTTGATACACGGACTGCATGCCGTGCATGCGGCCCTCCGGCATGACCCGGAAAATGTACTGGAGGCCTGGGTCGAGACCGATCGCCGTGACAAGCGCATGGCAGCATTGCTGAACGACCTCCAGCACCTCGGTGTTGCTGTTCACGCGGTGGAGCGGGGGGATCTGGATCGCCGCTGCGGGGGTGCGGCCCATCAGGGGGTGGCCATCCGTTATCGGCAGGCGCCGCCGCTCGATGAAGCGGCACTCGAGCGACTCCTGGATGGCCTCGATCACCCCGCGTTTCTGCTGGTGCTGGACCAGGTGCAGGATCCGCACAACCTGGGGGCGTGTATGCGCTCTGCAGACGCGGCCGGCGTGGACGCGGTAATCGCGCCGCGTGATCGCGCCGTCGGGCTCACCCCGACCGTACACAAGGTCGCCTCGGGGGCAACGCGCTCCACGCCGTTCGTTCAAGTCACCAATCTTGCCCGCAGCCTGGAGTCGCTGAAACGGCGCGGGATCTGGCTGGTGGGTGCCACCGGCGAGAGGGGGCAGCCGCTATATGGAACCGACCTTCGCGGACCGCTGGCCGTGGTCATGGGCGCCGAAGGCAAGGGTCTGCGGCGTCTTACCAGGGAAGTCTGCGATCACCTGGTGTCCATTCCCATGGCGGGAGCCGTGGAGAGCCTGAATGTATCGGTGGCCACGGGGGTTGTACTGTTCGAGGCAGTCAGACAACGCGGAACCTAGCCCGCATATCTCACCGCCGTTCGTCGCGAGGGCGTCGGGATGCCGCTGTGGCGGGGGCACGGACCGGAAGACGGCGAAGGCGTAGCTGACACTGCTTCGACCCGGCTGGAGGGAGTACGCCCCGACACGGCGAGCGGATCGGCGTGCGTAGTAGAAGGGCGGTGAGAAATGCGGGCCAGGGGCCCGTCGGACTTCGGCTGAATTGTCTACGGAACCGGGAGAGCGGTCCATTCATTCGATCCTTTTTGTCATAGAGGACCACTATTCTCCTCGAACGATCGGATAAATGACCTCGCTCTCCCACTCCCTCGCCTAATCCACCTGAGTCCGGAAGGCTCCCGGGTTATCCGTGTTCGGCGCCGAGGAGAAGCAAGCTCATCCGGGGACATGGCAGGAAATGCCGTGCTCCCTTTTCCCTGCCGTTTCGTTCCCTTATACTCCACGGCTTCCCGAATCAGGTGATTTCGGGAAACCCTGCCTCACGGTTTTTCCGGAGGCTTCGTCGGGGCTTCCGCCCCGGGTATCCGCAGGGAGTGACAATGCGACATTACGAAATCGTTTTTCTGGTCCATCCGGACCAGAGCGAGCAGGTTCCGGCCATGATCGAGCGCTATCGCGCCACGGTAGAGTCCAAGGGCGGGAAGACACATCGCCTGGAGGACTGGGGTCGTCGCCAGCTTGCCTACCCCATCAGGAAGCTCATCAAGGCGCATTACGTGTTGATGAACGTGGAATGCGGTCAGGAGGAACTTGAGGAGCTCACCTCGGCGTTCCGCTTCAATGACGCCGTGATTCGACACATGGTGTTCGCGCGTGACGAGGCCGTGGTCGATCCGTCGCCCATGACCAAGGAGAAGGACGAAGGTCGTGAACGCCCTCGCCGTGCTGATGACGATCGCGAGGAACGCCCCGCTCGCGCCGGCGGCGAGGAGTCATCCGAAGCCGATGAAAAGGAAGCCCAGCCGGAATAACGGCATTCCCCGGCTGGCTGGTGATCGCATTCCGATGCTGAATTCAACGAGGAGCTTCTGACATGGCACGTTTTTTCCGTCGCCGTAAGTATTGCCGCTTCACGGCCGAGGGGGTGAAGGAGATCGACTACAAGGATCTCAACACCCTTCGCAACTACATCACGGAAACCGGCAAGATTGTACCGAGCCGCATTACCGGCACCAGTGCCCGCTACCAGCGGCAGTTGGCGGCCGCGATCAAGCGCGCGCGCTACCTGGCGCTGCTGCCGTACACGGACCGTCACTGAGTGCTGACACCCCCTGGTGGGGTGTGGCAGGCGATGAAGGCACTGGCCGGTTTCATCATGCGGGGCCGCATGGCGGCGATCCTGTTTGTCGCCGGCACCTCGCTGGTGCCGCTTCTGGCCTGGTTGGGCGGTGCGGCCCTGTCCCTGGTCAACCTGCATGGCGGAGGGCGCCAGGGTGCTCTGGTCATGGGTTCCGCGCTGCTGCTCGTGGCCGCAGTGGAAATGCTGTTGACCGGCCACGCCGGAGGCGCCATTGCCCTGGCACTGCTGGTCTGGATGCCGGTACTGCTGGCTACCCTGGTCCTCAGGGTCACGGTCTCGCTGCCGCTCGCCTTGATGACGGCGGTTGGGCTGGCAGGCCTGGGCCTGATCGCCTGGTATCTGGCCGTGGCGGACCCCGAAACCTTCTGGCGATTGCGCCTTGAGGGTCTTGCCGAGGATGTGGATCAGGCGCAGAAAGAGCAGATGATGGCCTTCTTCGGTCACTACCTTGCCGTGTTCGTGGCCCTCGGCCTGTTGCTGAACGTGGTGGTCGGCCTCTTGCTCGGTAGAGCCTGGCA
This sequence comes from Ectothiorhodospiraceae bacterium, assembly GCA_007130525.1. GTDB lineage: Bacteria > Pseudomonadota > Gammaproteobacteria > Nitrococcales > Aquisalimonadaceae > Methylonatrum. The sequence goes on along the minus strand of SLSJ01000123.1, from coordinate 14,171 downwards.
GGCGGCGCTATACAATCCGGGCGGATTTCGCCGGGAGTTTCATGCCCTGCGATTTGACCGCCGGCTGGCGCTGCTGGCTCTGGGCCTGCTGTTCGCGGCGACGTTCACCGGCCCGGGGTTGGTCTACGACCTGGCACTGCTGCTGGCGGCGCTGTTTCTGCTGCAGGCCCTTGCGGTGGCGCACGCCGTGGTTCATGGTCGCGGCTGGAATGTGGCTGTACTCGTGCTTGCCTACATACTGGTTCCGGTGGCGTTCCTGGCGGTTGCCCTGCTGGGCATGCTCGACAGCCTGCTCGATTTCCGCCGACGGCTTTTGCAGGGTGCCGGCCCGGGCGGCTGAATACTGGCACGCACATCTCACCGCCGTTCGTCGCGAGGGCGTCGAGATGCCGCTGTGGCGGGGGCACGGACCGGAAGACGGCGAAGGCGTAGCTGACACTACGTCGAGCCGGCTGGAGGGAGTACGCCCCTTTACGGCGAGCCGATCGGCGTGCGTAGTAGAAGGGCGGTGAGATAAGCGGGCTAAGAAGTGGCGCGGCTCATCGAGCCCCGCCGTTGAGATTTCACGACCACTGAGGTTGTAACGATGGAAGTCATTCTTCTCGAGAAGGTGGATAACCTGGGAGACCTGGGCGACAAGGTGAAGGTCAGCCCGGGTTACGGGCGCAATTACCTGCTGCCCCAGGGCAAGGCCAAGCCGGCGACCCCTGAGAATGTCAAGTATTTCGAAGAGCGCAGGGCTGAACTCGAAAGGCAGGCCGCCGACGTTCTGGCCGCCGCCGAGGCCCGCAAGAGTCAGATCGACGGACTGTCCGTCATCATCAAGGCCAAGGCCGGTGACGAGGGCAAGCTGTTCGGTTCCGTGGGTACATCGGATATCGCCGATGCCGCTGCCGCCACCGGCGTGGAGCTGGAACGCCAGGAGGTCCGCTTGCCGGAGGGTCCCCTGCGCGTGGTGGGCAGCTATGACATTGCCGTGCACCTGCATACGGATGTCGACGCGGTCATAACCGTGGTGGTCGAAGCCGAGGAATGACCCTGCCGCCCTGACCGCCGGCGGCAACCTCCCTCGGCGGGAGACAATGGCACGCGCCTCGCTCTGCAGGGGGCTCGCGGGTATCGCGTGCTTGCTTCCGTTGCCCTAACGTTGGATCCTCGTCCAATGGCCGAAACACGATCGATTGCCAGTGATGCCACTGCGCTCAAGACGCCGCCGCACTCGCTCGAGGCGGAGCAGGCGGTGCTTGGCGGGTTGATGGTGGACAACGAGGCCTGGGATCGGGTTGCCGATCGGGTTGCGGAAGACGATTTCTATCGTCGCGACCACCGTCTGATATTCCGCGGCCTCTCCACGCTTGCGGAAGACCAGCAGCCCATGGACGTGGTCACCCTTTCCGAGTGGTTGCGCTCCGCCGATGCCCTGGAGGATGCGGGCGGTATCGGTTACCTTGGCGCGCTCGCCAAGGACACCCCCAGCGCGGCCAACATAGCGGCCTACGCCGACATCGTGCGTGAGCGCTCGGTATTGCGTCGGATGATCCGCGCAGGTACGCAGGTGGTCAGCGACGCCTTCCAGACCGACGGCAGGGACAGCAAGGAACTGCTGGACGCGGCGGAGCGCCTGATCTTCGAGATTGCGGAGAGCTCAGGTCGGTTTCGCAAGGGTTTCGTGGGCATGCGCGAAATCCTGCCGACGGTTGTGGACCGCATCGATACCCTCTATCAGCAGGATGGCACCGTAACCGGGCTCGCCACGGGGTTCGCGGACTTCGACGAGCGCACGTCCGGCTTGCAGAAAGGCGATCTGGTCATCGTTGCCGCGCGCCCGTCCATGGGCAAGACCACCTTTGCCATGAATATTGCCGAGCACGCTGGACTCAAGGCCGACGAGCCGGTGGCGGTGTTCAGCATGGAGATGCCGGCTGATGCGTTGGCCATGCGCATGCTCGCGTCCCTGGGGCGCGTGGAGTTGCAGAAAATCCGCACCGGTCAGCTCGCCGATGACGATTGGCCGAGGCTGACTTCCACCATGAGTCTGCTCTCCGATGCCAGACTCTACATCGACGATTCGCCCGGGCTCTCGCCGCAGGAGATGCGGGCTCGGGCCAGGCGGCTGAAGCGTGAGCAGGGGCTCGGCCTGATCGTGGTCGACTACCTGCAGCTCATGCAGATCCCCGGGTTCAAGGAAAACCGTACCGGCGAGATTTCGGAAATCTCCCGTTCGCTGAAGAGCATGGCGAAGGAACTGGATGTGCCGGTGGTAGCACTGTCCCAGCTCAACCGCAGTCTGGAGCAGCGCCCAAACAAGCGGCCTGTGATGTCCGATCTGCGCGAGTCCGGGGCCATCGAGCAGGATGCGGACATCATCGTCTTCATATACCGGGACGAGGTCTACAACGAGGACAGTCCCGACAGGGGCATGGCCGAGATCATCATTGGCAAGCAGCGTAACGGCCCCATCGGCACGACCCGGCTTACCTTCCTGGGCAAGTACACCCGCTTCGAGAACTACATTCACGACATCTATAGGAACGAGGGTTATCAGTGACTCGTGAGACGCGGGCGGTCATCAGTCCCGCGGCGTTGCGTCACAATCTGGGCGTCGCGCACCGTGCCGCGCCCGATTCGCGGGTCATGGCGGTGATCAAGTCCAACGGCTACGGTCACGGCCTGCTCCGCGCCGCCCGCGCCCTGCGTCATGCCGACGCCTTCGGCGTGACCTGCATGGAGGAGGCCGTGCCGTTGCGCGAGGCGGGTTATGCTCACCCGATCCTGCTGCTCGAGGGCCTGTTCGACATTTCGGAGCTGGAACTGGCCCGGCGTTACCGGCTCGACATGTTGGTGCATTCGGACTGGCAGGTCCGGATGCTCGAGACCGCCCGGCCCGGGCGGCCACTGAGTGTCTGGCTGAAAGTGGATTCCGGCATGCACCGTCTGGGATTTGCGCCGGGGGACGTCGCGGCCGTGTGCCGACGCCTGGCCGATACCGCGGCCGTCAATGACAATATTCGTTTCGTCACTCACCTGGCCTGCGCCGATGACCGCGACGACGACAGCACGACCGCGCGCCAGGTGGATGTGTTTTCAGCGTGTCTCCGGGACCTGCAGGGGGACCGCTCCATCGCCAATTCGGCGGGTGTGCTGGGTTGGCCAATCACCCATGCCGACTGGATCCGGCCCGGCGTAATGCTCTACGGCGTCGATCCCTTCATCGATGAGCGTAGCGAGCGGCCGCAACTGCGCCCGGCGATGACGCTCTCCAGTCCGCTGATCGCGATCACCCAATGCGCCGCCGGCGATTTCGTCGGCTACGGCGCGACCTGGACCTGTCCCGAGGATATGCCGGTGGGTGTGGTCGCGATCGGCTACGGGGATGGCTATCCGCGTCACGCCGGCAACGGCACGCCGGTTCTGGTCAATGGCCGTGAGACGCAGATGGTGGGCCGTGTGTCCATGGACATGATTACCATTGACCTGCGCGGTCTTCTCGATGAGGTATCCATCGGTGACCGGGTCACGCTTTGGGGCGAGGGCCTGCCGGTGGAGCGGGTCGCGGCCCATGCCGGGACCATCGGCTATGAGCTGCTCTGTGGTGTCACCACGCGGGTGCACATGGAGGTGGAACGACAGGATAACGAGGATGGCCCGGGTACGGACGCTGTTTAGCTGCATTGAATGTGGCGCGGAGAGCCCCAAGTGGGTCGGGCAATGTCCCGACTGCGCCGCCTGGAACACGCTCGAAGAGAAATCCGGACTGCCGGGAGGTCCGCGATCCTCTGCGCCGGTGCGTTCCCGAGCGCAGTACGCCGGCGATGCCGGGGTACAGGAGCTGAATACGGTCGGCCTGGCTGATGAGGCGCGATTCCTTACCGGCATCGGTGAGCTGGATCGTGTGCTGGGCGGGGGGCTGGTGCAGGGCGGTGTGGTGTTGCTGGGCGGGGATCCCGGTATCGGCAAGTCGACACTGCTGCTGCAGACCATGGCCGAACTCGCTGCCGATGGCCGGGCGTTGTACGTGACCGGCGAGGAGTCGATGCGCCAGGTGGCACTGCGCGCATCGCGACTCGGACTGTCGGTGCAAGGCCTCAAGGTGCTGGCGGAAACCTGTGTCGAATCCGTGGTCGAGCAAGCCCTTGCCCACAAGCCCCGGGTCATGGTCATCGACTCCATCCAGACCATATTCACCGAGCACATGCAGTCGGCTCCCGGCGCTGTCGCCCAGGTTCGCGAGAGCGCCGCGCAGCTGGTTCGTCTCGCCAAGCAGACCGGCACCGCCATCTTCCTGGTCGGCCATGTCACCAAGGACGGTCAGCTCGCCGGGCCGAGGGTTCTGGAACACATGGTCGATACGGTGCTCTATTTCGAGAGCGATGGCAGCAGCCGTTTTCGCCTGTTGCGCGCGGTGAAGAACCGCTTTGGGGCCGCCAACGAACTGGGTGTTTTCGCCATGGACGAGAGCGGTCTCCGGGAGGTGCGTAATCCGTCCGCGATTTTTCTCTCCCGACATGCGGAGGCGGTTCCCGGGAGCGTGATCATGGTGACCCGCGAGGGAAGCAGGCCGCTGCTGCTGGAACTGCAGTCGCTGGTCTCCGAGAGCCCGCTGAGCAACCCGCGGCGGGTGGCGGTTGGCCTTGAGCAGAATCGTGTGGCAATGCTGCTGGCAGTGTTGCACCGGCACGGCGGTGTGTTCACGGCCGATCAGGACGTATTCATCAACGTCGTGGGCGGCGTCCGCGTCGGCGAGACGGCCAGCGATCTGCCGATGCTGCTGGCCGCACTGTCAAGCCTGCGCGACAGGCCGATTCCCGCTGACTGTGTGGTCTTTGGCGAGGTAGGGCTCGCCGGTGAGATCCGTCCCGTGCCCAACGGCGAGGAGCGTCTGCGTGAGGCTGCCAAGCACGGTTTCCAACGCGCCGTCATCCCCCACAAGAACGCCGTGAAGGGGCGCCGCGAGATCGATGGACTGAGACTTGTCCCGGTGAAACGGCTGACGGATGCCATCGAGGCGGTGTTCGAGAATTAACCCGCATATCTCACCGCCCTTCTGCTACGCACGCCGATCTGCTCGCCGTGTCGGGGCGTGCTCCCTCCAGCCGGCTCGACGTAGTGTCCGCTACGCCTTCGCCGTCTTCCGGTCCGCGCCCCCCGTCACAGCGGCATCTCGACGCCCTCGCGACGAACGGCGGTGAGATATGCGGGTTAACCCGCGTCATTGGCCCGGCAGCGCGGACTGACAAACCGGCACCGCGCTCAGCCAGCGTGCCGGAATCGACTCGAGCGCGATGGCGCGAACAAGTAACCGCGTCCTCAAAAGCGGGATATGCCCGCCGCCTGCAGCGTGTTCTCCAGCAATGTGGCCACTGTCATGGGGCCGACGCCACCGGGAACCGGGGTTATCCAGGAAGCCTTCGCCGCCGCCGCCTCGAAGTCAACGTCACCGGCAAGCTTGCCGGTGTCCAGACGATTGATGCCCACGTCCACCACCACCGCACCCGGTTTGATCCAGTCGCCCTGGACGAAACCGGCACGTCCGACGGCGGACACCAGCAGGTCCGCGGAACGAGCGACACCCTCCAGGTCGCGTGTGCGACTGTGGCAGACGGTGATGGTGCAACGCGCGTTTAGCAGTTCCAGCGCCATGGGTCGTCCGACTATGTTCGACTGGCCGATGATGACGGCGTTCAAGCCTTCCAGTTCGATACCGGCATCCCCCAGCAGCGTCATCACTCCGCGAGGCGTACAGGGCCGAAGCCCCGGCAGCTTGAGAGCCAGGCGCCCCATGTTGACCGGATGAAAACCGTCCACGTCCTTGTCCGGGCAGATGGCGTTGATCACCGTCTGGCTGTCGATATGCACGGGCAGGGGCAATTGCACCAGGATGCCGTGAATCTGCTCATCGGCGTTCAGGGTGTCGATCAACTGCAGGAGCTCCTCCTGGGGGGTGGAGGAGGGCAGATCATACCCGCGCGAGATGAAGCCCAGGGTCTCGCAGGTCTGCCGTTTCTTGCGCACATAGACTCTCGATGCCGGGTCATCGCCCACAAGTATCACGGCCAGTCCGGGAGGCGGATGACCGGCCGCCGTGTGTGCCGTAACACGTTCCCCTATGCGCGCCTGGAGACGGGCCGCGCAGGCTTTTCCATCCAGAATCTCGGCAGTCATTGGTGCCTTCCGTGGTGATCGATCGGTGCGGGCGGCCGGGCAGTATGTTCGCCGGCACCGGCTTGAAGGAGGGCGATTGTCCCACGTGCGGAGTTCCCGTGGCAAGGAAGGGCGGACCCAGGTTGTTGTTTCTCGCGCAGTTTCGGATAGTCCCGGGGGCAGACGGTGATTGACGGTGAACAGCACGCTGCGTATGATTCCGCTTCCGTCACTCGGGCGGTCGGCCTCAGCGCTTGGCTGCAGACGGGCACGGGGTGTAGCGCAGCCTGGTAGCGCGCCAGCTTTGGGAGCTGGATGTCGGGGGTTCGAATCCCTCCACCCCGACCAGATCCCGCTCCCGCAACGGGCAGACGGATTGTCTCCGGTTGCTTGAAGGTCGTATGATTGCGCCCGTAGCTCAATCGGATAGAGCATCGGCCTTCTAAGCCGACGGTTGCAGGTTCGAGTCCTGCCGGGCGCGCCAGGATCTGATGTCCAGCCGGTTCATGGCGGAATGATTGTCGCGCGGTTTCAATGGTGGGCGTAGCTCAGTTGGTAGAGCCCTGGATTGTGATTCCAGTCGTCGTGGGTTCGAGTCCCATCGTCCACCCCATACAAGCGGGCCGTTAGCTCAATTGGTAGAGCAGCTGACTCTTAATCAGTAGGTTCGGGGTTCGAGTCCCTGACGGCCCACCATACTTTATACTAGTCGGCTTACGGCGGCGTCCGTAGGCCGTTTTCGTTTCAGGGTCGGACGGCCGGGAAGCGGGTCCTGCTCGAGGTGGATAGTTCGGCGAAAGTGGCGGAACTGGTAGACGCGCTGGATTTAGGTTCCAGTGGGGTAATTCCCCGTGCGAGTTCGAGTCTCGCCTTTCGCACCATTTGCTCGCCTGACGGCCGGCATGCGGTGGGCCGGCGTCAGTGGCAGTTGGATGAGCCCCGCACACAGAGGTATCGCGATGCAAGTGTCAGTTGAAAGGACCGAAGGACTCGAGCGCCGAATGGTGGTCCAGGTGCCCGCGGATCGTCTCGAGGGTGAGGTGCAGAGCCGTCTGCAGAACCTTGCGCGGACAGTGCGCCTGGATGGTTTTCGGCCCGGCAAGGTCCCGTTCAAGGTGGTTCAGAAGCGCTTCGGTGCCCAGGTGCGCCAGGAAGTGGTGAATGATGTCCTTCAGCAGACCTACGGTGAAGCTCTGCGGGCGAAGGAACTCAATCCTGCCGGGGCGCCAAGCGTCGACGTTCGCCAGGGCGAGCGCGGTGGCGATCTTGAATACGAGGCCGTGTTCGAAGTGATGCCGGAATTCGAGGTAAAGGGCGCGGAGGGGATGAAGCTCAAGCGTCCGGTAGCCACCGTCGACGATGCCGCGATTGATCGGGTTCTGGAGGACCTGCGCAAGCAGCAGGCGACCTACGAGCCGGTGGAGCGCGAGGCGCAGGCCGATGACCGCGTCATCGTCGATTTCACGGGAACGGTTGACGGCGAGGGTTTCCCCGGCAGCGACGGCGAGGATCAGCCCGTAACCATTGGTTCCAATACCATGCCGCCGGAATTCGAGGAAGCTCTGAAAGGCCTGAAGGCGGGTGATACCAAGCGGATCGAGTACACCTTCAACGAGGATTTCCCTACCACCGAAATCGCCGGCAAGACGGCGGTTTTCGAGACCACGGTCAAGGCAGTGGAAGAACCACGTTTGCCCGAACTGGACGATGCGCTGGCCGAAGCGGTGGGCATCAGGGAAGGTGGGATGAAGGCCTTGCGCGGACTGGTTCGCGGCAATCTCGACCGGGAGGCGGAGCGCGCGTCCAGGGAGCGCCTCAAGGAGCAGGTCGTGGAAGGCCTTGCCACCGCCAACGAGCTGGAACTGCCCAGGGCGCTGGTGGATGGCGAAATCGATGCGCTGCGGCAGCAGATGAAGCAGAGGCTGCAGTCGCAGCTGGGCGAAGACAGCGACCCCGATCTGCCGGCGGACCTGTTCGAGGGGCAGGCCCGACGCCGCGTCACCCTGGGCCTGGTAATGAACGAGCTGGTTCGCGAGAAGGGGATCCGGCTGGATCAGGACAGGGTCAAGCAACAGATGCAGGAGATTGCTTCCGGGTACGAACGGCCGCAGGAGATCATGGAGTATTATCGGCAGAACCGGCAACTCATCCAGAGTCTTGAGGTCAGTGTACTTGAGGACCAGGTGATTGACTGGATCATCGAGCAGGCGGACGTCGAAGACGAACCCACCGATTTGCAGGAGTTGCTCAATCCCACGACCCGGCAGGCCGGCACGGACGCGGAGTCCGGGGCCGAAGCCAAGAGCGAGGAATGATTTTCATGACCGAACGTGACAACTCAATGGACGCCATGGCCGTCCAGGCCAACCTGGTGCCCATGGTCGTCGAACAGACGTCCCGTGGGGAACGGGCCTACGACATATTCTCGCGCCTGCTCAAGGAACGCGTGGTGTTCATGGTGGGTCCCGTTGAAGATCACATGGCCAACCTGCTGGTGGCGCAGTTGCTGTTTCTCGAGTCCGAGAATCCGGACAAGGACATCAATTTCTACATCAACTCTCCCGGCGGATCGGTTACTGCCGGCATGGCTGTCTACGACACCATGCAGTTCATCCGCCCTGATGTGAGTACCGTGTGCGTGGGGCAGGCAGCGAGTATGGGTGCCCTGCTGCTCGCCGGTGGCGCGGCCGGCAAGCGTTTCTGCCTGCCTAACTCGCGAATGATGATTCATCAGCCGCTGGGTGGTTACCAGGGTCAGGCCTCCGATATCGACATCCATGCCCGCGAAATCCTCTCCATACGGGACCGACTCAACAGGATCCTTGCGCATCACACCGGCCAGCCGCTGGAAAAGGTGCAGCAGGACACGGATCGGGACAACTTTCTCAGTCCCGACGCGGCGTGCGAGTATGGGCTGGTGGATGCCGTGCTGAAGGATCGCGCCTCAATGCCGTCCGTCGATTGACGGAGCCGGTGGTGTCAAGGAGACGCTGAAGTGCAGGCCGGGCGTGGCTTTGGTGTGCTTGCGTGCATTACCAAAAGCAGGCAAGGTTGTGCTATATCGGCATTGTGATTACCGAGGAAAGGCCATGAGCGACAGAGACAAGAGCAGGGGTGATGACGGCGGCAAGCTGCTTTACTGCTCGTTCTGCGGCAAGAGCCAGCACGAGGTACGCAAGCTGATTGCGGGCCCTTCGGTATTCGTCTGTGACGAATGTGTCGAACTCTGCAATGACATCATCCGTGAGGAGATGCAGGAGAAGAGCGCCACCGGCAGCTCCAAGCTGCCCAAGCCTCACGACATCAAGAAGGTTCTTGGCGAGTATGTCATCGGCCAGGAGCATGCCAAGAAGGTGTTGTCGGTCGCGGTCTACAACCACTACAAGCGCTTGGAGGCAGCGCAGGGCAAGGAAGACGTGGAACTGGCCAAGAGCAATATCCTGCTCATCGGCCCCACCGGTTCCGGAAAGACCCTGCTGGCCGAGACCCTCGCCCGCTTGCTGGATGTGCCGTTCACGATTGCCGATGCGACCACGCTGACCGAGGCGGGGTACGTCGGGGAGGACGTCGAGAACATCATCCAGAAGCTGTTGCAGAAATGCGATTACGACGTCGAGAAAGCCCAGACCGGGATCGTCTATATCGACGAAATCGACAAGATTTCTCGCAAGGCAGACAACCCGTCCATCACCCGCGATGTATCCGGAGAGGGGGTGCAGCAGGCGCTGCTGAAGCTGATCGAGGGCACGGTGGCTTCGGTACCGCCGCAGGGTGGTCGCAAGCACCCGCAACAGGAGTTCCTGCAGGTCAACACCGGCAGCATCCTGTTCATCGTCGGTGGAGCGTTCGCCGGATTGGACAAGGTCATCCAGGAGCGCTCGGAGAAGGGCGGCATCGGCTTTTCGGCCCAGGTCAAGGGCAAGGACCAGCGCAAGAGTGTGGGTGAGACCCTCCAGGATGTCGAGCCGGAAGACCTGATCAAGTACGGCCTGATCCCCGAGTTCGTCGGTCGCCTTCCGGTGGTTGCCACGCTCAGTGAACTGGACGAGGACGCACTGGTCGAGATCCTAACGCAGCCGAAGAACGCGGTGACCAAGCAGTATGCGAAGCTCTTCGACATGGAGGGCTGCGAACTGGAGTTCCGGGAGGATGCCCTGCGCGCAGTTGCACGGAAGGCAATGGAACGGAAGACCGGAGCCCGGGGCCTGCGCACCATCATCGAAAACGTGCTGCTCGACACCATGTACGACATACCCTCCCTTGAGGGCGTCAGCAAGGTCGTCGTGGACGAAGCGGTCATATTGGGCGAATCCAAGCCCTACCTCATATACGACGGGGCGGAGCAAACCAAGGCCGCATCCGACTGAGTCGCTGTCCCACCTCGAGCCGGCAGGCTGCCGGGGTGGAGACCGATAGCCGTATCCCGCAGTTGTTGACAGATTCCTGTCGCCATACCTGCCGCTGGACACTCAGCCTTGTTATGCTGGTCCCGACGCGCGCCGTCATGCCGCGTGCGGCGTCGGATGGCTGCCTGCGGTCGCCGATATGCGCAGCCCCGGGTGGCGACCGTTGAAAGACGCTGTCGGCACCCGCATATCGGGATGAACACCCGGACGTCGGTTCCGTAATCAAGTCACGTATCAGCGAGGAACCCCCTCAAATGTCCCGCAACGAGTCGACATCAAACATCGTCCAGGAAACCATGAGTTCCGCACCGGTCCTTCCGTTGCGTGATGTTGTGGTCTATCCGCACATGGTCATTCCGCTCTTTGTCGGTCGCGACAAGTCCATCAAGGCGCTGGAAGCCGCGATGGAGGCGGACAAGCAGATTCTGCTGGTGGCACAGAAGAGTGCGGAAGTGGATGACCCCGGTGAGGCCGATCTTTACCGGGAGGGCACCATCGCCACCATCCTCCAGATGCTGAAGTTGCCCGACGGCACGGTCAAGGTGCTGGTCGAAGGCCTGCGTAGGGCCAGGCTGGTCAGCATGCACGAGGAGGACGAGTACTTCACGGCCCGTATCGCCATACCGCAGGAGCGGGATTACAGCGACGACCGCGAGGTCGAGGTGCTGGCCCGCTCGGTCATGAACCAATTCGATCAGTACGTGAAGCTCAACAAGAAGGTGCCGCCGGAGATTCTGTCCTCACTGGCGGGCATTGATGATCCCGGTCGCCTGGCGGATACGATCGCCGCGCACATGGCCCTGAAGATTGATGGCAAGCAGACCATCCTCGAAATCGAGGACGTGCGTGATCGCCTGGAACACCTGCTGGGCCTGATCGAGGGCGAGATCGACATCCTCCAGATCGAGAAGCGGATTCGCGGCCGCGTCAAGCAGCAGATGGAGAAAAGCCAGCGCGAGTACTACCTCAACGAGCAGGCGAAGGCGATCCAGAAGGAACTGGGTGATCTGGAGGACATGCCCAACGAGGCCGAGGAACTCGAACAGAAGATCGAGAAGGCCGGCATGCCCAAGGATGTCAAGAGCAAGGCGAAGACCGAGCTCAACAAGCTGCGCATGATGCAGCCCATGTCCGCTGAAGCGACCGTTGTCCGCAACTACATCGACTGGTTGGCTTCCGTGCCATGGAAGAAGCGTTCGCGGGTCCGTCATGACCTGAACAAGGCTCAGGGCGTGCTGGACGCCGATCACTACGGCCTGGAGAAGGTGAAGGAGCGGATTGTCGAGTATCTTGCCGTGCAGCAGCGCGTGCGCAAGCTCAAGGGTCCAATCCTCTGTCTGGTGGGTCCGCCCGGCGTCGGCAAGACCTCATTGGGGCAGTCCATAGCACGCGCCACCAACCGCAAGTTCGTGCGCATGTCCCTGGGCGGCGTGCGCGATGAAGCCGAGATCCGTGGGCACCGCCGTACCTACATTGGCTCCCTGCCCGGCAAGATCGTGCAGAACATCGCGAAGGCCGGAACGCGGAATCCGCTGTTCCTGCTGGACGAAGTCGACAAGATGGCCATGGATTTCCGTGGTGATCCGGCTTCAGCCCTGCTGGAAGTGCTGGATCCGGAACAGAACAGCACGTTCAATGACCACTACCTGGAAGTGGACGTTGATTTGTCCGATGTGATGTTCGTATGCACGGCGAACACGCTCAATATACCCGCGCCGTTGCTCGACCGGATGGAGGTTATCCGTCTGCCCGGGTACACGGAGGATGAAAAGGTCAACATCGCCCAGAGGTATCTGCTGGGCAAGCAGATGAAAGCCAACGGACTGCGCGAGGGCGAACTGGACATCAGTGAGAATGCGCTGCGCGACATTATCCGTCATTACACGCGGGAAGCGGGAGTTCGCAACCTGGAGCGGGAGATCGCCAAGATCTGCCGCAAGGTGGTGAAGGAACTGGTTACCAAACCGCGCGAGAAGAAGATGGTGATAAGCACCCAGAACATCGACAAGTATCTGGGCGTGCGCCGGTTCCGTTACGGGATTGCCGAGGAAAAGGATCAGGTGGGACACGTCACCGGCCTGGCCTGGACGGAGGTTGGCGGTGAGCTGCTCAACATCGAGGCAGCGGTGGTGCCCGGCAAGGGACGCCTGACCCAGACGGGCCAGCTCGGCGACGTGATGAAGGAGTCGATCCAGGCGGCGATGACCGTGGTTCGCAGTCGCGCCAGGTTGCTGGGTATCGACCCTGAGTTCCATCACCAGAATGATGTGCACATCCACGTGCCCGAAGGCGCGATCCCCAAGGATGGTCCGAGTGCGGGCACCGGCATGTGCACTTCCCTGGTTTCGGCCCTGACGGGGATCCCGGTCAAGGCAACGGTTGCCATGACCGGTGAAATAACCCTGCGCGGCGAAGTGCTGCCCATCGGCGGACTCAAGGAGAAGCTGCTGGCAGCGCACCGTGGAGGCATAACCACGGTGATCATTCCGGAGGAAAACCGCAAGGATCTCACCGAGATACCCAAGAACATCATTGGCAGTCTCGAGATCAAGCCGGTTCGCTGGATTGACGAGGTCCTGGAAACCGCGTTGCTTCGAACGCCGACGCCGTTGCCGGAAAAGGTCGACGAAGCCGATGACGCCGAGAGCGGAAAGAAGCGCCAAAGCCGCCGCGGCAAGAAGCAGGGCGGCGTGCGGGCTCATTGACACGCTTTCGAGCGCCTTGGTATAACGCAAGGCAGTGGCGGGCAGGGGTGCAACTTCTGTCCGCCGCTGCTTACCTTCGCAGGGCACGTCTATTACATCGTCAGGCGGCACACTGAGAGTGCTTCGCGAGTGGCACCCAGCGGCACGCTCGGCGGGGTCACCCGCACCAACGGATTGCTTGCGGGATGCGCAGAAAAGTACGGCGAGCTTTCCGAAACAGGGCAAAGTTTGTACATTGGATGCGTCTTTGACCAGGGATTCGCAGTTGTCCACTCAGAACAACATCAAGGGGATTACCAGGATGAACAAATCGGAACTTATTGAAGCCGTCGCCCAGTCCGCCGATCTTTCCAAGGCGTCTGCTGCACGCGCGGTTGACGCCGTTGTCGACGCCATCACCCGCGCGCTCAAGGAAAACGATACGGTGAGCCTCGTGGGCTTCGGCACCTTCAGCGTTCGTGAGCGGGCGTCCCGTTCCGGACGCAACCCGCGGACCGGCGCGACGATTCATATTCCGGCCAGCAAGGTTCCGGGCTTCAAGGCTGGCAAGGCTCTTAAGGATGCAGTAAACTAGCGCACCTCGAAAACGGGGTGGTTAGCTCAGCTGGTAGAGCGTCGCCCTTACAAGGCGAATGTCGGGGGTTCGATCCCCTCACCACCCACCAGAAGGCGGATGCAAAGAGGAGCGGTAGTTCAGTTGGTTAGAATACCGGCCTGTCACGCCGGGGGTCGCGGGTTCGAGTCCCGTCCGCTCCGCCAAAATCGAGAATAGGGCGCCTCTGGGCGCCCTTTCTTTTGTCCGGATGGTGCGTTGTTGCAGGGAACTCGATTGCGTCGTTACCATCCAATCCATAGCGCGGCCGGTTCCGGCCAGGCGAGGAATCATCTAACTCATGCTCATAGCGATCAGAGAACGTGC
>SLSJ01000236.1 GCA_007130525.1 Ectothiorhodospiraceae bacterium | reverse complement strand
GCATGAGGGGGGCGGGGGTTCCGTTATTCCTGTTCCGTCTTCATCCACCAGGTGTCGAAACCCAGGCTGTACTTGGGCGAGGTTTCCGGCCGTTCGAACCTGGCCCAGTAGACCAGCCGGAAGCTGCGCAGGTGCCAGTGCGGTACCACGTAATGCCCCCAGAGCAGGACTCGGTCAAGGGCACGGGTGGTATGCACCAGTTCCTCGCGGCCACGGGCGTTTACGAGTTGCTCGATCAAGGCATCCACCGCCGGGTCACAGACTCCGGCATAGTTGCGGCTGCCCGGGGTTTCCGCCGCTGCGCAGCTCCAGTAGCCACGCTGTTCGTTGCCGGGCGACAGCGATTGGCCGACAAGCTGAACCGTCAGGTCGAAATCGAATTCATCCATACGGTTCTGGTACTGGGAGGTGTCCACGGTGCGAACGCGGGCCTCGATACCCAGGCGTTTCAGATTGTTCGTGAAAGGCAGCACCACCCGCTCGAAGGCCGGGTTGTCCAGCAGGATGGTGAAGTTCATCTCCTCGCCGCTTTCCGTGTGCGTCAAGGTATTGCCTCGGACCTCCCAGCCCGCCTCGCCCAGCAGATTCAGGGCCCTGCGCAGGTTTGCCCTCAGTCCACCGTCGCCGTCAGTGGACGGCGGCTGGTAGGGTTCCATGAAGACCTGCTCCGGCAGCTCGGCGTCGAGGCTTTCCAGGATCTCCAGTTCCCGGCCGTCCGGCAGCCCGGATGATGCCAGTTCGGAGTTGGAGAAGAAGCTGGTTGTGCGAGCGTAGGAATCGTTGAAAAGAGTGCGGTTGGTCCATTCGAAATCGAACGCGTAGGCGAGCGCCTTGCGCACCCGTGGGTCGGAGAACTTGGAGCGCCGGGAATTGATGAAGAAGGCCTGCATGCCGGTGGGGATGCTGTGGGAGATTTCCTCCTTGATCATACGGCCGTCGCGAACCGCGGCGATATCGTACTGGGTAGCCCAGTTGCGGGCGATATTTTCCTGTCGCAGGTCATATTCATCGGCCTTGAACGCTTCTACGGCCACGGTGGCGTCGCGGTAGTAGTCATACCGAATCCGGTCGAAGTTGTAACGGCCGCGATTGACCGGAAGATCCTTCGCCCAGTAGTCGTCCACGCGCTCATAGGTGACGCTGCGGCCCGGATCCACGCGGGACACCCGGTACGGGCCGCTTCCCAGCGGCGGATCGGTGCGTGTGCGGGCGAAGTCGCGATCCTCCCAGTCGTGCCGCGGCAGCACGGGCATCTGCCCGATGATCAGGGGCAATTCGGCGTTGTCCGTCCCTTCAAAGTGAAACCTGACCGCGTGATCGCCGGCCTTCTCGGCCCGCTGCACCTCTGCGTAATACATGCGGTAAGCGGGATGGCCTTCCTGCTTGAGCTTGTTGAAGGTCCAGATCACGTCCTCGACGGTGATGGGCTCGCCATCATGGAAACGCGCCTCGGGGCGCAGTTCGAAACGCACCCAGCTGTTGTCGTCCGCCACCTCGATGCGGCTGGCAAGCAGCCCGTATTCCGAAAAGGGTTCATCCATCGCCTGTTCGGTGAGCGTATCGAAGACCTGACTCATGCCGGCCGCCGACACACCGCGAAGAATGAAGGGGTGCAGGCTATCGAACGTGCCAAGCGCGGATAGCCGCACATTGCCGCCCCTGGGGGCGTCTGGATTGACGTATTCGAAATGGCTGAAGTTCGGGGGATACCTGAGATCGCCATGCAGGGCGATGCCATGCTCTCCGGCCATGACCGGCGCTGCGAACAGGGAAAGCAACAGGGGCAGGATCCGACCGTTGAAAAGCATGTGTCCGATGTCTCCTTGGCTGACGGCATCGCCTTCGGCCCGGGACAGCGCCCGGCTCGGGTGGCGTTGGGGTTGTCGGTGCAACGATCACCCCGGGTGTTCCGGGGCGGTGACCGCAACCCGCGCGCACGGCAAAACCTGAAAGAATGCGGTATAGTCCGCGGCTGTCAACCGCACGCCCTGCGTGAGCGGTGCTGCGGA
Source organism: Ectothiorhodospiraceae bacterium (assembly GCA_007130525.1). Classification (GTDB taxonomy): domain Bacteria; phylum Pseudomonadota; class Gammaproteobacteria; order Nitrococcales; family Aquisalimonadaceae; genus Methylonatrum. Next base: position 1,060 of record SLSJ01000236.1, on the reverse strand, counting down.
CTATCGCTTAGACGGGCATCTGCTGTCGAGGTTTCGGGCGAACCCGGCACCAGCCCCCTTAGTTGACGGAGTGGGACCATGGGATTTCTCGCCGACAAGAAGGCATTGATCACCGGCGTGGCAGGCAATCGTTCCATCGCCTGGGGCGTTGCCCAGGCAATGCATCGGGAAGGCGCCGAACTGGCCTTCACCTACCTGGGTGACAAACTCAAACCACGCGTTGAAAAGGTGGCGGAAGAACTCGGTTCGGGAATCGTCCTGCCGTTGGACGTCACCCGCGACGAGGACCTCGACGGCCTGGCCTCGGGGCTCCAGGCCCACTGGGATCAAGTGGACATCGTGATTCATTCCATCGCCTTTGCATCCCAGCAGGAACTCAAGGGTTCCTTCGTGGACAATACCACGCGCGAAGGTTTTCGCATGTCGCACGACATCAGCGCCTACAGCTTCGTGGCCCTTGCAAAGGCGCTGCGACCCATGCTGTCTGACCAGGCATCACTGCTGACCATGACCTATCTGGGTGCCGAACGGGCACTGCCCTCCTACAATGTCATGGGTCTGGCCAAGGCCAGCCTTGAGGCGGCCGTGCGCTACATGGCGTTTGACCTTGGCCCGCAGGGGATACGGGTCAACGGCGTTTCCGCCGGTCCTATCAAGACCCTGGCAGCGGCCGGAATCGGCAGTTTCCGCAAGATGCTCGAATACAACGCGCGCTCCGCACCTCTGAAACGCAACGTGACGATTGAAGAGGTGGGCAACGCCGCGGCCTTTCTCTGTTCCGATCTCGCTCGAGGCATCACGGGCGAGGTCGTTCATGTGGATGGAGGCTACCATATCGTCGGCCTGCCGGGCCTGGACAGCAGCGAAGACTGAGCAACATATCTGCCCTGCACGAAGAAACCCCGGTGTCTTCCCGATGCCGGGGTTTCTTGCAAGGACTGCCATTCTAGCCCGCATATCTCACCGCCGTTCGTCTCGAGGGCGTCGAGATGCCGCTGTGCCGGGGGGCACGGACCGGAAGACGGCGAAGGCGTAGCTGACACTACGTCGAGCCGGCTGG
>SLSJ01000099.1 GCA_007130525.1 Ectothiorhodospiraceae bacterium | reverse complement strand
GACGGGGGGCACGGACCGGAAGACGGTGAAGGCGTAGCTGACACTACGTCGAGCCGGCTGCAGGGAGTACGCCCCGGCACAGCGAGCAGATCGGCGCGCGTAGTAGAAGGGCGGTGAGATATGCGGGCCAGGCAAGTGGTTTGGTGACGTGGCCATTCTGACCACTCCCCTGGGATTCCAGTGAGTTGTACCTTATTCCGTCTGGCCGGGCCCGTGCCCGGCCAGGCGCGTTTCTGTTGTTTGCGGGGGTTGCCGACTGCCCGGGGAGGCTGTGCCGGCGATTCCCGCGAAACAGGTGCTTCTCGCCGGTCGCGGCCGGGAATGACCACGTGACGGGATGGTTGCCATGCGCCTGGCCATGGGTATCGAATACGACGGACGGCGTTATGCCGGCTGGCAAACCCAGCGGCATGCGCCTTCCGTGCAGGCTGCGCTTGAACGCGCCCTTTCAGGGGTCGCAGATCAGCCCGTGAACGTTACTTGTGCGGGCCGCACGGATGCCGGCGTGCATGCCCTGGGACAGGTGGTACATTTCGATACTCCTGCGCTGCGTCCCCTGCATGGCTGGCTGCTCGGTACCACCTCCGCACTTCCGGACGATATCGCGGTGACCTGGGTGCGGAAGGTGCCGGATTCGTTCAGTGCCCGCTACAGCGCCGTGGCCCGCAGCTACCGGTATGTCATCCTCTCCAGGCCCACCCGACCGGGCCTTCTGCAGGGACGTGTGGCCTGGACCTGGAAGAAGCTCGACGCGGAACCCATGCAGGAGGCGGCACAGACCCTGGTGGGCGAGCATGATTTCAGCTCGTTCCGCGCCATCGGCTGTCAGGCGCGACACGCTGTCAGGGAGGTGACGTTGATCGCGATTCGGCAGGAGGCGCCGTTCATTTACCTGGACGTCACTGCCAACGCATTCCTGCATCACATGGTGCGCAACATCGCTGGTGTGCTCATGGCCATCGGTAGCGGAGACCATCCACCCTCCTGGGCTGAGCAGGTGCTCAGGGCGCGTGACCGTGCCCGTGGCGGGGTGACCGCGCCCGCGGCGGGACTGTACCTGGTTGCGGTGGACTACCCCGGGGAGTTCGGTTTGCCTTCACCGCCGGCTCCGCCCGTCTTTGCGTGATACCGGGGTGCGGGTTACCATCTCCGACCCTGCGCGGCGCTTCCCGGCATTCGCCGGGCACAGGGTGCGCGCGGTCTGACTGAAAGGAAAAGCGTTGCGGACACGGGTCAAGATTTGTGGCATTACCCGGCATGAAGATGCCGCGGCGGCCGTTGCGGCCGGGGCAGATGCGGTGGGGCTCGTTTTCCATCCGCAAAGCCCGCGATACATCGACCCGGAGGCTGCCGCCGACATAGTGTCCCGCCTGCCCGCATTTGTCACCGCGGTGGGTCTGTTCCTGGACCCGGACGGCTATGCGGTGAACCGGGTTCTGGACCGCGTGCCCCTGGACCTGTTGCAGTTTCATGGGCGGGAGCCGCCCGGACTCTGTCGGGCTTTCGGAAAGCGCTACATCAAGGCGGTGCCCATGGCCGGCAGCGTGGATCCACTGATCTACGCCGGTGAGTTCCCCGATGCCGCCGGTATCGTGCTCGACAGCCATGCCCCCGGCGAGCAGGGTGGGACCGGTGCGACATTTGACTGGAATACGATCCCGGTCAGACTGGGAGGCCCGATTATCCTCGCGGGAGGTCTGGGGCCGGGGAATGTCGGGGAAGCGGTGTCCAGGTTCCGGCCTTACGGGGTCGATGTCAGCAGCGGCGTCGAGCGTGCGCCCGGGATCAAGGACGCCCAGCGCATGACCGCATTCATCAGAGAGGTTCAACGTGTCGACGATGTCTGAGCCAGCAAGGGAACCCATTGACTTCAGCAGCTATCCGGATGCCAGCGGCCATTTCGGGCCTTACGGTGGCTGTTTCGTGCCGGAAACGCTGATGACTGCCATCCGGGAACTGACCGAGGCCTATGCGCGCTACCGGCTCGACGCCGAATTTCTCGCCGAGTTCGACAACGACTGCACGCAGTTCGTGGGACGTCCATCGCCGCTCTACCTGGCCCGGCGATGGACGGAGAAGGTCGGCGGTGCCCGCATTTACCTGAAGCGGGAGGATCTCAATCATACCGGTGCCCACAAGATCAACAATGCGCTGGGACAGGCATTGCTTGCCAAGCGTATGGGCAAGCGTCGCGTGATCGCCGAAACCGGCGCCGGTCAGCACGGTGTCGCCACGGCGACGGTGGCCGCCAGGCTCGGCATGGAGTGCGTGGTCTACATGGGGGCGGAGGATATCCAGCGGCAGTCGCCCAACGTCTTTCGAATGCGACTGCTCGGTGCCGAGGTGGTGCCGGTGACTTCCGGTACACGCACGCTCAAGGACGCCCTCAATGAAGCCATGCGGGACTGGGTCACCAATGTCGACGAGACCTTCTATATCATCGGCACGGTGGCCGGACCACATCCCTATCCGATGATGGTGCGGGATTTCCAGTCGATCATCGGGCGCGAGACGCGGCACCAGATCCTGGAGCAAGAAGGGCGGTTGCCGGACGCGCTGGTTGCTTGCGTGGGCGGTGGGTCCAATGCCATTGGCCTGTTTCATCCCTTCCTTTTCGACTCCGAGGTGCAGTTGCACGGGGTCGAGGCAGGCGGCTACGGCATCGACACCGGACAGCATGCCGCACCGTTGTGTGCCGGCAAGCCCGGTGTGCTGCACGGAAACCGCACCTATCTCATGGAGGATGAGTGGGGCCAGATCATGGGCACCCATTCCATCTCCGCCGGCCTCGATTATCCGGGCGTTGGACCTGAACATGCCTGGCTCAAGGATATCAAGCGCGCCGTCTACACGTCCGTGACCGACGACGAGGCCATGGCCGGTTTTCACGAACTGACCCGTACCGAAGGGATTATTCCGGCGCTGGAGACCGCGCATGCGCTGTTTTATGCCGGGCAACTTGCAAGGGAAATGGGCCCCGGTCGCAGTATCGTGGTCAATCTCTCCGGGCGCGGCGACAAGGACCTGCAGACAGTGGCGAATCGCGAGGGCATTACCCTATGAGCCGCATCGAGGCACGTTTCAAGGCGCTTCGGGCGTCACGCCGGAAAGCGTTGATTCCGTACGTGACGGCCGGCGATCCGCACCCCGGGTTCACTGTTCCGCTGCTGCACGGGCTTGTGGACGCCGGCGCCGATATCGTGGAGATCGGTGTGCCGTTCTCCGATCCGATCGGCGACGGTCCGGTCATCCAGATGGCCTGCGAGCGGGCGCTGGCCCATCACATCGGACTTGATGACGTGCTGGCCATGGTGCGTGATTTTCGCAGTCGCGATGCGGACACGCCCGTGGTGCTGATGGGGTACATGAATCCCATCGAGGTCATGGGCCACCGCCGATTCGCGGATGAGGCGGCGGCGGCGGGCGTCGACGGTGTGCTTACCGTTGACATGCCACCGGAAGAAATGGGCGATTTCAGCGACTGTCTCGCCGCGGCCGGACTCGATCCCATTTTTCTGATCGCCCCGACCACCACCGAGGAGCGCATTCGCCTGATTTGTGACAACGCCCGCGGTTTTGTCTATTACGTGTCGCTGAAGGGAGTGACCGGTGCCGATACAATGGATGTGGACACCGTCGCCGGGCGCGTGGATTCGATTCACGCCGTTACCGGGCTGCCCGTGGGCGTGGGCTTCGGCATCAGTTCCCCGGAAATGGCGGCGAAGATGAGCCGCGCATCGGACGCCGTGATCGTGGGCAGCGTTCTGGTCCGCCGTATCGCGGAGCATGGTGGTGATGACGAATCCACGCTGCGGGATGTGACGGGGCTGTTGCGCGCGATGCGCGAGGCGATGGATACCGAGGCGGAGGTGCCGGCATGAGCCCACTGGCGACCATGCCTCAGGAGAAGGCCGGATCATGAGTTGGTTCCAGAAGCTGATGCCGTCGCGGATACGGACGGATGCCTCGGAGAAGGCGCGCAACCGCAGCGTCCCGGAGGGGCTGTGGACGAAATGTCCAGGGTGCAGCGCCGTCCTCTATCGTCCGGAAGTCGAGCGCAATCTGGAAGTCTGCCCGAAGTGCGCACACCACATGCGCATATCCGCCCGGGCGCGGCTTGAGGCCCTGCTGGACGATAATTCCATGGTGGAGGTTGGCCACGACGTAAAACCCGTGGACGTACTGAAGTTCCGCGACAGCAAGAAATACCGTGACCGTCTGGCGCAGGCGCAGAAGGCGACCGCGGAGGATGATGCCCTGGTGGTCATGCAAGGGCATATCAACGGTCTCGCCGTGGTCGCCTGCGCCTTCGATTTCGATTTCATGGGCGGATCCATGGGCAGCGTCGTGGGCGAACGTTTCGTGCGTGCCGTCAATACGTCGCTTCAGCAGGGAGTTCCCCTGATCTGTTTTTCCGCCAGCGGTGGCGCACGCATGCAGGAAGCACTGTTCTCGCTGATGCAGATGGCGAAAACCAGTGCTGCCCTTGGCAAGTTGCGGGAGTCCGGGATTCCCTACGTATCCGTGATGACGGACCCCACCATGGGTGGCGTGTCCGCAAGTCTTGCCATGCTGGGCGATATCAACATTGCCGAGCCGGGCGCCCTGATCGGCTTTGCCGGGCCGCGCGTGATCGAGCAGACCGTTCGCGAGACGTTGCCGGCCGGTTTCCAGCGTGCCGAGTTCCTGCTCGAGCATGGTGCCATCGACATGATTGTGGATCGCCGCAGCATGACCGAGACACTTGTCCGCGTATTGGCTATGCTTACGGCCCAGCCTTCCCCGGACGTCAAGCGCCTGGAAGCGACAGGCTGAGCCTGGGAGGCGGGCTACGTCCCCATGCGTTTCCGGACCCTCGACGAATGGCTGATCTGGCAGGCTACGCTGCACTCCCGAACCATTGACCTGGGCCTGGAGCGCATCCGCGAGGTTGCCGACAGCCTGGGGCTGCTTGAACCCGGTGTTCCTGTCATCACCATTGCCGGCACCAACGGCAAGGGTTCATGTGCCGCCTACATGGAGGCCATACTCCAGGCAGCCGGATACCGTACCGGCACATACACGTCCCCGCATCTGTTGCGCTATAACGAACGTATCCGGATCAACGGCCGCGAGGTTGATGATGCGTCGTTGATGGACGCCTTCGAGGCCATCGATCGGGCTCGTGGCGAGACCTCACTGAGCTATTTCGAGTTTGGTACCCTGGCCGCCTTCCGGCTGTTTCGAAGGGCCGGCGTGGACGTCTATATCCTGGAGGTGGGGCTGGGTGGTCGGCTGGATGCGGTCAATCTGCTTGATGCCGACGTCGCCCTCATCGTTTCCGTAGGGCTGGATCATTCCGACTGGCTGGGTCACGATGCCGAGACCATTGGTCGTGAAAAGGCGGGTATCCTCCGTCCGAATCGGCCGGCCGTCTTCGCCGGTGCCTTGATGCCCTCCAGTATTTCCGAGGTGGCGCATCGGTTTCACACACCACTATTGCAGGCCGGACGCGACTATACCTGGACGGTCAACGAAGACGGCAGTTGGGACTGGCAGGGGGTTGCGGGCAGCTATTCGACCCTGCCAGAGCCGGGGATACCGGGCCGCGTCCAGTACGCCAATGCGGCGGGAGTCGTTGCTGCCCTGAGAGAGATCGCATGCAGGCTGCCGGTCTCCGCAACGGCTATTCGACGGGGTCTACTGGCGGGAAGGCTGGATGGCCGACTTCAGCGTCTGCCGGGAGCGGTGGAATGGCTGTTGGATGTGGCTCACAATGCCGACAGTGCCCGCGTGCTGGCGGATACCCTGAATCGGGATCGCCCGCTGGGCCGCCGGTTGGCGGTAGTGGCCTTGATGCGACGGAAGGATCGGGAGGCCGTTCTCGCGCCGTTACGGGATCTGATGGACGGGTGGTATCTTCTGGTGTTGCCGGAGGCCGATACCTGGTCGCCGGAGGAGTTACAAAGCTGTCTGCCTGCGGGCAGGGTGCTGGGGGCCGGGGAGGCAGCCAGCTTGCTGCCGGTTCTGAACGCCAGCCTTCGTGACGGCGATCAGGTGGTGGTTTTCGGTTCGTTCCGGACTGTTGAAGAGGTGTTGCGGTACCGCATTGCCAGTACAGCAGCCTGATCATTCATAACGACGGAGGAAGCAGGACGTGGAACAACGGCACAAGCAGCGGGTGATCGGTGCCGTGGTGATCGTTGCCCTGGCAGTGATTTTCCTCCCAATGCTTCTGCGTGGTCCCGTGGAGCACCGGAACCTGGACGTGCCCATGGAAATTCCGCCTCGCCCGGATTCTCCCGTTTCCGGGCAGCCTGCACAGCCACCGGAAGAGGAAGCCTCGCCAGCACTGGAGCGGATTCCGGTACATGAGCCGGAAGCTGAAGTGCGCGCACCGGAGCCGGAACCGACGTCGGAGCCACCCGCGGAATTGCCTCGCATGGAAGCGGAGGCGGACGATGAGGTCGTTGCAGAACCCGAACCTGAACCCGAGCCGGAGCCCGAACCACCGCCGGAACTCGCGGCCGAGGATGAGCGGGAAGCTGGCGCGCCCGCGACTCCGGAACTCGCCTCCTGGGCGGTGCAGGTGGGCAGTTTTCGCAGTCGTGACAACGCCGTCAAACTGCGCGACGAGCTTCGGGAAAAGGAATTCGCAGCGTTCGTTGAAGAGTCGCAGGTGGGTGACGGCGCCATCTACAGGCTGCGGGTGGGGCCCGTGGTTGAGCGGTCCGAGGCCACGGAGTTGCTCGAGCACCTGCGTGAGCGCGCGGAGCTGGACGGCATTGTGGTTTCTCATCCATGAAGAGTGAACCGGTCGACTTTCCCGGCCCGGGGGGCTCTGCTACTATCTGCGCCCTTGATCCCGCCGTGCCCGCGGCATCTTCCCGCGGGCCGCGCGAGTTTTTCGGCTCGGGTTCGGCAGACGCTACCCCGGAAATGCATGAACTGGCTTGATTACGCCATACTCGCGGTTATCGCCCTGTCCGCTCTGATCAGCGTGATTCGAGGCTTCGTGCGTGAATTCCTCTCGCTCGTGGTCTGGATTGCCGCGTTCTGGATAGCTTTGCGCTTCGCTGAGCCCCTGTCTCTGCATCTGGACGACTACATTGCATCGCCAAGCATACGGTTGGTAGCGGCGTTTGCCGCTCTATTCGTGACCACGCTGCTGGTGGGGGCCCTGCTCAATTTTCTCGTCGGCCAACTGGTTGGAAAAACCGGGCTCTCCGGTACCGATCGTTTTCTCGGCATCTTCTTCGGTATCGCGCGAGGCCTGCTCGTGGTGGCCATTCTGGTGCTCGCCGCCGGCTTGACCGCGCTGCCTCGCGAAAGCTGGTGGCAGGAGTCGCTGATGGTAAAGCAGATCCAGCCCTGGGTGTGCCGTATTGGCGTACAGGAATGGATGGAGGGGAGAATGGTCTATTCACCACTGAACAGTGATGCGGAAGGACTCGAGGGGACGCCGGCCCCGGAATACTGGCAGGATTTCTGCGAGGATCAGGTCGCGGAAGATGAGGACGGCGCCTGAGCGCGCCGGGACGGATCGAGGTGGATAGACGCTATGTGCGGCATAATCGGTGTTGTGGCCCGTGGTCCGGTCAATCAGGCATTGTATGACGGCCTGACGGTACTTCAGCATCGCGGACAGGATGCAGCCGGTATCATGACCTACGAAAAGGGCCGCCTGTACCTGCGCAAGAACAACGGCCTGGTGCGTGATGTGTTTCGCCAGGAGCACATGCTGCAGTTACGCGGCCACATGGGCATTGGTCATGTGCGCTACCCCACGGCCGGCTGTTCGAGTTCCGCGGAAGCCCAGCCCCTGTATGTGAATTCCCCCTACGGCATCAGCCTGGCGCATAACGGTAATCTGACCAACGCCGAAGCTCTGAAGAAAGAGCTGTTCCTTGAGGATCTGCGACACATCAACACCGAATCCGATTCCGAGATCCTGCTCAACATCCTTGCCCATGAACTGGCACAAAGCGGCAAGCTGAACGTGACGGCGGACGACGTTTTCGACGCGGTTGCCGCCGTGCACCGCCGTTGCCGTGGGGGCTATGCCGCAGTCGCCATGATCAATTGTCACGGTGTGCTCGCATTTCGTGATCCATACGGAATTCGTCCGGTTTGTGTCGGCGAGCGCCGGACGGAGGCCGGTCCCGAGTATGCGGTCGCTTCCGAGAGCGTGGCGCTGGATACGCTCGGATTCCGCCTGATTCGTGAACTGGGCGCGGGGGAAGCGGTGTTCATCACCGAGGACGGCGAATTCCATGCTCGCGGGTGCGCGGACAACCCCATTCTTGCGCCGTGCCTGTTCGAACATGTCTATCTGGCGCGCCCGGACTCGATCATCGACGACGTGGCGGTGTACAAGGCGCGACTGCGCATGGGCGAGCGGCTTGCCGCCAAGCTCCTCAGGGTATGGCCGGACCATGACATCGACGTGGTCATACCGGTGCCGGACACCAGTCGTACCGCCGCCCTCGAGATGGCCCACGCGCTGGGCGTGAAATACCGTGAAGGGTTTATCAAGAACCGTTATATCGGCCGCACATTCATCATGCCCGGTCAAACCCAGCGCCGGAAGTCCGTTCGCCACAAGCTCAATCCCATCGGTCTGGAATTCAAGGGCAAGAACGTGATCCTGGTGGATGACTCCATCGTCCGTGGCACCACCTGTCAGCAGATCATTCAGATGGCCCGTGACGAAGGCGCCAAGAAAGTCTACTTCGCCTCGGCGGCGCCGGCGGTTCGTTATCCCAACGTTTATGGTATCGATATGCCCAGCGCCCATGAGCTGATCGCCCATGGCCGCACGGACGACGAAGTGGGACGGATTATCGGCGCCGACCGCCTGATATACCAGGATCTGGAAGACCTGGTGGAAGCCGTGCGTCACGGCAATCCCTCCATCAAGCGGTTCGACGCGTCCTGTTTCAACGGTGAGTACATCACGGGCGACGTTACCGACGCCTACCTGGAAAACCTCGAGCGCCATCGTTGTGATACCGCCAGGGAGCAAGGCAACAACAGCCGGCATACGATGACCGATCTCGCGCAACAGCTGGACGATGCCTGACGAAGCCCCCGGGCGCGGCTCGCGGCCATGATTGACAAGCTGTCGGGCGTTTCTTAAGGTTTGTCAAGGCGCTGATTTGATTTCAGCTTGCGGGCGCTGTGAGGCCTGCCCTCCCGGTTGAGGAGCGGCGGTCTCGCAAAACACAGCTAAAGCGGAGACGGATAAACCCGCTTTCCTGCAATGGCCGGAAGCGGGTTTTTTCATGCGTCATGATCGTTGCTCCCGTCAAGCCCGCCATCGCGTCCATCGGCATCGCTGCGGTCCGTGGGGCCAGAGAGGTTGCAGATGTCCCAGTTCGACGATGAAGAGTACGGATTCAACACCCGGGCGGTGCGGGCGGGACAGGTGCGCACCAACGAGCAGGAGCAGTCGGAACCGCTTTTTCTGACGTCCAGCTTCACATTCGAGAACGCGGCGCAGGCGGCTGCGCGCTTCTGCGGCGATGAAACGGGCAACATCTACTCGCGTTTCAGCAACCCCACCGTGCGAACCTTCGAACAACGCCTGGCTTCTCTGGAGGGCGGAGATTCCTGCGTCGCCACCGCATCCGGCATGTCGGCCATACTCGCCACCTGCATGACCGTGCTATCGGCCGGTGATCACATTGTCAGCTCGCGCGGCATATTCGGCACCACCACGTCGCTTTTCTGCAATATCCTGCCGCGCTTCGGCGTCGAAACCAGCTTCGTCCCGCTGACGGACTACCAGGCCTGGGAGCAGGCAATCACGCCGGCGACGCGCATGCTGTTCGTGGAGACGCCGTCCAACCCGCTTACCGAAGTGGCGGATATCGTCCGGCTGGCCGATCTGGCACATGCCCATGACTGCCTGCTGGTGGTGGACAACTGCTTCTGTACACCGGCGTTGCAGCTACCGCTGGAACTGGGGGCGGATGTGATCATCCACTCGGCCACCAAGTACCTGGACGGGCAGGGGCGCTGCGTGGGCGGTGCGGTGATCGGCGACAGGCGGCTCGTCGGTGAGGAGGTGTACGGTTTCCTGCGTACCGCGGGACCCACCATGAGCGCGTTCAATGCCTGGGTGTTCATCAAGGGCCTGGAAACCCTGAGTCTGCGCATGCGCGCCCATTGTGACAATGCCATGGCGCTGGCCGACTGGTTGCAGACGCATCCCAAGGTGCTGAAGGTCAATTATCCGGGACTTCCCGATCATCCGCAGCATACGCTGGCGTCGAGGCAGCAGCGGGGCTTCGGTGGCATCGTGTCACTTGAGGTCGACGGCGGTCGTGCCGCTGCCTGGCGCCTGATCGACAGCACCCGGCTGCTGTCCATAACGGCCAACCTGGGGGATCTCAAGTCAACCATCACCCACCCGGCCACCACTACTCATGGCCGCATCACGGAAGAGCAGCGGGCGCTGTCGGGCATCACCGAAGGCCTGATACGGATATCGGTGGGCCTGGAGGACACCGTGGATGTCCAGTCGGATCTGGAGCGGGCGCTGGACGCAGTGTAGGGTTAAGCCTTAAGGAATCCGATGCGGGCCCGCCGTCGGTTGCAGCCATGGCCGGGAGATTCCTCGTGAGCCACCGTGGATTGCTGGAGTCCCTTTTTCGTGAAGCGGTGAACGCCGTTGACGGCCGACCGTGCGTGCGGCGCGCGTTGGAATTCGCCCCGCTGTCCGGTGATCTCTCGCTGTTGGCGATGGGCAAGGCGGCGGACGGCATGGTGCGCGGAGCCATGGACTTGCTCGGGCCGCAGATAAAGGATGGTCTTGTCATTACCAGGCGCGGCAGCCTGTCTGCCATCCTGGCACAGGACGAGCGCCTTCGTTGCCTGCAGTCGTCCCATCCCATACCGGATGCCGCCAGCCTGGAGGCCGGCAAGGCACTGCTGGATTTTCTCGATGAACTGCCCACCGGTCGCCCACTGCTGGCTCTTGTCTCGGGTGGTGCGTCCAGCCTGGTGGAATGGCTCCCCGACGGGTTTGGCGAATCCCATCTGCGTGAATTGAACGAATGGTTGCTGTCGCGGCATATGGATATCGCCGCGGTCAACGCGGTGCGCCGTTCGGTATCCCTGGTCAAGGGCGGCAGGCTGGCCCTGCGGCTGCGCGGGCGACCTGTGCGCCTGCTGCTCATCTCGGATGTGCCCGGTGACGATCCAGGCGTGATCGGTTCCGGAATGCTGACGGCAGCGCCGGCTCCGCGGCCGCTGCCTGATGGAGTTCCGGACTGGGTGCGACTGGCTGCTGCGAGTATTCCGGACGCGCCGGGACCCGGGGACCCGGTGTTTGCATCGATCAGCGGAGAAATCGTCGCCAGTAACGCGCGGGCCCGTGAGGCCGTGGTCGACGCCGCAAGCCGGCGCGATCTGCGGGTGTTGAATCACCGCGAGCTGTTGCGCGGGGACGCGCTGGCTGCCGGGGAAATGGTGGCCCGGACGCTCATTGACGGACCGCCATCGTTGCATGTATGGGGAGGCGAGACTACCGTCAGCCTGCCGCCGGAACCGGGACGGGGCGGCCGGGCTCAGGCCCTGGCGCTGGCTGCGGCCATGGTGTTGGAGGGGCAGGAGCGCGTATGGCTGCTGGCGGCGGGAACCGATGGCCTGGATGGGCCCGGCGAGGATGCCGGAGCCGTGGTGGATACACAGACGGTGTTTCGCGGCCGCCAGGCCGGGCTGGCGCCGGATGACTGCCTGGAAGCGGCTGACAGCGGCACGTTTCTGGACGCCTCCGGGGACCTCCTCCGCACCGGTCCCACGGGCACGAATGTGATGGATATCGTGATCGGATTGAAAGAGTGATTATGTGGTTGCGCCCGCTTTGCGGGCGCGGTGTTACGTTTTCCGTTTTCCGT